>CAXTMA010000307.1:0-5017 GCA_964245015.1 uncultured Beijerinckiaceae bacterium | reverse complement strand
GTGGTGCTGTTCTCGCCCAGCGAGCAGTCCATCATCACCATGTCGAAGGGCGGCTGCGCCGGCAGCAGCCTCAGCGTCGCCTCGGTCTCGGCGAGCCGGACGACGGTTGCGCCGGCTTCGGCGAGACAGGCGGCGAGAAAGGGCGCCTCGAACGGCGAAGCCGAGACGATCAGCACGCGACAGGCGGCAAGCGCGGGCACCTGAAAGGAGGGTGCGAGGACGTTCGCAGCCATCTGGTCCGCCGGGGCGGCAGCGTCCATCGAAGGAAGCGGCAGGTGAAGGGTGAAGCAAGAGCCGCCGCCGGTCCGTTCCGCGAGGCCGAGCGAGCCGCCCATGCGCTCGGCGAGACGCCGGGAGATGGCCAGCCCCAATCCCGTACCGCCGCCGGCATGCGAGACCGCGCCTCCGGCCTGCTCGAAGTCCTCGAAGATCGCGGTGCGGCGATCGGGCGGAACGCCGGGGCCGGTGTCCTCGATGTCGAAACGCAGCTCCACGGTGCCAGCCCCGGCGCTGCCCCCGGTGTTGCCCCGCAGGCGGGTGACGCGGACGCCGACGCCGCCGGCGGGCGTGAACTTGACCGCATTGCCGGCGAGGTTGAGCAGGATCTGGCGCAGCCGCACGGGGTCGCCGCGGATGAGGCGCGGCACGTCGACGCCCACGCTCGCCGCGATCTCCAAACCCTTGCCCTGAGCCCGCGGGGCCAGTAGTTCCACGACGCCTTCCACCAGCGCGACGGGATCGAAGGACTCGCTGAGCAGATCGATCCGTCCGGCCTCGATCTTGGAAAAGTCGAGGATCTCGTCGACCAGCGAAGCCAGCGCGCTGCCCGACGAGCGGATCGCGGCGACATAGGTATCCTGCTCGGCGTCCAGCGTCGTTCCCCCCAGCAGCTCGGCCATGCCCAGGATGCCGTTCAGCGGCGTTCGCACCTCGTGGCTGACGTTGGCGAGGAAGCGCGACTTGGCTTCGTTGGCCGCCTGCGCCCTGTCGCGCGAGGCGGCGGCCTCCCGCAGTTCCCAGATCTCGTCGCGCAGGCGGTCGGCCTCGATGTGCCAGTGCCGGCGGTCGCGGCGGGCGGCCAGCAGGAAGCCGCACAGCACCGCGACGGCCGAGCAGGCGACAAGCACGAGGAGAACAGCGGCGACCGGACCCATGCCCGAAACCGTAGCGGCCGGACGCTGCCGTTCCGTTCGCCGATCGCGACGCTTTCAGCCGATCGGCGCAGGCCTACGTTAACCAAGGCGCCGGGTGCGGAAACAGCGGGCGAGGTAGGGCAGCTCGACGGTGCGCCGGGCGGGGTCGCCGTGCGAAGCCGAGGCCACCTCGTCGAACAGCGCCCGCACCGCGTCGAGCGTCGCGCGGCGGTCATCCTCCGCCGCCACGAAGAAGGCCGAGCGCGAGGCGGCGAGGTCGAGAAAGGCCGCCTCGTCCAGGCGGTACTGCCAGCGCACCTCCTTGGCTTCGAGCGGCGCGAAGGCGGCGGGGAGCCGCGGCGCCTCGCCCGACGCGGGCCGGTCGCGGTCGATGATCCGGGCGAGGCGCTCGACCCAGCCGACGCGGGTGTCGCGCGTGTTCCACACCAGGGCCAGGGTGCCGCCCGGCCGCAGAACGCGCGCGACCTCGGCGCCGGCGCGGGCGCCGGCGAACCAGTGCCAGGCTTGGGCGACGACGACGGCGTCGAACGAGGCATCGGCGGCGGGAATGGCCTCGGCCGAGCCTTGCCGCGCCTCGATGTCGGGTAGAAGGCGCCGCAACTCGGCCAGCATGCCGGCCGACGGGTCGACGGCGACAAGGTCGACCCCGCGCGACGCGAGTTGCCGGGTCAGCTTGCCCGTGCCGGCGCCGAGATCAAGCACGCGCCGGGTGGCGGGATCGGGCAAGGCCCGCCGGAGGATGTCCGGCAGCAGCCAGTCCACCGCCTCGGGCGGGTAGGCCGGGCGCGACCGCTCGTAGGTGTCGGCGCCGATCCCGAACGAGGCCGCCCGACGAAGCCGCTCGCTCTCGTTCACGAGCCGTCGGTCACATCAGCAGCAGCGTGGCGCCGATCCAGATCGTGCCGGTGACGAGAAAGGTCACCACCGTGTAGCCGAGCACGCGCTGGATGCCGATGCCGGCCATCGCCACCACCGGCAGGGCGAAGAAGGGCTGCAGCATGTAGGCGACGTTCTCGCCGGCGGCGACGGCCATGGCGGTGGCCGGCAGCGAGGCGCCGACCTGCACGGCGGCGGGAATGACGAAGGGTCCCTGCACCGCCCAGTGCCCACCGCCCGAGGGCACGAGGAAGGTGATGAACAAGGAGCAGATATAGCTCCAGAACGGCAGCGTGTGGGCGGTGGCGACCGCCACGAAGGCCTTGGAAATGACCCCGGCGAGCCCGGTGGCGTTGAGAATGCCGAGGATGCCGCCGTAGATCGGATATTGCAGGATCATGGAGCCGACTTGGCGTGCGGCGGCGTTCACGGCGGCGACATAGGCGACGGGCGCGCCGTGCAGCGCGATGCCGAGCATCAGGAAGATCCAGATCACCGTGTTGATGTCGATCGAGGGACCCTTGCTGATCCACGCGTACACGGTGTAGCCCAGCCCGAGCAGGGCGAAGAGCCAGGACGACACCGGCCAGCGGTCGGCGCGGCGCGCCGGCGCGTCGGGATCGCCGCGAAGCGAGGTGGTGGGCGCGGCGGCGTCCGCCTCCGGAACCCAGGCGATGGCGTCCTCGTCGCGCGGCTTGATGAGGATGAACACGATCGGCACGACCAGCACGATCAGCAGCGTCGGCACGAGATTGTAGGCCTTGAACACCATGTCGCCGAACGGCGTCACCACCCCCGTGATCTTCTCGATGATGTTGAGCTCGTTGCCCTTGGTCGCCTGGGTCAGCGCGATGGAGGACGAGAACCCCGTCGCCCACACCACCCAGCCGGAATAGGCGGCGGCGACGAGCCAGCCGAAGTCGAGCTTGATGCGCGCCGCCACCTCGCGCGACAGCATGGCGGCGACGACCAGCCCGAAGCCCCAGTTCAGGAAGGAGGCCAGCGCGCAGACGAGAAAGGTAAGCACCACCGCCTGGTTCGCGGTCCTGGCGAGCCCCACCAGCGCGGCGATCCCGCGCTTCACCGGCGGCGCGTTGGCGAGCGCGTGGCCGGTGACCAGGATCAGGATCATCTGGAAGGCGAAGGCGAGGATGGAGAAGACGCCCTTGTACCAGCCGGCGATCACCTGATCGGGCGTGCCCTTGGGCGCCAGCGCCAGGGCGGCGAGCACGGTGGCGAAGGTGAGGCCGATCGCGATCAGGAACGGGTCCGGCATCCAGCGCTCGAACAACGCGACCGACAGGGCCACCATCCCCCGCTTGGGTGGTCTGCGTGCTTCGGTGACCGCGGTCATGGCCGGTTCCTCGTTTCCTGTCGCCACGCGAGCAGATGCCGGGGCTTGCCCATCGGATCAATGCGCCTTTCGGCAGCCGTCCCCGGCGAAAAGCGTGCAGCGGGTTTCCGATGACGCCGATGCGGTTCGATGCATTGGGCCGGGTTCGATAGCCCGTCCGGTGTTTCAAGCCCGTCGGAGCCGGCCGGATCAACCCGCCTCACTGGATCGGCAACGCCGTTTCCATCTTGAGACCTTCCAGCGCGAAGCGCGACTTGACGCTCTTGAGCGGCGCCAGGGCGACGAGGCGCTTGTAGAAGACATCGAAGGCGGCGGTATCGGGCACCACCACCCGCAGCATGTAGTCGATGTCGCCGGCCATGCGGTAAACGTCCATCACCTCCTTCATCGCGCTGACCGAAGCGGCGAATTTCTCCTGCGCCTGAGCGGAATGCTCGCCGACCTCGATCGACACGAAGGCCGTCAGGCCCAGGCCCAGCTTGTGCTGGTCGAGGAGGGCGATGCGCCGCTTGATGTAGCCGCGCTGCTCCAAGCGCTGCAGCCGTTTCCAGCACGGCGTCTGTGACAGCCCGACGCGATGGGCGATCTCGCCGATGGCGAGCGAGGCGTTGACCTGGACAATGGCGAGGATGCGCTTGTCGATGGCATCCAGCGGTCTGGTTTCCGGCTTGATTTCCAGCTTGCTGTCCGACATGCCCGCTTCCGAACCTTGACCGCACCAGGAGAATCTTGTTCTCCCAACGCTGTCAATCCGGGGGCGCCGACCCTCAGCAGCTGATGCCCGAGCAGCCGAGATCAGCCGTCTGGCTGGGCCACCGTGCGCAGGTAGGGCTTCAGGCTGGTGAAGCCGCCGGGGTACGTCTTGCGGGCTTCCTCGTCGGAAACGGCGGGGACGATGATGACGTCCTCGCCCTGCTTCCAGTTCACCGGCGTGGCGACCTTGTGCTTGGCGGTGAGTTGCAGCGAGTCGATCACGCGCAGCACCTCGTCGAAGTTGCGCCCGGTCGAGGCGGGATAGGTGAGCGTCAGCTTCACCTTCTTGTCCGGGCCGATCACGAAGACCGAGCGCACGGTGAGCGTGTCGGACGCGTTGGGGTGGATCATGCCGTACAGCATCGACACGTGGCGGTCGGCATCGGCGATGAGGGGGAAGTTCAGCGTCGCGCCCTGCGTTTCCGCGATGTCGGCCGCCCAAACGTCGTGCTTGTCGAGCGGATCGACGCTGAGGCCGATCGCCTTGGTGTTGCGGCGCTCGAACTCCGGCTTCAGCTTGGCGGTGTAGCCGAGCTCGGTGGTGCACACCGGGGTGAAGTTCTTGGGGTGGGAAAACAGCACCACCCAGCTGTCGCCGGCCCAGGCGTGGAAGTCGATCGGGCCGTCGGTGGTGTCGGCATGGAAATCGGGGGCGATGTCGCCGAGCTGCAGGGCCATGGGGGTTCCCGTGCTGAGGAGCATCCCATGTCGGGGCCGTCGCGGGCGGCGTCAACCGGCGGCGGAACATCCCCGTACCATCGGCCCTCCCGCCATGGATCGGGCCGCGGTCAGGCCCAGATGCCGTAGCGGGCGGCCTGCTGCGCGGCGGCCGCCGCGCCGCCGAGGCTGCCGTCGAAGGCAGCGGCGGCGGCCACCGCGC
>CAXTMA010000306.1:0-5029 GCA_964245015.1 uncultured Beijerinckiaceae bacterium | reverse complement strand
GGCCGCCGGCACGTCCGCCGCGTCAAACTCCACCGCGCCGCCGCCCTTGGGCATCGCGATTTCTCGCATGCCGCGCAGCCCGCTGCCGCCGTCGAGCATGACGAGGCCGCGCCCGGCGAAGGACGGCTCCACCATTGCCCGGACCTTGCCGGCCGGCGGATGGGCGTCGAGCGACACAGGCATCACCTCGGGCTTGCGGTTCTCGTCCTCACCGCCGGTCGCCCACCAGCCGGCGGTGAAGCGCAGGCTGGTCGCCGTCTTGCCCGATGCGTCGTAGACGGCGAGCCGCCAGCGTCCGTCGCCGACGCGCCCCGACACCGTGGCCCGTCCCGCCCCGTCGAGAACCACCTCGCCGCCGTTGGTGCGCGTCTCGGTGATCGTCTCGTGCGACTGCCAGCGCCCGTCGCGATAGAAGTAGTTGTAGCTGTAGTCCTCCTTGATGAGGTCCCACTTCAGTCCTTCGCTGCTCAAGGGCTGCCCGTCGCCGTCGACCAGCGCGACCGTGAACTTGGCCGTGTCGCCGTCGGCGAGGCTCGTGGAGTCGGGGCGCAGGCCGATGAAGCGGTCGGCCGTGCGCAGCGGGCCGGTCACGTCCGCGCTCGCCGCGCGCCCGTCCACGTCGTTGACGCTGGCGCGCAGCGCCACCTGGAGCGGCCGCGTCGTGTCGGGCACCTCCTCGGCCTTCAGCTCGACATGGGCGCGGCCGGCATCGTCGGTGGTGAAGTCCTCGGCCTTCAATGCCTTGGGCAGGAACGGCTCCTCGGCGAGGCCAAAGCGGAAGCCGGGCAACCCCTTGAAGGGCTCGTCCGCTGCCTTCAGCGTTCCCTCGACCGAGCCGGTGAGGCCGGCGCCGGGGCTGCCGTAGAAGTAGTCGGCGGCGACGTCGAGCGGCACCGCTTCGGGGCCGATGCGGCCGGCCGGCATCGTGACCTTGGCCTCCAGCCGCGGCGGCACGAAGTCCTGCACGGAGACGCTCACCTCGCCCACGTTGGCCTTGCCGATCCCGGCCCAGAACCGCCACGAACCGGACACGGCATTGTCGGCGAGGGGCAGGTCGAGCGTGCCGCCGCCGGCCGCGCGCAGGGCGAGGGGCTTGCCGTCGACCTCGATGCCGTCGGGGCGCACCACGTGGATCACCAGCGGCACGTCGGCGACGGGGCGGGCGTCGCCGTCGCGCAGCAGGGCGCCGAGGTGGATCGTTTCGCCCGGCCGGTACACGCCGCGGTCGGTCCACAGGAAGGCGTCGTTGCCCAGCGGCGGCGCGCGCCCCTTGATGTCGAGGTCGCTGAGGTCGAGGGCTGGCGTGTCCAGGCGGATGGAGGTGAAGCCGCCGCTGCCGTCGGTGGCGGCGAGAAGGCTCGGCGCGTTGCCGTGCTCGCCGCGCAGAAGGCCGCCGGGCACGCTGGCGCGGCCGTCGGCGTCGGTGCGCAGCGTGGCCAGCACCTCGTTGGCCCGCGACAGCAGCCGCAGCTCGACGTTCGGCAGCGGCGCCGCGCTGGCGAGCGAGCGGGCGACGACAAGGGTCGCCACCTCGGTCTTCACGGTGGCGAGGCCGATGTCGGACACGCTGAACCATTGCGTCGCCTTGTCGATCTCGCGATCGCCCTTGGCGGCATCGCTGCTCGCCACGGCGACGTAGATGCCCGGCTCCAGCTTCTTCACCAGCTCGTCGATCGGCAGCGTGGTGGTGACCTGCCGGTTGCGCATGTCCCGGCCGCGCCCTTGCGCGATGTCGAGCGAGCCCTCGAAGAGCACCGTCGCGTGCTCAATGAACTGGTCGAGGTTGTAGCCGTTGAGCGCCTGGCCGAACCAGTCGGCGCCGAGCTGATCGACCAGCCCGCGCTCGCTCAGGCGGTAGAGCGCGACATGCGCCTTGTCGACGTTGACGCTGCGCACGGGCAGGCCGACGCCCTTGGTGTAGGGCAGCAGCGTTTTGCCCTTGTCGAAGGATACCTGCCGGTCGCGGTCGGGAACCTGCACGGCGACGATGACGTCCTTGGGCAGCGTCGTGCCGTCGGCGCCGGGCAGGCCGGCCTTGAGGCGGACGGAATAGGTCGCGCCATGCTGCAGGCCGCCGATGCACAGGTCCTTGCCGCGCGCGTCCAGTGAATGGTCCAACGCCGGCTCGATCGCGAGGTAGGGCTCCAGCGCGCCGGCCCGTCCGCGCGGCAGGAGGGTCGAGAAGGACAGGCAGGCGGCCGGCACGGCACGGTCGGGCTGCACGGTGACGTTGAGGTAGTCGAGCGCCCCGGCCGGCCCCGCCCACAGCAGCGGCAAGGCCGACAGGCGAAGCAGGCGGACGGCTGCTCCCGCACCACGGACCGCAAGCCTCACCGCAAGTCTCACCGCAAGTCTCACCGCAAGCCCCACTGCAAACCCCATGGGAACCTCCCGCATTGCGGGCGCAATGCGCCGCCTCCATCCCTTAAGGGTGGATGCCCGGCCGGCAAAGCCGAACCTTCGTGCTAATTTCCGGCCGATCTCGGCCCGCACCGGCTGCCGACCCTGGCTGAACCTCCCGCCTCCGCTATCTATTCCCCGCCGTCCACGGGAGGCTTCATGACCAGCTCCGCGCCCGATACCAAGATCGCCATCGCCAAGCCGAAAACGCCGGAGCCTTGCGCCATCGTCATCTTCGGCGCCTTCGGCGACCTCACCAAGCGGCTCGTGATGCCGGCGATCTACAATCTCGCCTGCGAAAAGGCGCTGCCGTCCAAGGTAGCGCTGATCGGCGTCGATCTGGCGGACGGCGATGCCAAGGGCTGGGCCGACCACCTGCACGCCATGCTGCTGTCCTTTGTCGGCAACACGTCATCCGAGTTCGACGTCGACCGCATCGACGAGGACATCTGGGGCTCGCTGGCCGCCAACATGGCCTACGTGCGCGGCGACATGACCAAGCCCGAGCTTTACGCCGACATCGGCAAGGCCCTGGAGGCGGCCGGCTTCGCCGCCGGCAACGCCATCTTCTATTTCGCCATCGCCGACCGCTTCTTTGGCACGGTGGCGACCGAACTCGGGCAAGCCGGGCTGACCAAGCAGGAGAAGGACAGGTTCTGGCGCCGGGTGGTGGTGGAAAAGCCTTTCGGCCATGACGTTTCCTCGGCGCAGGCCCTCAACGTCAGTCTGCTGAAGACGCTGGACGAGGACCAGATCTTCCGCATCGACCATTTCCTGGGCAAGGAAACGGTGCAGTCGATCATGGCCTTCCGTTTCGCCAACGGCCTGTTCGAACCCTTGTGGAACCGCGACCGCATCGACCACGTGCAGATCACCGCCTCCGAGGTGGTCGGGGTGGAGGGGCGCGGCAAGTTCTACGAGGCGACCGGCGCGCTGCGCGACATGGTGCCCAACCACCTCTTCACCCTGCTGGCGATGGTGGCGATGGAGCCCCCGACCACCTTCGACGCGGTCGGCATCCGCAACCGCAAGGCCGACGTGTTCACGGCCATGCCGCCCTTGAAGCCGGAGGATGCCGTGCGCGGACAATATGGCGCCGGCTCGGTCAAGGGCGTGGAAAGCAAGGCCTACCGCGCCGAGGCCGACGTGTCGCATGGTTCGAAGATCGAGACCTACGTGGCGATGCGCGTCGAGATCGACTCCTGGCGCTGGGCCGGCGTGCCCTTCTACCTGCGCACGGGCAAGCACATGCCCGAGCGGATGACGGAGATCGCCGTGCGCTTCAAGCCGGCGCCGCTGTCGCACTTCGCCGGCACCGCCATCGCCGAAACGGTGGCGAACTGGCTGGTGATCCGCATCCAGCCCGAAGAGGGCATCGCGCTGCAGTTCGACGTCAAGCAACCCGGGCCGGAGGTGAAGCTGGCCACCGTGCGCATGGACTTCATGTACAAGGATTGGTTCACCCACGAGCCCAACGTCGGCTACGAAACGCTGCTCTACGACGTGATGATCGGCGATGCGACCTTGTTCAACCGTGCCGACATGGTCGAGGACGCCTGGCGGGTGGTGCAGCCGATCCTGGACAACTGGGGTGCGGGCGGCGAGCCGGCGGCCTATGCCTCCGGGTCGGCCGGACCCAAGGAGGCCGACGACCTGCTAGCCAGGGACGGGCACAAATGGCGGCCGGTGAAGGTCAGCTGAAGGTCGCGGCCGCGGCGGAAGGCGATCTCTGCCCGCTTTAACAAGCGCGGCCGGGCCGGCGGGATTGGAACGCGATGGCCCCTCCACCGCCCGCTGGCGGATTTTGCCCGCTCCGCAGGGAAAAAAAGCCCCGCGTCGGCGGCTGCAAACCCGCGCTTCCCGCCGCAAGGTCACCGTCCGCTCGCCCGCGCGGCCGAGGTTTCGCCTTCACCGACGGTTCCCCTATAGGAATCCTATGGTGGTGCGACCCGTCCCCACTCGATACCCTATGCCGTTCGTCCTTTATTCAGACTGCGTGAAACCCAGCGCCTGATCCCAAGGCATCGCCATGCTCGACGTCGTCTTCCTGCTGGCCGGCGGGATCTTCTTCCTCGTCACCGCCGCCTATGCGCAGGGCTGCCAAAGGCTTTAAGATCCCGACCTGGAGGGGCCCGACTTGACCTTCGACCATCTGCTCGGCGCGATCGTGACCGCGTTGCTTCTCGTTTACCTGACCTACGCGCTGGTCCGCGCCGAAACCTTCGGGGAATAGCATGACCTTCAACGGTTGGGCGCAGATCCTTGTCTTCTGCCTCGTCGTGACGGCGCTTGTCCGGCCGCTCGGCGGCTACATGACCCGGGTCTTCGCCGGCGAGCGCACGCTGTTGTCGCCGGTGCTGGCCCCGGTCGAGCGCGCCCTTTATCGGCTCGCCGGCATCGAAGCCGGCCAGGAACAGTCCTGGTTGTCCTACCTCGGCGCCATCGTGCTGTTCCACTTCGCCGGTTTCGTCTTCCTCTACGCGGTGCTGCGGCTGCAGAGCGTGCTGCCCTTCAATCCGGCCGGCCAGGGAGCGGTGGAGCCGGGCCTCGCCTTCAACACGGCGGCAAGCTTCGTCACCAACACCAACTGGCAGAACTACGGCGGCGAGTCGACGCTGTCCTACCTCAC
>CAXTMA010000305.1:0-5033 GCA_964245015.1 uncultured Beijerinckiaceae bacterium | reverse complement strand
GTCGGCCCAGCCCGCCGCGCCGGCCGGGTGCACCACCGCGATCCGGGTCACGTCGCGCGGCGCCGGCAGCCGGCGCTGCCGATCCCTCAGCCCCTCGCGCTTCAGCGCCGCCATTGCCTGCTCCACCATGCGCCGGCGCAGCGAGGCGGTGGCGCTGCGGGCGAGGGCGATCACGCGAGCGCCGAGGTGCCAGCGCGGGTCGAACGAGGGCTGCACCAGCACCACCGTGGTCATCCCGACGAGCAGCGCCGGATCGAAGGTGGACCCGACTTCCGCCCTGATCGCCTGCACGGCGGCGGTGGGCAGGAAGGCGCGTAGGCTGGCGCTCTGTCCTGCGGTCGGGTCGACCAGCTCCAGCGTGTGGCCGTAGCGGCTACTGCGCACGCCGACAACGCTCGCCTCCAGCCAGACCTGCGGCGGCAACCCGGCCCGGAGCACGGCGGCGACATGGGCGAGAAAGACGCCAACCGTCATCGTCGGCGCAACCGCGGCATGCGCCTCGCCGGCCATCCTCTCGGGCTCGGCCAGCTGGTTCAGCTCATCCTGACACCTCGCTGTGCTGGTGACGTGAGCCTGTGCAATCGGTCTGTTCATCGGGGGTCTCTACAAAATAGTGCGCGCTTTTTCCCGCTCATGCCCCTTTCCTTCAGCGCTCTCTTTCCGGCTCCTTGCGGTTAGCTTACACGAGCAAAATGCTATTGCCGCGGTACCGTTACGAGGCGATGAAGTGCGGCCTGGACACAACGCATGTAACTGCGCTTTTCGCCGGCGCCGTATGCAGTCCGCAGTCCGGTCATAGCTGTCAGCGTGCATGCCTCGGCTCGATATTGAACTGCGGCTTTGATGTCGCGTCGGTCGTGTTGCTGAGAGTAGCACGGACGATCAGAAACGGCTTACTCGCTGAATCCTTTTCTACTTCGCTCTCGCTCTGGTCGGGATCGCGAAAGTCATTCATCGCTCTATTGTACCTCGGCGCCTCCGCATCGCGATTCGGCGCGCGTCGGCTTTTTTCTTCCTGATCCTTTCCGCTTTCGCTGAGTCTTCGTCATCGTCCGGCGCGTCCACGTTCACCGGACGCCCTTCAACGATCCCTTGTTTCGTTTCCGTTTTTTGATTTTCCGGCAGGGTCGGTGCCGATGGTTCCAGCGGCGCTTCCGACCTTGAGTTCTCGGTCTGAGCCTCCGGTCGTGCCGGGCCCGGGCTCGCCAGATTTGTGCGACGTCGTGCTTTGGCCGGAGCATCCGTTCCGACCTTCCCTCTGACCTCGCCCTCCTCGAGAATCTGTATGGCAAGGATGCTTGTCCTTGCCGATCTCGTCGCCTCCTGGGCCAGCTTCTCTGGCCTGGAAGGCGGCGGTGCCGTCGCACGAGCCTTTTCCGTGCCGGCCCCCGCTTCCCGTCCGGCCGTTGACGCGTTCACCGCCGCTCGCGGGACTTCCCGCTTTTCGCTCGGGGGCGGCTCGCGGATCGTTTCCGTCCGCGCGACCTCGCGGTCCCGATCCCTTGGCGCTGCCTCCTGCCTGGCCGTAGCGCCCGTCCTCGGCTCAAGTCCTGCAGGCTGCGCGTCGGGCGCTTCCTCTTTCGCCTTCATCGCGGTCTCGGGTTTTCCCGCCTCCGCCGCCCTTTTCCGAAACATCTCCGCCAGCTGCTCGGCAGGGACGCCCATCAGCGCCCCCGCTTGTGCCAGCGTCTCCTTCGACATCGGCCCGATGTTGAAGCTTGCCCAGAACGCCTCCTTGTCGAACGGCTTCCCTTGACCGATGCCGGTGTCCTTGATCACCTGCTTGCCGATCGTGGCCATCATCGCCGAGATCGTTTCGATGAGGCCCATCGCCGCGTACGAGCGCGGGTCGAAACGCACCTGCGGGTCGCTCTTTTCCATCACCGCATCAGGCTTCTCCCGACATGCCTCGACGATCCGAGACCGCCCTCGTGCCGCTTCCGGTCTCTGGCCACCGCACGGGAGAATGGGTCCCTCACAAGGGCCGCCTCCGAACGCGCCAGGCCGTCGTCATTACGCCGCCTTTCATCACCGACGACGATTTCGTATACGGCGGCGCCCTCTCCGAGAGGGTCTATGGCGTGCTCGACCCCGCGTCTTCCCAACCGGCGGCGATCCGCACGCCCTTCGAGATCCTCGACCGGGGCGGCAACCGCTCGCCGTTTCTCGTCCCCATCCGTTCCGATGGCGTCTCCATCATAGAGGCCAACGGCCGCCCGATCCGCGAGGTCTGGATCGGCTACGTCCGCAGCCTGTGCATCGCCGACCTCCTGGCCGCGATCCCCGAAGCGTGCCTTCTCATTGACCACATCAATGCTCGGGCCGACCGGCCCGACATGGTCCGGTCCGTCGACACCGTTGCCGTCTGTCGCCTGAAGCAGCGTGTCGAGGTCGTCTCCGTCATCGGGCTTGTCTTCGTTGCCGCCGAATACGCCTTCGACGCCGTGGTCGGCGGCCGATCGTTTTGGACCTGGGCCGAACGCTTTCCCGAGCGGTTGCCGATCACCGACATCATGTCGTTCAGGATCCACGACCTCTACCGCTGCGCCCTCAGCGACCATCCCTCAAAGCGGCCGGCACCGCCACGCCATTTCGAGGCGCCTCACCCCTTCCGTTGCGCCGTCCTTTCCTACTTCCCCACGCATCTCTGGACGGATTCGCGCCATGCCAAGCGCGATGGACGAAGGATTCCCGAGGTTCCCTTCGATGCCGACGTCGTCGAGCGCATGCTCGTCCGTTCCGGTGCGCTTGCCTATAGCAGGGGCCGCTCGGCCGTCATCGAGCAGATGGGGCCCTTGCGGGAGCTGGCCACGTTTCTTAGGGAGGAGCCGACGTTCGAGGACGGCCTTTTGCTCACGCGTGTTGAGAAAGGTGTGCCCTATCTCTGGATGGGCAGCGTCGAGGACCGGCTCGGCTTTTTGATCGACGTCGGCCGCGTCGATCCCAATTCCCCGCCCAAGCACGGCTCACGCGAGGGCGAGCTGCACTATTACGACGTCGACTCCTACGAGCCGACGATGCTCCGGCGCAACCATGACGGCGAGCGCGGCCGCTCCGCCCGCACCACGGCCTTCGTCCGCCTCGATGGCCTGCGCGAGGTGCTCGCCCACGTGCGCACCCAGATGATGGCCAAGCCGAAGCCTCGCTTCGATCTCATTACCAAGCTCGATCGTTTCGCCGCCGTCGTGCCTGATGACCTGGAGGTGTACTTCCTTGAGAAGCTGGCAGCTGCCTCGTTCCGCTCGCCAACCGACTCGGGCCGCAGCGTCACCTTCAAGGTCGTCACCGACGATGGCGTGGTCCAGGAGGTCGTGTTCGACCCCGTGACTCTTCGCCCATGGCTGACCTATGAGCAAACGATGTCCGCCCTCGGACTTAGCCTTCGTGCAGTCAAGCAGATCATTCGGCGGCTCAAGGCCAAGGATCTCGTCAAGCCAGATCACATGCGTGTTTGCGTTAATCGCGGTCCGTCCGGGAGCCTGCGTGGGATCACCTACCTTGCTTGGCCGCTCATCTTCATGATGGCGCCGCCCTCTTCAGCCCTGCGCCATTGCGCTCTGAACAACTGGGTGGCCCTTGCCAGAACAGCCATTTCCAGCAAGTCCGCTTTGAGGATCATGCGTTTAGCCGACCTCTGATCGCAAATGCCTCCTACGGGGTACGAATTCGTACCCCGTAGGAGGCATTTGAGGCCGGTCGAAGTGGGTTACACCATCTCTGCCGGCCTGACGCTTCCGTAGCGTCTCGAGACCGTTCGTGGTCCTCTCTCTCATCGCAGGCGTCTCCGGAGGAGCGCCGCGGGTCTCCGAAGGAGCCCGCGCGATCGCCGTAGGCCTGTGTCTGCCAAGCCGAACCCTTTCCGTAGCGCCCATGAGGCGCGCGGGCCGCCGGCCCCCCCCGCCCCCCCCGGGGGGGGGGGGGGGCGCCCGCCCCCCACGGCCCGCCTCGGCGGGGGTCGATCGGCTTGCCTGTGGTGGTGGAGGGGCGTAAGCCCCGTTACCGCCCTTGAGCGCCTGTGGCGCCCTCTCACGATCAGTTCGTCCGACGTTACAGGGTAACTGCGGATGAACTGAGGTATCGTGCCCTCAAAAATGAGGAATTATCCCGAACCCACGGCCTAGTGGAGTGCTTAGACCTACGCCTTGGGAACAGTCCATAGAGTATTGATGGATATGGGAAAAAGCTATGTCAGGGGGAGAAGCCATGAGCGGCCTCCGGCCGCCCCAGCATGGCCCCTGAGGGAGCTGATCCGGCGGGTCGCGGCGGATTTCCGGGCCTGTCAGGGAACGAACAGCGGGACTGCCCCGTCAATGGCCTTGGGCATGGTGATGCATGGCGTTTACGGGCTCTGGAGGCCCTGAATCGAAGGCAACGCGGTTCTGGCGGTGTTGCCATTGAGCTGGCTGGACGGGCGAGCCGGATTTCCCAATGGAATCAGGGCTGGTCTCCAGCTGGTCGCAGCTCTCGTTGGCTGCATCGCGGCTCGGATCGGGCCTCCTGGGTCACCGGTGCGGCCGGAATTGGGCTGATTCTGCGGGAATCCGGCGTAAACGGCTCCGGCATGGTGATGCATGGCGGGATGGCCTTGCGGGAGGGCTGCATCACCATGTCTCCAGAAGAGACAACGCCCTGATCGTGGCGTTGCCTCCAGTTCTCCCGTCGGCGCCCCGGTTCTCCGGACGCTTGGCTGGTCGATCTGGACTTCGCATACCGGCAATGCCTCGGATGAAGTGTTGCCTTCTCGTGGCAAGGAGCGGGAGACGTGTTGCCAGCGCTCCCGTCCGGCAATCCGGTCAAGGCCCCCGCTTTCGAGTGACAATGCTCGTGCCATGGCGTTGCCTGAAGCCTGACGGGAGCGGTGTCCGGCTCGTGCCGGACCGTCTCCGGCATCACCTCCCGCGCAATGGCGACCCGTCCGGCAATACTGGAAGGCTGGCATTGCCTTGGATCCCGTTTGAGCATTTCGCATGACGTGTGGAAGGCGAATCGCCTAGCGTTCGGACTGGGTTTCCGGGTTGGCGAAGGGGAACGGG
>CAXTMA010000304.1:0-5083 GCA_964245015.1 uncultured Beijerinckiaceae bacterium | reverse complement strand
GCCGACCTCATCATCATCGAGACGATCTTCGACACGCTGAACGCCAAGGCCGCCTATGCCGGCGTCGAGACGGCCTTCCGCGATCTTGGCTGCGACCTGCCGATCATGATCTCGGGCACCATCACGGATCTTTCCGGCCGCACCTTGTCGGGCCAGACGCCGACCGCCTTCTGGCATTCGATGAGCCACGCCAGGCCGCTGTCGATCGGGCTGAACTGCGCGCTCGGTGCCCGCGAGATGCGCGCCCATCTCGCCGAACTGTCGCGCGTCGCCGACACCCTCATCTGCGCCTATCCCAACGCCGGCCTGCCCAACGAATTCGGCCTCTACGACGAGAGCCCGGACTACATGGCCGGGCTGGTGAGGGAATTCGCCGAGTCCGGTCTCGTCAATATCCTCGGCGGCTGCTGCGGCACCACGCCCCCGCACATCCACGCCATCGCCAAGGCGATCGACGGGATCAAGCCCCGCGCCGTGCCCGACATCGCGCCGATGCTGCGATTGTCGGGGCTGGAGCCCTTCGTGCTCACCCCCGACATCCGCTTCGTCAACGTCGGCGAGCGAACCAACGTCACGGGGTCGGCGCGCTTCCGCAAGCTCATCAAGGAGGGCGACCTGTCGGCCGCGCTCGACGTCGCCCGCGATCAGGTCGCCAACGGCGCCCAGGTCATCGACATCAACATGGACGAGGGCCTGCTCGACTCGCAGAAGGCGATGGTGGACTACCTCAACCTCGTCGCCGCCGAGCCCGACATCGCCCGCGTGCCGGTGATGATCGACTCCTCCAAGTTCGCGATCATCGAAGCCGGCCTGAAGTGCGTCCAGGGCAAGTGCATCGTGAACTCGATCTCGATGAAGGAGGGCGAGGAGAAGTTTGTCGCCGATGCCCGCACCGTGCGCCGATACGGCGCGGCCGTGGTGGTGATGGCCTTCGACGAGAAGGGGCAGGCCGATACCAAGGCGCGCAAAGTGGAGATCTGCACCCGCGCCTACAAGGTGCTCACGGAGGTTGTCGGCTTCCCGCCGCAGGACATCATCTTCGATCCCAACATCTTCGCGGTGGCGACCGGCATCGAGGAGCACAACAACTACGGCGTCGACTTCATCGAGGCGACGCGCGAGATCAGGTCGGCGATGCCGCTGGTGCACATTTCCGGCGGCGTCTCGAACTTGTCCTTCTCGTTCCGCGGCAACGAGCGAGTGCGCGAGGCGATGCACTCGGTGTTCCTGTACCACGCCATTTCGGCGGGGATGGACATGGGCATCGTCAACGCCGGCCAGCTCGGCAACTACGCCGACATTGACCCGACGCTGCGCGACGCCTGCGAGGACGTGGTGCTGAACCGCCGCGAGGATGCCACCGAGCGGCTGCTGGAGCTGGCCGAAAGCTTCAAGGGCAAGGGCGCGGAGAAGGCCGGCAAGGACCTCGCCTGGAGGGAGGCGCCGGTGGCCAAGCGGCTGGAACATGCGCTCGTGGCCGGCATCACCGAATTCGTCGACGAGGACACGGAGGAGGCGCGCGCCGCCTCGACCCGCCCGCTCGACGTGATCGAGGGTCCGCTGATGGCCGGCATGAACGTCGTCGGCGACCTGTTCGGCACGGGCAAGATGTTCCTGCCGCAGGTCGTCAAGTCCGCCCGCGTGATGAAGAAGGCGGTGGCCTACCTCATGCCCTACATGGACGAGGAGAAGCGCCGCAACACCGAGGCCGGCGGCCCGGCCGCCAAGAAGAATGCCGGCAAGATCCTGATGGCGACGGTGAAGGGCGACGTCCACGACATCGGCAAGAACATCGTCGGCGTCGTGCTGGCCTGCAACAACTACGAGATCATCGATCTCGGCGTGATGGTGTCGGCCAAGACGATCCTCGACACGGCGCGCGCCGAGCAGGTGGACGCGATCGGCCTGTCGGGCCTGATCACCCCCTCGCTCGACGAGATGAGCTTCGTCGCCGCCGAGATGGAGCGCGAAGGCTTCGACATCCCGCTGCTGATCGGCGGGGCCACCACCAGCCGCGTCCATACGGCGGTGAAGATCCACCCGAACTACCGGCGCGGCCAGACGGTCTACGTCACCGATGCCAGCCGCGCGGTCGGCGTGGTGCAGCAGCTCCTCACGCCGGAGATGCGCGGCGGCTACATCGAGGGTATCCGCACCGAGTACCAGAAGGTCGCCGACACGCACGCCCGCAACGAGCGCGACAAGCTGCGCCTGCCCCTCGCCAAGGCACGGGCCAACGCGCCCAGGATCGATTGGACGAGCTACGAGCCGCCGCGCCCGGTCTTCACCGGCACGCGGGTGCTGTCGGCCGCCGACGTGTCCGATCTCGTGCCCTACATCGACTGGACGCCGTTCTTCTCGACCTGGGAGATGAAGGGGCGGTTTCCCGCCCTGCTCGACGATCCCGAGCGTGGGCCGGCGGCGCGTGCGCTTTACGATGACGCCCAGGCCATGCTGAAGCGCATCGTGGAAGAACGCTGGTTCGATCCCAAGGCGGTGATCGGTTTCTGGCCGGCCAATGCGGTGGGCGACGACATCCGCCTCTACAAGGGCGAGTCGCGCACGGCCGAACTCGCAACCTTCTTCACCCTGCGCCAGCAGCTGGTGAAGCGTGACGGGCGCCCCAATGTGGCGCTCGCCGACTATGTCGCGCCGGTTGACAGCCTGAAGCCGGACTACCTCGGCGCTTTCGTCGTCACCGCCGGTGCCAACGAGGAGAAGATCGCCGAGCGCTTCGCCCGAGCCAACGACGATTATTCCTCCATCATGGTCAAGGCGCTGGCCGACCGCATCGCGGAAGCCTTCGCCGAACGCATGCACGAGCGGGTGCGCCGCGAGTTCTGGGCCTACGAGACAGGGCCGGCCGCCAGTCCCGAGGAGTTGCTGACCGAGTCCTATCGCGGCATCCGTCCGGCGCCGGGCTACCCCTCGCAGCCCGACCATACGGAAAAGGTCGCCCTCTTCGAGCTTCTCCAGGCCGAGCGTCGAATCGGCGTCAGGCTGACGGAATCCTACGCGATGTGGCCGGGATCGTCGGTCAGCGGCCTTTACCTCAGCCACCCCGATGCCGCCTATTTCGGCGTGGCCAAGATCGAGCGCGACCAGGTCGAGGACTACGCCCGCCGCAAGAGGATGGACGTGGCGGCGGCGGAGCGCTGGCTGGCGCCGATCCTGAACTACGATCCCCTCGCGCTCGCCCCGGCGCAGGCGGCGGAGTAGGATGTCGCGGGCCTGGAGGCGATGACGAGTGCGCCAACCCGTCTTGTTCATCTGGGTCGACTGGCTTGGAGGTGAACATCGCCAAAGCCGTCGATCGAGGGTGATGTTCGGCTGCCGGCACCAACATCCTCCCGAGCCACGAGCTGCCATGCCTGCATGATCCGGACGACGGTCCTGCCCTTTGGAGGACCGGACCCTGAAGCGGATCCGGTCCGATGCTCAAAGCTGGTGTTTCGAATCGCTTGAGTGATGCGCAGGTCGCCCGTCGCAGCGCCGTGAGGGAGCCGGTCGTGCGGGCGATAGCGGCCTCGCTCACCTCGTCGAGGTGACGAGCGCGGCGTCGACCTGCGCGAGTTGGTCGACGGATGATGGTCGCCGGGCGCGGGATGGCTGTCGCGGGCGATACGCCAGAACCTGCGGTCGCGCAGCATGGTGTACGGCACTCTCGACCCGCGAAAAAACGATGGACGCCGAAGCGCCTGCATCACACGCCGGACGTCGCCTGTCGCGAGAGGGCGGGAGGCCAGCCCGATGGCGGCGGTCATCGACAGCCGAAGCGTCGACAGCGACGACCTTGGGACCGAGGAGTTGGGGACCGAGGAGTTGGTGCAGATCCTGCCGAGGACGCGACGACGACTTGCGGAGACGAACACCGGCGATGCTGACCTATCTTTACATCATGCTGGGCGGCGGCCTGGGATCGATGGCGCGCTATGCCGTTTCGAGCGCCGTCGCGCGCAGCACCAGCGAGGTGTTTCCTTGGGGCACGCTGACCGCGAACGTGACGGGATGCTTCCTCATCGGCCTCTTCGCGATGCTCACCGGGCCGAATGGACGCTTCCTCGTGACACCCGATTTCCGCCAGTTCTTCATGGTGGGGATCTGCGGCGGCTACACGACCTTCTCCTCGTTCAGCCTGCAAACGCTGGCGCTCGCCAGGGACGGCGACTTCACCCGTGCTTCCGCAAACATCGTCGCCTCGCTCCTGCTTTGTTTGCTCGGCGTTTACGCCGGTTCGATCACCGGCGCCTTCATCAATCAGCTCAAGGGGTCCTGACGTGCCCAGGGAAGGGCTGGCCGTTCCGATGAATCAGCCTTGGCATGGACGCCGGCACGATAACCTTCGCGGCGCGGCTCCTCCGCCGATGGTAACAGGAGCCGGGCCGGGTCGTCATCCCCTTGCCGCGCGGCTGAGCATCGCCGCCGATGGTGGCTCCAATGGGTCGCGCGTACGGCCGTGGAAGCGCGGACGGCAAGATTGGTCGGCGAATTCGGCATCGTCGTGCATCACTTGCCACCCGGCCTAGGCAAGTGGAATGGAAATCGAGCAGTTGCGTCAGATCTTGCCGCGATCATCGCCGACAGTCGCGCTTTTCCATCATTTGCGGTAAGACTGATATCCGCAGCGTTCCTATCATTAACATTTGCCGAAGTCATTGCGGTATGCTGATCTTCATCAACTGTTCGGCATCCACGAAGTGTAGGACGCATGGTCGGCGTTCGAGAGTTTGATCATTCCCTGGCGATGATCGCGCGCGCAAAGCAGCGCCTCAGCTATCAGCAGGTGGCTGCTTCGATGCTTGGCGTCGACAGCATATTGCGGCATGCCGATCTCGTGCGGGACATGTGCGCGGTCATGCAGGCCAAGGTCGACGCTCTGGAGCTGCGCCATGCCGAGTTGGTCAGATCGTCAGGTCGTGTCGGGCAAACCGGCTGAGCCTGTCTCTGGCTCCAAGCCAACGGCGCCAGCGAACCTGTTTGGCGACGCATCGCCTCGCACTGGCGCCTTGCGGGCGCCCCGCGCGACCGGGCCGTCATCGCCTCGCCCACCGATCCAGGCGGCGTCCGACCCATCGGCCAAGGC
>CAXTMA010000303.1:0-5098 GCA_964245015.1 uncultured Beijerinckiaceae bacterium | reverse complement strand
CCTGACCTGGTTGCGGCCGCCGCTCTTGGCCGCGTAAAGCGCGGTGTCGGCATCGGCGATGAGGTCGGCGAGGGCCAGCGTTTCCCCGAGCACGCCGGCGGCGACGCCGGCGCTGAGGGTGATCACGGTCGCTTGGCCGCCGGCCTCGGGCCGAGCGCCATCCCCGAATCCCGCACTTCCGAGTTCCTTGGGCCGTCGCGGGATCGCCGCCGCTTCCACGCTGCGGCGGACCCGCTCGGCGATGCGCAACGCTTCCGCCAGCCCCGTTTCTTCCAGCAGCACCACGAATTCTTCCCCGCCGAAGCGGAACACCCGGTCGAGGCCGAGCCGGACGTCGCTGCCGATCAGGCCGGCGACGCGCTTCAGGCAGGCGTCGCCCTCCAGGTGGCCGTTGGCGTCGTTGAAGCTCTTGAAGAAGTCGATGTCGAACAGCAGCACGGCCGTCGGCTTGCCGTCCGGTTCGGCCGCATCGGTGGCGCGGCGCCGCCCGGCGCTCGCGAGGTCGCGGGCGGCCAGATCGAGGGCGCGCCGGTTGCCGACCCCGGTCAGCGCGTCGCGGCGGCTGATCGCTTCCAGTTCGATGTTGCGCAGCTTGTCGCGAAGGGCGAGCAGGTAGCTCGTGCGCAGCTCCGACTCCAGGGTGTAGCACCCCGTCAGAGAGAACAGGACGACGCCGGCGAAAACGGCATCGGCGACGGCCACCTGCGCCAGTTCCTGCGCGGCGAACTGGGTCAAGGTCAGCACGTAGAGAACCAGCGACACGAAGCAGGCGACGAGGACGTAGGTGAAGCGGATGCGCTGCACCATCGTGGCGAACAGGATCACCAGCACGCTGCTCAGGTGCTCGGAGGATCGCAACGGCGAATGGCTCATGAGCGTCAGCGTAAGGATCGCCTCCGTGCCGGCGACGATGCCGAAGGCCAGGATGCTTTCGCGCAGCCAAGCCGGCGGCTGGCGGGCCACGACGTGGTTCACCAGGAACATCAGGGGCGTCATGATGGCGAGGTGCAGCACCACCGAAAAGGTGAAGATGTCGGGGATCAGCAGCGAATCGCCCAGCATGAAGGAGTTGTAGACGATGAGGCCGATGTGGTTCTGGCGAACCACCATGCGGGCGCGGGCGCGTGAGGTGTCCGCCTCGAACCGGGCTTCCAGCGCCGGGGCGAAGGCGAGCCGGTAGGATCGCCGTTCGAGGGCGCGCCCAACCTCTTCCAGGGAAATGCTCGGCGGCATGGGAGATCGCTTCAGCTGGTTCGGGTTCGCCTGCGGATGGGCGCAGACGACCCGAACACGGACAAGGACCCGGCCGGCAACGAGCCGATGTCGGGCGACAGACTTCGGTCGAGCATAAGGGATGGCTGGTGAACGACGCGTAAGCTCGCCGCGCGCGACCCACGACTTCATGGACTCGGCGATCGGCCCCGCCGCCGGCGGCGGAGGGCTGCCGCGCCCGTTGCGCTGGACGCGTGGTTCCTGAGCTGTGCCGGCCCGAATCGACGGAAACGGCAGCTCTTTCATCATGCGGCACGAGGAACGGAAGAAGCGGTGGGCAGGCTGGTTCCAGCAGGCACGCCGCGCGACGCCCGTCCGCATGATGGACGACCGCAAGCCGAAGACGCGCCGCCCGACCTGCCCGCGGACAGCCGGCGCGGTCAGTTGACGGTATAGCCCTTCTTCGAAAGGCAGGCCTTGACGGCGCGGTCGCGCACGACGGCCCGGTCGGTTGGCAGATAGGCGGCGGTCACGGTCTTGCCGCCGGGATCGTCCTGCAAGGCTCTTTTCAGGGCGGCGACATTGTCGTTGGGGCCCGCCGCTCCCATCGTCGCGGCCGTGCTGGCGCGGCAGCGTTCGAGGTCGTGGTAATACTCCGAGGCGCTTCGGGTCGTCGTGACGGAAGGGTCGGACAGAGCCGCGCTCGGCTTCGGAGTGATGGTTGCGGCGGTGGTTTCCGTCCTGACCGTCTGCCGCTGTAGGTCAGCGTCGCTGCCAACGGCGGCGCAGGATGCCAGCATCACGGCGACGCCGACGCAAAGGATGACGCGCGGATTCGGACGTTGTTTGTACACGATAAGCACTCAACAGACACGAAGAACCCAAATGGTGTTGTCCATCGTGCTCTCGGCTGTCAAGTCTTTCTGAGTACATAGAAAGTATAGGATTGAGACGGCGACTTGGCTATGGCCTGAGCAGCGAGGTTCGCCGCTTCGTCCGATCGGCGGTGACGAGCCCGCGGATCCGGCAAATCCGCCGTTAACCATTCGTTAACCATCCCTAACTAAATCAGCGCCCGATCGCGAGGAGCGGCTGGATGCTGAAGAAGATCGGTCTGCTGGCGTCCTGCCTCGGGTTGGCGAATTGCGCGACGGTCCCATTCTCGGCCGCCAATTGCACGAACCTCATTTCGGGAACCGGCGGAGTCCTGAAGTTCTGTCAAACGATCGATCGGATCGCCATCACCGAAACCGGAATCGTCGCCGGGCGCAGGAGCGAGGAGGTGGCGATCGTTGATGATCCCATAACACTCGCGGCTCTGGCCAAGCAGCTCCGGCTCAATCGGGATCTGAGTCGATCGCGAGGCATCATCAAGCGCGCCTGCGTCGTCAATGGCGACGGTTACATCAGCATCCGCAGCACGGATCTCGCCCGGCTGCTGGAGTCCGGGAAGCAACAGAACAGGACGTACTCGGTTCGCAACTGAGGGCCGCTCGGCCCGGCGGCGAACGAGCTGGAGACCGACAATCTCCAGCTCAGGCTTGTTTGCTCGGAACAGCTATTCGCAGGAACCGGACGCCGAGAGCGACCGGTAGGAGTGCCGCACCAACCGCTTCGTTTGCAGGAAAACGTCCGGGCTGTAGCCGATGACGAATGTGTCGCCGAGGTCCGTAAAGGTCCGTCCGCCCGACTTCAGCTTCACCGCGCGATCGTTGATCGAATACAGGGCGCTGTGGTTGCAGACAGTGTAGGTCTGGACAGGCTCAGGACCTGCGACGATCCGCACGTCGGCCCTGGCCATGGAAGGAAGCGCAAGGCCTGCCAAAGCTGCGCAGCACACACTCAATTTTTTCAATGTCGTACTCCATTACTGGCAGACCCGCATTCCCCACACGGGTCTATCAACGGCTCATCCATACCGCAGGACTGTTTTTGCGTGGATATAATATTTGCTGTCAATCTCCCAAGAGGGAAAACTCTGCAAAAAAGTTTCTATTAGACAGAAGTCGTAGAACGATTGTTGAAGATTTATTCTGTTTTGCAGATCGGCCTCCAGGACGGGGATCCGGAAATTCAACACAGTTGCTTCATTCCAGGACTGCCGGCCGCAGCTTACCCGTCGACCCGACCTCGCCGTTTCACCTGAACGACAGGATCGGCCTGATCGGGCCTGTGGCGGGATCGCAGCCGAGCCCCTGTCGGGTCAGGCCGTACGGCTTCGACAGCAGCCGGGTCGGCGATCTTCGTCTTCGAGCGGGTCCGACGATCCTTGGCCGTCGAACAGGACCACCGTTCCAGCGCGATTGCAGCGCGTCGCGCGCAGGTCGAAGCAGGTTTCGCAAAAGCGCCCCGCGGTTTCGCGATCAAACCTGCGGCTTGTCAGAAAGCCAAGCGGATGAAGCGTTGGCCTGCCAACGCGAACCGGCTTAGGAGAGCCGGGATCAATCTCGATCGCGAGCCGGAGCTGCGCCTCATGA
The DNA here is from genome assembly GCA_964245015.1 of uncultured Beijerinckiaceae bacterium. Classification (GTDB taxonomy): domain Bacteria; phylum Pseudomonadota; class Alphaproteobacteria; order Rhizobiales; family Beijerinckiaceae; genus RH-AL1. The sequence continues at coordinate 1,409 of CAXTMA010000303.1, read as the reverse complement.
ACATCCACGAATACCAGGCCAAGGCCGTGCTACGGCAGTTCGGGGTGCCCGTGCCGCGCGGCGTGCCGGTGATGAAGCCCGAGGAGGCGGACGCCGCCGCGAGGGAACTCGGCGGTCCGGTCTGGGTGGTCAAGTCGCAGATCCACGCCGGCGGGCGCGGCAAGGGCACCTTCAAGGAGCCCGAGGCCGGCACCAAGGGGGGCGTGCGCGTCGTACGCTCGGTCGCCGAGGTGAAGGAAAGCGTCGCCCAGATCCTCGGTCGCACCCTGGTGACGGTGCAGACCGGCCCGGCCGGGCGGCAGGTCAACCGCGTCTACGTCGAGGACGGATCAGCCATCGCCAAGGAGTTCTATCTGTCGATCCTGGTCGATCGGGAAACCAGCCGCGTGTCCTTCGTGGTGTCCACCGAAGGCGGCATGGACATCGAGGAGGTGGCCCACGCCCATCCCGAGCGCATCACCACCTTCTCCGTCGATCCCGCGACCGGCGTGCAGGCCCATCACGGCCGCACGGTCGCCAAGGCGCTGGGCCTCGAAGGCGACCAAGCCAAACAGGTGGGAAGGATCGTCGGACAACTCTACGCGGCCTTCGTCGCCAAGGATATGTCGATGCTGGAGATCAACCCCCTGATCGTTTCGGCCGGCGGCGACCTGCTCTGCCTCGACGCCAAGATCTCCTTCGACGGCAACGCCCTCTACCGCCATCCCGACATCGCCGCCTTGCGCGACGAGACGGAGGAGGACGCCAAGGAGATCGAAGCCTCCAAATACGACCTCAGCTACGTCACGCTGGATGGCACCATCGGCTGCATGGTGAACGGCGCCGGCCTCGCCATGGCCACCATGGACATCATCAAGCTCTACGGACAGGCGCCGGCCAACTTCCTCGACGTCGGCGGCGGCGCCACCCGGGAGAAGGTCACGGCCGCCTTCAAGATCATCACCGCCGATCCCAACGTCAAAGGCATCCTGGTCAACATCTTCGGCGGCATCATGAAATGCGACATCATCGCCGAGGGCGTGATCGCCGCCGTCAGGCAAGTCGGCCTGAAGGTCCCGCTGGTCGTGCGGCTGGAGGGTACCAACGTGGATCTCGGCAAGGAGATCATCGGCAGGTCCGGCCTCAACGTGATCCCCGCCGACGACCTCGACGACGCCGCCCAGAAGATCGTGGCGGCGATCGGCTGACGCGAGCAGCAATCCCCGAAGTCGGCCGACCTACCCCGCCATCGCCCGCGCGCTGACGCCGAGCAGCGTGTCGGTGGCCTGATCCTCGCCCGGCGCGGTGCCGCCGGGACCGTTGGCCGGATCGAGATGACGGCCAAGCCAGCGGCCATGCTCCACCATGTCCCGCGCCACCGGCAGGCGCTCGGCCTCGTATCGTCGCAGCGCCGCCGGCACGTCCAAGGC
>CAXTMA010000302.1:0-5104 GCA_964245015.1 uncultured Beijerinckiaceae bacterium | reverse complement strand
CACGACCAGCTCACCCTGTCGCACTGGAAGGCGGCGCCGCTGCGCGGCCTGATCGAGGCGGAAGCGCGGGCCTGGACCGAGCCGGACGACCGCCGCCTCCGTCTCGCCGGTCCGCCGGTGACGGTGGAAGCGCGCGCCTACCAGGCGCTTGCGCTGGTGCTCCACGAATTGATGACCAACGCCGCCAAGTACGGCTCGCTGAGCAGGCCGGGCGGCCGCTTGTCGATCGAGTGGCGTCTGGAGCGCTCCGGCGATCTCGTGCTGAGCTGGGTGGAGCGCGAGGGCCCGCCGGTGAAGCCGCCGCAGCGCCGCGGCTTCGGCTCCATCGTGGTGGAACAATCGATCCCCTTCGAACTGCGCGGCGAGGCCAGCGTCGCCTACGATCCCGAAGGGGTCAGCGCGACGTTCAAGATCCCGGCCGAGTTCGTGCAAGCCGACGGCCGGGGCGAGGTGATCCGTCACGAGCGGCAGGTCGCAACCGCGCGCATCGACCTCAGCGGCAAGAACCTGCTGCTGGTCGAGGACAGCATGATGATCGCCCTCGACGCGCAATCCATGCTGCAGAACTGCGGCGCCGAGGTCGAACTCGTCGCCACGGCCAGCGACGCCCGGCGCGCGATCAAGCTCGGCCGCTTCGATGCCGCGATCCTCGACGTCAACCTTTACACCGAAACGAGCTTCCCCATCGCCGAAGATCTCCAGGAGCGGGCGATCCCGTTCGTCTTCGCCACCGGCTACGGCGAGACGGTGGTGGTGCCCGAACGCTTCAAGCACATCCGCATCCTGTCCAAGCCCTACGCCGAGGACGCGCTGCGCGACGCGCTCGCGGCTTAAGCCCATGAAGCGATCATTTTCGAGTTGGTGGCCGGCCCTCGATGCGAATGATCCCGCACCTGGCGGCCTGCGGTCACCGCGGCTTTCACCGACAACGCTCGGAGAACATCTTCACCGGACAGCACGGCCGCAGGTGAGGCACCATCGGAACAGGACGCCAGCGCGATGAGGCCGATCATCCCCGCTTCAGGCGCAAGGCCCCGCGGTGTTTCCGCGGAACTGCGAACGAAGCGGAACGGAGTGCGAAATCGCCCTGTCGAAGTGCCGGGTCCCTGCTGAACCAAGACCGGATTGACCTCAAGCGGGCAGGCCATTAAGACGACGCGCCAGGAAAGGGACGCGGAGCAGAAACCCTTGTCCGTCAGTGGACCACTTCTTCCGCCCCGGTGGCTTAGATCATTGAAATTACGATGAGACCTTAGACCCGCCTTTCCGATTCCACCCGCGCCGGCCCCCGACACCCTGCCCTCAGCTCCGGCGTTCATTGGCGCGGGCCGGCGGTGGTCGCACTCCGGCGCGAAGCAAAGGCGCGGAACAAAAGAGTTCGCAACGGTTGCAACCCGGTCGCGACAGTCGGATTGTCTGCTGTCTACCTCCAGCTTGCAAATTACCCAACGTTCGAGTCGAAAGCGTTCTTACGTCCTCTACTTCACTGCGCCGGGATGTTCGGCAAGTGCAGAGTGGCATGCGTGACGACGTTACTTTCAACTACGAAGGTTCCGCCACTTTGCCGCACTACCTCTCGCGGTGTGGCGTGCTACACGCGACGCCCGGCGCGGACCGACCCGCGCGACGCCCTTCGTCGCGCCTGTGTCCGGACCAGGCGCTTTTCGTGCGGTCGACCACCGGCGAAAAGGAGAAACATGAAATGACCATGCCAATAGATCTTCCTCGAAGTTCGCCCTCTGTCAAAAGCGAACGCATCGGCGTCGCCCTCGTCGGTCTCGGCGGTGCCGTCGCCACCACCGCCATCGCCGGCATCGAGATGATCAAGGCCGGCAAGAACGACCGCACCGGCCTGCCCCTGGCCGAACTCAGCGTGCCAGGCCTCGCCGATTATCGCGACCTCGTCTTTTCCGGCTGGGACGTCAACGGCGACGATCTCGCCACCGCGGCCGAGAAGCACGGCGTGCTCGACCGCGACGCGTTGCAGGGCGGCAGCAGGGCGCTGCGCGGCATCCGCCCGATGCAGGCGGTGGGCTCGGCCGCCTTTTGCCGCAATGTCGACGGCGAGAACAAGTTCGCGGCTTCCGGTCACCGCGAAGCGGTGGAGCGCATCGCCGACGACCTCGCCCGCTTCAAGCACGAAAGCGGCGTCGACCGCGTGGTGATGGTTAACCTCGCCTCGACCGAACGCTCACCCGACATGAGCGCACCGGCGCTGCAAAACCTCAACGCCTTCGAGAAGGGCCTCGACGAGTCCGACGACGCGATCGGCCCGGCCATGCTCTACGCCTACGCCGCGATCAAGAGCGGCAGCCCCTACGCCAACTTTTCTCCCTCCGTGTCGGCCGATGCCAAGCCGCTGGTCCAGCTCGCCCGCGAGCGCAACGTCGCCGTCGCCGGCAAGGACGGCAAGACCGGCCAGACGTTCATGAAGACGGTGATCGCGCCGGCCCTGCGCGGCCGCTCCCTCCACGTCGACGGCTGGTTCTCGACCAACATCCTCGGCAACCGCGACGGCCTCGCCCTCGACGACCCGAGTTCGTTGAAGTCCAAGCTCGGCACCAAGAAGAGCGTGCTCGATCAGATGCTGGGATACCGCGTCGAGGATCACATCATCGACATCCGCTACTATCGCCCGCGCGGCGACGACAAGGAAGCCTGGGACAACATCGACATCACCGGCTTCATGGGCCAGCGCATGCAGATCAAGGTGAACTTCCTGTGCAAGGACTCGATCCTCGCCGCACCGCTGGTGATCGAGATCGCCCGGTGTCTCGGCCTAGCCGACAAGCGCGGCGAGGGCGGCGTGCAGGAGCAGATGGGCGTGTTCTTTAAGGCGCCGATGACGGCGAACGGCCACGATCCCGAGCACGCCTTCCACACCCAGCAGCGCCATCTCCTCGACTGGATGGGCGTGGATCTCGCCTCGGACTCCGCCGCTTGATCGCTTCGCTCGATCGGGCGGTCACCGCACCCGGGCTGGCGGCGGCGCCGCGATCGCTTCGCGCCTTGCTCGGCGAGATCGGCGACCTCAAGCGCATCCGCTGCGCCAACCGGGCCGGTTCGATCGCCCGACGCAGCTTCCGCGCGGCCTGGAGCGCGCTCGCCGCCGGCGGGGCACCCACGCAGGTGATGCTCGCAACGGTGGCGGCGGCGCTGGCGGCGGCAAGGCTGGGCGATCTCGACGGACCCAAGCTTCGTGAACTCGGCCTCGACCGGGACGCGTCGCTGGCCGTGCTGCGGCGCGGCTTCGACGATGTCGCGGGCACACTCGACCGCCGCCTCGCCGGCGAGCTTCGCGGGGCGCTGCGGGTCGAGGTGGCATCCGAGCTGACGGCGCCGGCCTTCGTACGCGATCTCGAAGAACAGCCGCGCGCAGGGGCCACCTGTCCGGGCAAGCCGCGCCTCGTTCTGGAACCGCCGGAGGACCACGCCGAGCACTGCTGGGCGGTGGCGGTCTTCGGCGTGCTGCTCGGCCCGACCTACGGCGCCGACCCGACGACCGTCTTTCTCGCCGGGCTGGCGCACCATCTCCACAACGCGTCCATGCCCGACAGCGGCTACACCGGGGAAGTGCTGCTCGGCCGCCACCTCGACCCGGCCATCCGGCACGCGACCGAGCAGGCCCTCCTGCAGCTCGACCCGCCGCTGCGCGCCCTCGTCGTGCGCGCGCGCGCGATCCTGCCCGATGCCGACACGGCGGAGGGCCGCGCCTTCCACGCCGCCGACGTCATCGACCGCGTCACCCAGATCATGCAGCACCTCAAGGCCGCTTCGGCCACGATGGACGACGTGCTGGGCGACCTCGCCCTCGTCCATGAAGGCCCGGTGAAATCCTTCCACGATCGCGTGCTCGCCGAAATGGGGCTGCCGTGAGCCTGAGATCGCCCATCTCCCACCGTCCGCTGCACCCCGACACATCGCATTCCCTGAGCGACGGCGCCGGCGAGCGCTGGCCGGTGGTCGATGCGATTCCTTACTTGCGCACCAGCCGCGAACAGCTAGCCGAGCAGGCGCTGGCCCGTCTCGATGCCGGCGACCGCGCCGGCGCCCTTGTCGTCCTGCTCGCCGATCAGGACGACTGGTGGCCAGGTCCCGCCGCCGATCCCGCACGGCTGGCAATCCTTGTGCGCGACGCCGACACCTTGAGCTTCCGGGCGGCGATGGACCACCTCGGGTTCGGCCGCGTCGGCGATTATTTCGCCCATCGCTGGAGCGACCCGACCTATCTCGCCGGCCTTGCCCTGATGGAAGCACACTGGCCGGTCCCGGGCACCGCCTTTGAGCTGGCCTGCGGCGCCGGACACTACCTGCGCGAGCTGACGCGGCGTGGCGTGAGATGCAGCGGCGGCGACGTGGTCTTTGCCAAGTTGTGGCTGGCGCGGCACTGGATCGTCGGTGCCGGGGCCGACCTCGTTTGTTTCGATGCGGCGTCGCCATGGCCCATCGGAAACGCCCGCTTCGACCTCGTCGCCTGCCACGATGCCCTGTATTTCCTCGAACCCAAGGCCGCGATCGTCGATCGGCTGCGCGCGCTCGGCGGCGTGCTCGCCATCGCCCACATCCACAACCGGGAATGCGCCAATTTTTCGTCCGGCTCGGCCGTGACCGCCGACGAGTTGACCGCCCTGTTCCCGCACGCGCTGGCCTACGACGACGCCGACCTCACCCGCGCTCTGGTGTCGGGATCGGCTCCGCGGCCGTGCGCGCTGACCGAGCTTCGGCACGTCGAGGCCTTTTCGCTCGTCGAAGGATGGCACGGCGAGCCAGCGGCCACGACGGGGGGCTTGGCTGTGCCTCCTCGCGATGCGAGGCTCGCCCGCAACCCGCTCTACGACAGCGATGGCGCGATCCGCTGGCCCTCCAAGCGGTATCGCGACGAATATGCGTCGCGCGCCACGTATCCGGCTCGCAGCGATCCAGCCGGCGCGCTCGATGCCGGCACGCAGGGCGTCGAGGCGATGCTGCGCTCGCGCGAGCTGGTCGACCTGCCGGAGCGGTGGTGAGAACGTCGGCGGACCTGCGCTGGGGCGTCGTCGGCTTCGGCTGGGTGGCGCGCGACTACATGGCCCCGGCGATCGCGGCGAGCGGCGGGCTGGTCGCG
>CAXTMA010000301.1:0-5112 GCA_964245015.1 uncultured Beijerinckiaceae bacterium | reverse complement strand
GCGTCGGCCTTGCCGGCCATCCCGTGCCGCCGCCGGCCGAGCCCGCGCCCGCCGTGCCGCCCGCGCCGGCGGCCCCGACCACCGTGCTGCGCTTCATGCCGGGCACGCTCGACGGATTGCGGCTGACCGGTGAGATCGGCGAACTGCGCTGGCCGGTGTTTCTCACCGCCGCGCAGGCGGCCGCGCCCCTGCGCATGCGGGTCGGCTATCTCAGCGCCGTGTCCGTTCTTCCCGAAGGCTCGTCGTTGGACGTGCGCGTCAACGCGCGCTCGATCGGCGGGGAAACGATCGACGCCGCGCAGGGGCTGCGCCGCATCGGCTTCGCCGTTCCTGCCGGCCTGCTCAAGCCAGGCTACAACGAGCTGTCGATCGCCGTGCGACAGCGCCACCGCGTGGACTGTTCGGTGGCCGCCACCTATGAGCTGTGGACGCGCATCGAGCCCTCCGCCACCGGCCTGGAGCTGCCGGCCGCGGTCGGCTCGATCACCGACGCGGCCGAGCTGCCGGCCCTGCTGCCCAACGCCGACGGCTCGATGGCCATCCACGTCGTTCTCGCCGGCAAGGCCAGCCCGGCCCAGGTCGAGCGCCTGATCCGGGCAACCCAGGCGATCGCCCTGCAGGGCCGCTTCCTGCAGCCCGAACTGAGCTTCGCCGCCGGCCCCGACACGCCCTACGGCGTCGACCTCGTCCTGGGCACCCGCGCAACCCTGCTGCAGATCCCCCGCGTCGCCGCCGCGCTCGGTGCCGGGGGGGCGACAACCGGACCGCTGGTCCGGCTCATCGCAGCGCAGGGCCAGGGGCGCCCGGCCTTGCTCGTCACCGGCTCCGACGATGCGGAGGTCGATCAGGCCGTCGCCTCGCTCGACACCGCGCCGCGCCGGAGCGGCTCGGCCGAAGGCCTGCGCGCGGCCGCGACCTATCCCGCCCTCAAGAGCACCGGCAGCGAGGCGCTGAAGCTCAGCGCCTTCGGCGTCGACAGCCAGGACTTCACCGGACGCTTCTTCCGCAAGAGCCTCAACGTCGAGCTGCCGGCCGACATCCTCGCCTCCGACTACGGGCGCGGCACCTTCGACCTCGCCGGCGGCTATGCGGCGGGCCTGGCCAGCGGTGCGCAGGTGCGCGTCGACATCAACGGCCGCTCGTCGGGCATCATCAAGCTGCCCTACGCCGACGGCGACGTGTTCAAGCACAACCAGCTCTTCCTGCCGCTGGGAATGATGCGCCCCGGCTTCAACCGCATCGACATCTTCGCGGAAACGCCGCGCCCGGAGGACGGCACCTGCGCGGCGACGGGCGCCAAGCGGTTCCTGTTCCTTGACACCTCGGAGCTGCGCCTTCCCACCCTCGCCCACGTCCAGCGCATGCCCGAACTCGCCGCCACGACCGGCGGCTCGCTGCCCTTCACCGTCGGCACCGCCCACCTCGTGGTGCCGCGCCCCGACCGCGACACCATGGCCGCCGCCTTGTCGCTGACGACCCGCGCGGCGGTGGCGGCCGGCCGCCCGCTGCCGTTCACCTTCTCCACCCGCATGCCGGCCGAGGACAACGGCTCCACCCTGATCGTCGCGCCGGCCCGGGCGCTTGATCCCGCGACGATGGCGCAGGTCGGCCTCGATCCCGCGAGCGTCGAGAAGGCCTGGGCCGGCATCCCGGCCGAGCTGCCGGCACTGGCCGAGGGCGGCCTGGGGTCGCGCTGGTGGCTGACCGACGGCGAGGGACCGGCTGCGTGCCGCCTGCCGTCGCGCCGGATGCCTGCGCAGGCCGCCGGACCGGCGGCCGTTGGTCCGCCACCGGGCGAAACGCAGGACCTCGTGGAAAGCTGGAGCGCCGGACGGGAAGGCGGCTGGGTCGCACGCGTGTCGGCCGGCGGCCGGGCCTTGCGCGACTGGCTCGCGGCGTTGCGGACGGCGATGCTGCCGGCCGGCGGGCACTCGGCCGAGGCGGAAGGCGTGACGCCCGACGCCTCGCTGATCCTGGCGCAGGGCGTCACCGGCGCCAACGGCCATGTGGCGACCATCGTCACGGCGGCCAATTCCGGCTCGCTGCGCTCGGCCGTCGGCTGCCTCTTCGACCCGCAGGTCTGGTCCAAGGTCCACGGGCGGCTCGCCGCGCTGGATGCGTCCAACGGCTCGGTGGTCGCCACCGACGCGACCTCGTTCCACTACAAGACCGGCAACGACGCCTCGCTCGGCAACACCCGCCTCGTCCTGGCCGGCTGGTTCTCGCTCAACCCGCTCGCCTTCGTGATCTGTTCGCTGCTGATGGCCGCCTGCCTCAGCGGCACAACCCTGATGTTCGTGCGCGGCGTCGGCAGGAGGTCGGAATGAGGGTGCCCGGTCGGATCACTGCTGCCGTCTCGCTCGCCGCCGCGCTGCTCGCTGCCCCGCTCGTGACCGCATGGGCCGAGCTGCCGGCGAAAGGCGCCGTGCCGACGGATGCGGCGCGGCCGGAGGGCTCTCGCCAGCCGGCCGGCCGGGCTTCGCGGACGAAGGCGGATGCGGCGGTGCCTCTGGTGGGGACGCTGCGCGACGCCGACGCGTGGCGCGCCTACAAGGCCCGCTTCGTCAGCGAGGCCGGCCGCGTCATCGACACGGCCAACAAGGGGATCAGCCATTCGGAGGGCCAGGGCTACGGCATGCTGCTCGCCGTCGCCGCCAACGACCGCCAGGCCTTCGACGCGATCTGGGGCTGGACCCGAGCCAACCTGATGGTGCGCGACGACGAGCTGATCGCATGGCGCTGGGAGCCGGATGCCCGCCCGGCCGTGGCCGACATGAACGACGCGTCCGACGGCGACATCCTCGTCGCCTGGGCGCTCGCCGAGGCGGCGGACGCGTGGGGAAGCCTGCCCTACAAGATCGCCGGGCGCCGCATCGCCGTCGAGGTCGGGCGCAAGCTGCTGCTGCCGCACACCGCCTCCGGCGTCCTGCTGCTGCCGGGCGTGTCCGGCTTCGCCGCCGAGGACCGCCCCGACGGTCCGGTGGTCAACCTTTCCTATTGGGTGTTCCCGGCCTTCAGCCGGCTGCCGCTCGTCGCCCCCGACGTCGACTGGCTCGGTTTGAGCCGCAACGGCCTCGAACTCGTCAAGCAGACCCATTTCGGACCTGCCAGCCTGCCCACCGAATGGGTGTCGCTGCACGACGCGCAGGCGCGCCCGGCCGACGGCTTTCCCCAGCAATTCGCCTATAATTCCATCCGCATCCCGCTCTACATCGCCTGGGCCGGCCTCGGGCAGCGCGAAATCTACGCGCCCTTCGTCAGGGTCTGGCAGAACCGCGGCGAGGGAGCCCTGCCGATCGTCGATGCGGCGACCGGCAAGGCCGCCGACTGGCTGACCGAGAAGGGTTACCGCTCGATCGCGGTTCTCACCAGTTGCGCGGCCAACGGCACGCCGGCCACCGGCGACGAGCGCCGCATCCATTCCAACGAGAACTACTACGCCGTGACCCTCAACCTTTTCGCCGTCATCGCCGGCCATATGAGGTATCCCTCGTGCTTCGCCAACTGACGGCCGCGCCCATTCCGCTGGCGGCGGCGCTCCTGGCGATCACCGTCGCCTCCGGTGGGGCCGAGACGCCCGCCCCCGCACCGCCCCGCGCGCGCGCGCACTTCGACGAGAACGCCCTGCGCTACTATGCTTCGCTCGGCCAAAAGGCCCGCGTCGCCGCCGAAGCGCGCCGCCTCGCCAAACTCGATCCGGCCTGGCGCCTGCCCGGCGACCTTTGGACGGCGCGCTCCGGGCGCACCGACGAGGGGCCGCTCTGGGCGCTTTACGCGCAGAACCGCCTCGACGAGGTGCAGGCGGCGATCACTGCCCGGCAGGCGGTGGAACCGGCGTGGGTCCCCTCCGAGGACCTCGCCGGAAAGGTCAGGGCGAAGGTGCTGCGGGCCAAGATCATGGCGCTGGCCGAGACCGAGCAGTGGCACGCCATCGTCGCCAGCTTCCGCGAGTCCGGCATCGCCTGGGCGCAGGACGACGCCGAGGCGCTGTGGATCATCGCCGAAGCCTACGCCCACGAGAACGACTGCGGCGAGGCCTACGTCGTCTACCAGACGCTGCTCGCCCACCACGGGGATCCGCAGGAGCGGCGCGCCACGGTTGAGCGGGCGATCGCGCTGGTGCCGATGTCCTACGTCGAGAAGCTGATCGCGATGGGCCGCGCCGACGAGGGCGGGCGCAGCGAATGGACGCCGATCGCCCACGACATCACGCGCGCGCGCATCAGCGCCTTTCTCCACGACGAGCCGGCCAACGAACCGACCGCCGACGACCTCGCCCGCTTCGCCGAGGTCGCCAAGGCCGCGGCCGATCCCAACGAGCCGGCTCTGATCGCCTGGTACGACTTCAAGAAGCGCGACTACGCCCCGGCCCTCGACTGGTTCAAGTTCGTGATCGCGCGCGGCGGCGACGCCATGATCGCGCACGGCCTTGCGCACACGCTGCGCAAGCTCGACCGCAAGCGCGAGGCGGAGGAAGTCGCCTATGCCTGGCGCGAGCCGCTGGTCAACAATTCGATCCTCTTCATCGACCTCCTGGAGGAGGACTTCACCAGGGAGCAGCCGCCCTTCATCGAGCCCGAGCGGGTCGCCCGCTACGCCCAGGTCACCGTTGCCACCGAGTCCGGCGAGGGCGCCCAGGCGCTGGCCTGGTACGCCTACAACACCTGCCAGTATCCGCTCGCGCTGAAATGGTTCGAGCACGCCGTCGCCTGGCTGCCCAAGGAAGCAACGGTGTACGGTTACGCCCTCGCCCTGCAGCGGATGAAGCGCGCCAAGGAGTTCCGCGAGGTCGTCAACCGATACGACGGCCTGTTCCCCAAGGCGGGGGCGGTGGCCGGCCACGACGACCGGCGCCCGCCGCCGCCGCCCTGCGAGGCCAACCCGCAGATGCCCTCGGCGCCGCCGCGCGCCCCCGTCTTCGCTCTGCAGTCCGGCCCGGACTGGACCGGGCGCACCATGGCCGACACGCTGCGCCCCCAGCCGGCCGCGTCGGCCGGGCGACGGGCGGCCGTGCCGGCGGACCCATCCTTCGCGCGGGCGCGCGTTCCCTCGCCCGATGCCGTCGCCGGCGGCGAAGCCTTGCCGGCCCTGGCCAAGAAGACCGAGTTCCCC
>CAXTMA010000300.1:0-5113 GCA_964245015.1 uncultured Beijerinckiaceae bacterium | reverse complement strand
GCCGCGCTGCGGCTCGCCGACGCCGCCGAAAAGGCTGTCGCCGCCTGAGGCGCCACCCGCGACGCGACTCCGCCCGCGGCTCCGGGCCGCGGCCCGGTCCGGTCGTCGCGCCCGTCGGTCCTTCCGGCACGGGGTTGGTTCCACTCGGGCGCTTCGGCGCTCCCCACGGGGTGCGCGGCGAGATCCGCCTGCAAAGCTTCACGCGCGATCCCCTGGCCATCGCCGGCTACGGGCCGCTGCTGGCCGGCGACGGGCGGCGCTTCACCCTGACCCACGTGCGTCCGGTCCAGGTTCTTCCGACCCATGCGCAATCGGGCAGGGACGTCATGCTGATCGCCCGCGTCGCCGGCGTCGCCGACCGCACGGCGGCGGCGGCGCTGACCGGGATCGAACTGGCGGTGGAGCGGGCCGTGCTGCCGCCGCCGCCCGACGACGACGAGTTCTACATCGCCGATCTCCTCGGCATGGAAGCGGTGGACGGCGAGGGCCAGGTCCTGGGCCGGGTCGCCGACGTGCCGAACTACGGCGGCGGCGACCTCGTGGAGGTGCGCCCGGTCGGCGGCGGCGAGACCCTGCTGTTTCCCTTCCGCAAGGAGGTGGTGACTGCGGTCGATCTCGCCCGGCGACGCCTCACCATCGTGCCACCGGCGGATGTGGAGGAAGACGGGACGGCGGATGACAGCAAAGCGGAAGATGCCGAACTCGACGGCGTCAAAGACGGCGGCGCTTGACGCCCGCGTCGAAGGCCGTCCGGCAGGGCGCGCTGAGCGAGGCGCGGTTCTGCTTCATGCAGGCGAGGAGCTGATCCTCGTCGGGGTAGGTGTGCATGCAGAAGCGGATGGCGTCCGTGGTGCAGGCCGACTTCTCCTGCGGGGTCACGTGATATTTGTCCATGTCCTGCGCCAACAGGCAGACCGGCTGGGAGGCGAGCAGAAGACCCGCGGCAACGGCCTGCAAGCGCATTCCTCGGCCTTTCCTGATCGCTCGACGGCGCGTTCGTGACATTTCCCTTCTTGAGGGCAAAGCCGGCTCGGACGCAAGACGCGCGCGCGTTTAAGGTTGATCCGCGGGCGCCGGCTCGGCTCGCGGGACGTCCGACGGTCGGGAAACCCGACGAGCTCGGCGCCCCGCCGTTGGTCGATGATGCAGCACTTTGCCGCCCGTACCGGACTGGCGTATGGTGGCGCAAATGCAGCACAACCCGACGACCTTCGCCGCCAAGCCATCCTGCCCCGCGTTCGCGTGCCCGGCCTCATCGGGCCTGAAGCCGCGCCGCCACGGGCTGTCGCGTTTCGAACCGTCGCGTCGCCGCGTTCTCGACATGCTGCTGCTCGGCGGCGCGGCGGCGCTGGCGACGCCTGCGTTCGCCGCGCCAACGGAAGATCTGCCGGTGTTCAAGGTCGGCACCCTGCCCTTCGGCACGGTGCAGTGGGAGGTGCAGACCATCATCGAGCACGGCCTCGACAGGGCCGCCGGGGTGCGGATCGTCAACGTGCCGCTCGCTTCCAACGATGCGGCGCGGGTCGCCTTCCTGTCCGGCTCGGTGGACGCCATCGTCAACGACCTCCTGTTCGCCGCCCGGCTGCGGACGGAAGGCAAGGCGATCCGCTTCCTGCCCTTTTCCACCAAGGAAGGGGCGCTGATGGTTTCCGCGTCCTCGCCGATCCGCAGCCTCGACGACCTCAGGGGCAGAAGCATCGGCGTGGCCGGCGGGCCCCTCGACAAGAGCTGGCTGGTGCTGCGCGCGACGGCGAGCAGGCATGGTCTCGACCTCGGGCGCGACGCCAAGCCGGTGTTCGGCGCCCCGCCGCTTCTCGCCGCCAAGGTCGAGAGCGGCGAGCTGGACTGCGGCCTGCTGTACTGGAGCGCTTGCGCCCGCCTGGCCGCGAAGGGGTACCGTCAGGTCGTCAGCGTCGAGCAGCTCGCCGACGAGCTCGGCGCCCACGGCAAGATCGCCTTCGTCGGCTTCCTGTTCAGGGACGAGGCGCCCCCGCCGGTTCTCGCCGGCTTCGCCAAGTCCGTGCGGCAGGCGGAAACGCTGCTTGCCAGCGATCCCGCCGCCTGGAACGCCGTGCGCCCCCTGATGCAGGCCAAGGACGACGCGACGTTTGAGGCTTTGAAGCGGGCCTTCATCGACGGCATTCCCCACAAGGGACGCGCCGACGAGATCAAGGATGCCAGCGCGTTCTTCGCCGCGATCGCCAGGATCGGCGGACCGGCCCTGGTCGGCAATGCGACGAGCCTTCCCGAAAGCCTCTACGTCGATCAGGCCGTCTACGGCTGATTCGTTGCAATCGCTGCGCTCTCGAGCCCTGAACGATCGGGTCCTGCGCCTGCGAGCCGCGCGTTTCCAGGCCGTGCCCCAGGCCGTGAGCTTCGTGGCCTCCGTCATCGGCTTCGTCGTCGTCTGGGGCCTGGTCGCCGCCCTCGCCCGCTCCCAGTATCTGCCCACGCCCTGGTCGGTCGCCGCCTTCATCGCCACCGATCTCGTCCACGGCGACATGCTCTTCAACATCGGCATGACGCTGTGGCGCGCCACCGCCTCGTTCTGCCTCGCCATGGTGATCGGCTGCGGGCTCGGCCTGCTGTTCGGGCGTGTGTCGGGCGCCGACAGCCTGTTCATGCCCTGGGTGCTCGTCTTGATGAACACCCCCGTTCTGGTGATCGGCGTGCTTTGCTTCATCTGGTTCAAGACCACCGAAGCTTCCGCCATCCTGGCCGTGGTGCTGTCGAAGTTTCCCAACAACACCATCATCATCCGCGACGGCGTGCGCGCCTTTGATCCCGGCCTCGACGACGTCGCCGCCATCTACCGCTTCGGTCCATGGGCCCGCTTCCGCCACCTCTACCTGCCGCAGGCCATGCCCTTCGTGATCGCCGCCGCCCGCTCCGGCATCGGCATCGTGTGGAAGATCGTGCTGGTGATCGAGCTTTTTGGCCTGTCGAGCGGCGTCGGCTTCGCCATCTCCACCTATTTCGGGCTGTTCGAGGTCAAGCAGATCATCGGCTACAGCGTCGCTTTCTCGCTCGTCATGCTGGCGGTCGAGGTGCTCGTCCTTCAACCGCTCGACACCTATGCCCGACGCTGGCGCTCCGCCGCTTCTTGATGTCGACATCGCGGCCAAGGTCCACGGGGGCAAGGCCCACGGCTGGAGAACCCGCGCGCGCGGGGACGCGGTCGGGCGGCTGCCGGTGATCGCGGGTTTGCGGTTCCGCCTCGCGTCCGGCCTCGTCACCTGCCTCGTCGGGCCGTCGGGCTGCGGCAAGACCACGGCTCTGCGCATCATCATGGGCCTCGACCGGACCTTCGAGGGCAGCGTGACGCCGCCGCCGGCATCGCTGCGGCTCGGCGTGGTGTTTCAGGACCCGCGCCTGCTGCCCTGGCGCACGGTGGAGCAGAACATCCGCCTTGCCGCGCCGCACCTGCCGGCGCCCGACCTCGACGACCTGCTCGTCGAGGTCGGCCTCGATGCGTGGCGAAGGCATCGGCCGCTGCAGCTTTCGGGCGGCATGGCGCGCCGCGTCGCCCTGGCGCGGGCGCTCGCCGTCGAGCCGGTCCTGCTCGTGCTCGACGAAGCCTTCGTGTCGCTCGATGAGCGGAGCGCAGAAGATCTGCGCGCGGCCGTGTTCGCCGCTGTTGAGCGCCGCAACATCGGCGTCCTGATGGTCACGCACGATCTCCGCGAAGCCTTGCGATACAGCGACCGCATCCTGCTGCTGAGCCCCCGGCCGACCCGCGTGCTGGAAACCGTGGTGCTCGACACGCCGCGGAGTTCGCGGACGGCGATCTGGGTGGAAGCCGAGCGGCGAAACCTGACCCGCGCCGGCTTGGCCGTGCCGCAACGGGACGGGATGCCGACCTAGAGCATCGGACCCTTGATCGGGTCCGGCTCGATGCTCTGATCTGTTGTGTCACATCGAATTTGTCCGAAAACCGCTGCGCACTTTTCGGTCCGATGCTCTGGGCCAGCGGAACACAAGGCGCGGGAGAATTTCCTAAAAAGATTTGTCGCAGCCGCAACAATATCTTACGTGCCCGCGAGAGCATCTCGAACGGGTTGCGGCGATAGGAAGCTCTCTCCCGAAAGAGGGATCGGCACTTCTTATCCTTGTCTAAGAATCGGCTTGCGCCGACAAAACGGATTGGTAGTGTCCCGCGTCTTCGGTGCCCACGGAAACAGCGCGAAGGTCTTGCTTGTGGCAGAGATGCAACAAACGATAGGTCGCCGAAGCTAGCCTTGATCTCGCGTTCAATCCCGTAAATTTGCAGCAAATGCATCGACTCCGTCCCGGGTACGAATGCATCCCTGCGTCTTGGAGGAAACTATATGAAAAATATCGGCTTGGCTGCCGCCACGGCCTGCCTGCTCGCCTATTCCCTGCCCGTGATGGCGGATGATGCGGCCAACACCACTGCGTCCGTGACCGGTCCTTCCGTTGCGAAACTGATGCAGGACCCCGCCGACTGGGCGATCCAGACCGGCGATTACGCCAATACCCGTTATTCCAAGCTCGACCAGATCAACGCGTCCAACGTGAAGAACCTCCAGGTCGCCTGGACCTTCTCCACCGGCGTGCTGCGCGGTCACGAAGGCTCGCCTCTCGTCATCGGCGACATGATGTACGTTCACACACCCTTCCCCAACATCGTCTACGCCCTCAACCTCAACGACGACGGCAAGATCGTTTGGAAGTACACGCCCAAGCAGGACCCCAACGTCATCCCGGTGATGTGCTGCGACACGGTCAACCGCGGCCTCGCCTATGACAACGGCAAGATCTTCCTGCACCAGGCCGACACCAACGTCGTCGCCCTCGACGCCAAGTCCGGCAAGGAGCTGTGGAAGGTCGCCAACGGCGATCCCAAGAAGGGCGAAACCAACACCGCCACCGTTCTGCCGGTCAACGGCAAGATCATCGTCGGCATTTCCGGCGGCGAGTTCGGCGTGCAGTGCCACGTGACAGCCTACGACGAGAACACCGGCAAGAAGGTGTGGCGCGCCTATTCCGAAGGCCCGGATGACCAGCTGATGGTTGACCCGGAGAAGACCACGCAGTTCGGCAAGCCGATCGGCAAGGACTCTTCGCTGAAGACCTGGGAAGGCGACCAGTG
>CAXTMA010000299.1:0-5123 GCA_964245015.1 uncultured Beijerinckiaceae bacterium | reverse complement strand
CGTCAGCCCTCATCGACGCGCGAGTCAGCGATGGATCCAACCGGTTCCAATCAACTTGCCAAAGTAGTGCTAGTGCGCCATCACTGTGTTTCGGCAACGAGTCCAGATGCTGATCGGCATCGAGGGCACGTTGTAAACTGCAGAAGGTGCAAGGCTGGAAGTTGCGCATAGAGTGACGGACTCATCCCGATCCACACCGCTCCTGGACAGCCCACTTACCCCAAGAACGACCGGCTTCAGCGCAATGTGAACGACCGGGGCTGGCCGAAACCGGATTGACTGCTTTCGCTTCGCTGCATGCGGAGAGCTGACCTATATCGCTCCTAAAGGTACATGCCTTTCAAAGGCATACCCTGCACTGATTATCGTTTTCTCCAGGCTTTTCTGTGTCAGCCACTGCAGCGGCGAGAGCAGGAAACTCAGGATGGTCCGCTGACCGATCCTGATCTCAGCTATAAGCGCCATGCTAGGCTCAAGTGGCGTCGGGCTCTGCTCGAAGCGCATGTTGGCCCGCGGCAGCGGCCGGTGCGCCGCCTTCCTTAGGATAGGGGCGACATGAAACTGTTGTCGGCCATTAACGCCTCATTGGCTCCCGAGAAGCCTCAAAGTGCCGCTCCATCGATAGGTTGCAACGCAATATCTGGCGCACGACAGAGTTGCAATAACAGCACTTCGCATCCGGACCGGTTCTAGCATACCAGAGGGGACTTGCATAACATTCTCGTGAACGGCACAACCGCCGCGGGCACAGGTGCCCTTCTTCTAAGAACTATTTCAGCATCAACGTACTTTTGGCGAGGAGCCGAAAGTGCATTCTGCCGTCGTAGAAGACACAGGGCTCAGAAGCCTCGCCTTGATAACGGCTCTGTCCGGCCAATCCTTGGATCTGCAGCAAGCCTCGCAGGAATACCTGCGGCCCGGGTGCATTTCGACCCGCAACGACATCCTGCGGATTGCCAGACGTAGAGGTTTCAAGACCCGCGCGACACGGTCAACCATGCGCCGCCTCGATGCCGTCGCGCTCCCCGTCATCGCCCGGCACCGCGACGGCTCCTTCTTCGTCATCGGGCGCCGCACCGACACCGGCGTCCTCGTCGGCATCTCCGGCGGGCCGCCGACCGCCTGGAGCCTCGACGAGCTGGCGACGAACTGATCTTTGTGGTGCGCCGTGACGGTGCCGCGAGCGAACGCAAGACGTTCGGCCTCGGCTGGTTCCTGCCGGTGATGAAGCGCTTCGCCCGGGTGCTCGCCGAGGTGCTGCTCGTGTCCGTGTTCATCCAGCTCATCGCGCTCGTCGCGCCCTTGTTCACCCAGGTGGTGATCGACAAGGTGCTGGTGCACCGCGGCCTGACCACGCTGCAGGTGCTCGTCGTCGGCCTCCTCGCCATCAACCTCGCCGACGTCACCCTGAACTGGCTGCGCACCTACGTCTTCGCCCACACCACCAGCCGGATGGACGCGATCCTCGGCTCGCAGCTGTTCCGCCACCTGCTCGGCCTGCCGATCGCCTACTTCGAAAGCCGCGCCACCGGGCAGACCGTGGCGCGCCTGCGCGAACTCGAGAACATCCGCCAGTTCATCACCGGCTCGGCGCTGACCCTGGTCATCGACACCGTGTTCGGCCTCGCCTTCCTCGCCGTGATGGCCTGGTACAGCCTGACGCTGACATGGGTCGTGGTCGCCTCGATCCCGTGCTACGCCCTGATCTCGCTCCTCATCACGCCGGCGCTGAAGGCGCGGGTGCAGGAGAAGTTCCAGTGCGGCGCCGCCAACCAGTCGCTGCTGGTCGAGAGCCTCGCCGGCATGCAGACGCTGAAGGCGATGGCGGTGGAGCCGCAGGTCCGCGACCGCTACGAGGAGCAACTCGCCGGCTACATCAACGCGGCGCTGCGGGTGGTCACGCTCGGTGCCGCCGGCTCGCAACTCGTCGGGCTTACCGGCAAGGTGACCAGCGCGGCACTGTTGTGGTTCGGCGCCCAGGCGGTGATCGCCGGCCAGATGACGATCGGTGAGTTCGTCGCCTTCAACATGCTGGCGCAGCAGATCAGCGGCCCGGTGCTGCGGCTCGCGCAGCTGTGGCAGGACTTCCAGCAGTTCCGGCTGTCGGTGGCGCGGCTGGGCGACATCCTCAACACGCCCGTCGAGAACGAGGCCGGGCCGAAGGGCAACCCGCCGCCGCTGCGCGGGCACCTGCGCTTCGAGCGCATCGGCTTCCGCTACAAGCCCGGCGGGCAAGAGATCCTACGCGACCTGACGCTGGAGGTCGGCGCCGGCGAGGTGGTCGGCTTGGTCGGGCGCTCCGGCTCGGGCAAATCGACGCTGACCAAACTGCTGCAGCGCCTGCACCTGCCAGAGCGCGGCCGGGTACTTGTCGACGGCATCGACGTCGGCCTGATCGATCCCGCATGGCTGCGCCGGCAGATCGGGGTGGTGCTGCAGGAGAACGTTCTGTTCAACCGTTCCATCCGCGAGAACATCGCGCTGGCCAACCCGTCGGCACCGCTGGAGCAGGTGATCGAGGCGGCGCGGCTTGCGGGAGCGCACGAGTTCATCATCGATCTGCCGCAGGGCTACGAGACGGTGCTGGAGGAGCGCGGGGCCAACCTATCGGGCGGGCAGCGTCAGCGCATCGCGATCGCCCGGGCGCTGCTCGGCAACCCGCGCATCCTGATCTTCGACGAGGCGACGTCGGCGCTGGACTACGAGAGCGAGCGCATCATCCAGGCCAACATGCGGGCGATCTGCCAGGGGCGCACGGTGCTGATCGTGGCGCACCGGTTGTCGACGGTGCGCCACGCCAACCGCATCCTGGTGATGGACAAGGGGCAGCTCGCCGAGGCGGGCAGCCACGAGGCGCTGATGAGCCAAGGCGGCATCTACGCCGGACTCGTTCTCCAGGCGGCGGGGTAGGACCATGGTCGAGCCGACACCTCTCCACCCTGCCGTCCTCAAGGACGCGCCGCATCCGGCGAAGCCGCTCGAGCCGGCCCAAATCGCCGATGGCAAAGCCGCCGGGCCGACCGCGGCGGCATCGGTCGGGCCGCAGTTCGACAACCGTGGCAAGGTGCTGCGCCCGGCCTTCCCGCGCAAGCGCAAGGGCGAACCCCGCCTCAACGCCGTCGGTCGCCCCGGTCCGCGGCTTAACGCGGCCGAGCGCGCCTTCCTGCCGGCCGCCCTGGAGGTCGTCGAGACGCCGGCCTCGCCGGCGCTGCGCTGGACGGCGCTGTCGATCTGCACCCTGTTCGCCGCCGCGATCACGTGGGCGGCGGTGTCCGACATCGACATGGTGGCGGTAGCGCAGGGCAAGGTCGTGCCGCTGGGCCAGGTCAAGGTGGTGCAGCCGCTGGAGACGGCGATGATCCGCGCCATCTACGTCGACGAGGGCGACCACGTCGTGGCCGGCCAGCTCCTCGTCGACCTCGACCCGACGGAGGCGCAGGCGGATCTCGGCACCCTGCGCTACAACCTGTTCCAGGCCGAGCTCGACGCCGAGGTCGCCCGGGTGCTGCTCACCCGCGATCCCGCGACGCGGTTCGTCGCGCCGGCCGGCTCCGACCCGGAGCTGGTAGCGGGGAACTGGATGCAGGCAAAGCGCGAGATCGAGCGCCACCTCGCCGCCCTGGCGGAGCTCGACGCCGAGCGCGGGCAGAAGCAGGCGTCGCTGGAAAGCAACGCCGCGCAGATCGAGCGGCTGTCGACCATCCTGCCGCTGCTTGAAGAGAAGCTGACCACGGCGACGGGGCTGTGGGACAAGCGCTACGGCGCCCGCCCCGCGGTTCTCGACGCGGCGCAGGAGGTGGCGGAGAAGCGCGGCGACCTGAAAGCGGCGCGGAGCAACGTTCGCCAGATCGAGGCGGAGATGCGGGCGCTCGACGCCAAGCGCGACGAGGCGCGCGCCGCCTTCCTCGCCGACGCCGGCGACCGCCGCACCAAGGCGCTACAGAAGATTGCCGGGCTCGACCAGGAGATCACCAAGGTGCGGCAGAAGGAAAGCTACCGCCGGCTGGTGGCGCCGGTGGACGGCACGGTGCAGGGCGTCAAGGTGCACACGCCGGGCGCGGTGGTGACCACCGCCGACGTCCTGATGACGGTGGTGCCCGACGGCGCCGGCATCGAGGTCGAGGCGCAGGTCGGCAACGGCGACATCGGCTTCGTGCGCGAGGGTCAGGCGGTGGAAGTAAAGCTCGACGCCTTCCCGTTCACCCGCTACGGGCTTATCAAAGGGCACGTGCGCAAGCTCGGGCGCGACGCGGTGCAGACGGGCCAAGTCGCGGGGGCGAACGGGGCGCCGGCGCAGCAGAGCGCGGCGGGCGTGGCGGCGCCGGCGGGAACGGCGGAGTTGAGCTACCCCGCCAAAATCACGTTGGACCGAGACTGGATCGGCGTCGGCGGCCACCGCGAGGCGGTTCAAGCGGGCATGCGGGTGACGGCGGAGATCCGGACGGGCGATCGCAAGGTGCTCGACTATCTGCTGTCGCCGGTGATGCAGGCCGTCAAGGAAGCAGGACGGGAAAGATAACAGAGAAAGAACGTCTTTCGATTGTGCGCTTGTGTCGGTAGAACTTTCCAGGAAGAAAAGATGTCGGCTTTAGCCAAGTCTTCTCACTTAGCTAGAATTACTGTTTTTCTACCTCTGGCTTCAATGATCGTAGGTCAGATCATTGGTGCGAATATTCTTGCAGTTGCGGCAATGAAGTTGCATTCGTGGATCTATGTGATACCTTTTAATCAGGCTTCATTAGCAACCGTGATTGTGCGAGACATACTTGGATTAATCGTCGAGTCTCCTACGTATGGCTTTCTTTTACTATGCCTATTTCTTTCTGGCAAAGTCGTCGGAGGGAATAAATCAACTATCCTACTCAAGGTTCAAACAGTTGTTTTGTACCTCATACTCATATGCTTGATAGCGCTCACGTCCTATCTTCTTGTAAAGCAGCCGGGTTACTCCATCATCCCTTATTATGTCTATATATATCCCTGTTTGCAGCAAGTATTTATTCTGATAATGGGCCTACTCGTTTATACTCTTGCTATCGTAATATTTTAGAGAAGAGGTTTCTCAAATGGTAATTACCCAGGGGGTGGCCAGCCTGGGCGAGTGCCGTCAGGCGCCGATGGTG
>CAXTMA010000298.1:3021-5195 GCA_964245015.1 uncultured Beijerinckiaceae bacterium | reverse complement strand
CTTCGCCAACGGCTGCACGGCGATGACCGGCGTCGAGGCGATCTCCAACGGCATCCCGGCCTTCCGCGCTTCGTCCGTCGTCAACGCCAGGCGCACCCTCGCCGCCGTGGTGGGGATCTTGTCGGTGCTGCTCCTCGGCATCGCGCTGCTCTGCCGGGCCTACGGCATCGTCGCCGACGACCCCGATGCCGCGACCTACCAGAGCGTGCTGTCGAAGCTCACCGCCGCGGTGGCGGGGCGCGGGCCGTTCTACTACGTCACCATGGCTGCGGTGATCGCCGTGGTGTGCCTGTCCGCGAACACGAGCTTCGCCGACTTCCCTCGCCTGTGCCGCCTGCTCGCGCTCGACAACCACCTGCCCTACGCCTTCGCCTCGCGCTCGCGCAGGCTCGTCAATGCCAGCGGCATCACCGTGCTCGCCATCATGTCGGGCGCCCTGCTGGTCGCCTTCGGCGGCGTCACGGACCGCCTGGTGCCGCTGTTCGCGATCGGCGCCTTCGGCGCCTTCACCTTGAGCCAGGCCGGCATGGTCGCGCATTGGCGGCGCCTTCGACGGCGCGGCGCCGCGAACGGGAGCCTGCCCGCTGGCCGCGCTGGGCACGGGGCGGCGCTGGCCGTCAACGCCGTCGGCGCGGCGGCGACGGGCGTCGTCCTGCTCGTGGTGCTGGCGACGAAGTTCGCCGCGGGCGCCTGGGTGGTCCTGCTGCTGATCCCGGCCCTGTTCCTCTTGTTCGTGCGCGTGCAGGCGCACTACGCCTTCGTGCGCGAGCAGACGGATTGCGCCGCGCCGTTGACCGTCGCCGACCTGCGCCCGCCCGTCGTCGCGGTGGTGATGCGGCGCTGGAGCACGATCACCCGCAACGCCCTGCATTTCGCCCTGTCGCTGTCGGACGAGGTCGTCGCCGTGCACGTCAACGCCGATGCGGAAGAAGGACGGCACCTCGCCGCGAAGTGGAGCCGCTTCGTGGAGGAACCGCTGCGCGCCGGTCGGTGTCCCGTCCCGCGCCTGCACTTCGTCGAATCGCCCTATCGCCTCTTCCTCGACCCGCTGTTCGAAGCGCTGACCCGCTTCGCCGACGATCATCCCGGCCGGACGGTCGCGATCGTCGTGCCCGAACTCGTCGGCGGCCGCTGGACGGACTACCTCCTGCACAACCAGCGGTCGACGGCGCTGAAGGGCGCGCTGCTGCTGCGCGACGACCCTCGCCTCGTCCTGGTCAACGTGCCCTGGCGCCTGACGAGGCCCTGAGCGCACGGCACGGGTCGGAGCCGTCAGCGCTCCTCGTCGATCTGCTGGCCGACGATGGCGATGGCGCGCTCGTACACCGGCGCGGCGTTCCAGGCCTGGATCGCCGCGAAGCTCGGCTGCCCCGGCTGATAGCCGGCGCCGGCCTGCCAACCGTGTGCCTTGAGGAAGTTCGCGGTCGACATCAGCGCGGCCGGGGCGCTGTCGAGATTGCCGCCGACGCCGTATTCGAGGATCGTCTTGGGCAGGAACTGGGTTTGCCCGATCTCGCCGTGCATCGACCCTCGCGCGTGCGGGGCCAGCGATCCCCTTTCGATGAGCTGCAGCGCGGCGTGGAGCTGGTCCGTGAAGTAGGCGGAGCGGCGGCAGTCATAGGCGAGGGTGGCGACGGCCGAGAGCGCGTCCTGGTTGCCGTGAACCGCCCCGAAGCCCGTCTCCATCCCCCAGATGGCGAGGAGCGGTCCCGGCGGCACGCCGTAGCGCCGCTCGATCGACTCGAACAGCGCCGCCTGGGAGCGCTTGAGCGAACGCCCCCGGGAGGCGATCGCGGCGCCGCCTCGTCGCGCCAGGAAGGATTCAAGCGAGACGTGGAAGCCGTGCTGGCTGCGATCGGCGCCGATCGTCGCGTGGTTGTAGTGCGTGCCTTCGAGCGCGGCGGTCGCGGTGCCGCCGAACCTGCCGCGGGACTCCTCCACCGTCTGCCGCTTCCAGTCCTCGAAGCCGCCCGCCCCGTTGCCGCAGGACGCCGCAGCAGCGAGCCCGGTCGATCCGAGCAGCGCCCACGCGCCCACCATTGAGCAAATCCGATATCCCCGCATCGCCGGCCCTCCCGCCAAACACCGCTCGCCATCCACCCTGGGTCGGCGCGCGCCTTCGATGGCGCCGCCGGCCCGAAGCCGACGTCGACCTTACTTGATCGCCCGCATGA
>CAXTMA010000298.1:0-3011 GCA_964245015.1 uncultured Beijerinckiaceae bacterium | reverse complement strand
TGTCGGCGGCGAAGCGGGATCGCGGCCGGGCGGCGGAGAGCCGGCTTCGCCGATGCCGGGATGGCAACCGTCCGGTGCCGGTGCGCGTTGCTTTATCTTCGGCGGCGCGCTTCGCGAAAGCGAGGTTCGCGACCTCGGAGTGGGCGGACCCCATCAGCAACCCATGCACGGTCCGCGATGACGAGCGGCGAGCCGGCGCGATCGCGCCGGCTCGCGATGGACGCGAGGCCAGGCGATATGCGCCTGAGGCAAGCGGAGTTCGAAGTGATCAAGACCAGCGTGAACGGCGAGGCGCATAGCTTCAACGGGGATCCGGAGATGCCGATCCTGTGGTACCTGCGCGACGAGCTGGGCCTCACCGGCACCAAGTTCGGCTGCGGCGCGGCCCTGTGCGGCGTTTGCACCGTGCACCTCGGCGGACAGGCGGTCCGCTCCTGCCTGACGCCGATGTCGGCGGCCGACGGGCAGCCGATCAGGACCATCGAGGGCTTGTCGCCCGACGGCAATCATCCGCTTCAGGTCGCTTGGCGCGACCTCAACGTGCCGCAGTGCGGCTATTGCCAGGCCGGCCAGATCATGCAGGCCGCGGCGCTGCTGGAGGACACGCCGCGGCCGACGGATGCCGACATCGACTCGACGATGAGCGGCAACATCTGCCGTTGCGGCACCTACCCGCGCATCCGCGCCGCCATCCACCAAGCCGCCGGCACCCGGCCCTCCGCCGCGAAGGGAACGCTGTGATGACCCGCGACACGTCCTTCGACGATGCCGCTGTCGGCGCTGCGAGGGGGCCGCAGATCGTCAACGTCAGCCGCCGCGGCATGCTGGCCGGCCTCGTCGTCGCCGTGACGCTGCCGGCAAGCTCCCGCGCGAGGGCGAAGGGCTTCGGCGCCGACGGCATGCCGCACGGCTGGCGCGACGACCCCAAGGTGTTCGTCAACGTCATGCCCGACGGCGTCGCCGCGATCACCTGCCATCGCTCCGACATGGGGCAGGGGGTCCGTACCGGCTGGGGCATCACCATCGCCGACGAACTCGACGCCGACTGGGCGAAGATCCGCATCGTGCAGGCCGACGGCGACGAGGCCAAGTACGGCAACCAGGATACCGACGGATCGCGCTCGACCCGGCATTTCTTCCTTCACATGCGCCACGCCGGCGCGGCGGCGAAGCTGATGCTGGTGCAGGCGGCGGCGCAGCGCTGGGGCGTGCAGCCCGGCGACGTGACGGCCGCCCGGTCCGTGCTCACCAACACCAAGACGGGGGCGACGTTCGGCTACGGCGACGTCGCCGAAGCGGCGGCGGCCCTGCCGGCGCCCGCCGCCGGCAGCGTCAAGCTGAAGGACTCGAAGGACTTCACCTTCATCGGCAAGGGCAACGTCGGCCTCGTCGACAACCGGGCGATCACCACCGGCACCGCCGTCTACGGCATGGACCACAAGCTGCCGGGCATGCTGCACGCGCTGGTCGCCCGCTCGCCGGTGTTCGGCGGGGTGGTGAAGACGCTCGACGATGCCGCCGCGCGCAAGGTGCCGGGCGTGGTCGACGTCATCACCATCGATCCGGCCGTGGCGCCGGTGGAGTTCCAGCCGCTCGGCGGCGTCGCCGTGATCGCCGTGAACACCTGGGCGGCGATGAAGGGCCGCGAAGCGCTGAAGATCACCTGGGACGACGGGCCCAACGCGTCCTACGACTCCGACGCCTTCCGCAAGTCGCTGGAAGCCGCCGCCCGCGCGCCGGGCAAGGTGGTGCGCGCCGATGGCGACGTCGATGCGGCGATGGCCAAGGCCAAGACGAAGATGTCGGCGGAATACTACGTGCCGCACCTCGTCCAGGCGCCGATGGAAACGCCGGCCGCGATCGCCGACGTCCGCCCCGACGGCACGGTCGCCATCTGGACCTGCGTGCAGTCGCCGGAAGCCGCGCGCACCCACGTCGCCAAGCGCCTCGGCCTCGCCGATGACAAGGTCACCGTGCACGTCACCCTGCTGGGCGGCGGCTTCGGCCGCAAGTCCAAGCCGGACTACGTGGTGGAGGCGGCGCTGTGCTCCAAGGCCGTGGGCAAGCCGGTCAAGCTGCTGTGGACCCGCGACGACGACATCCACAACGGCTACTACCACACCGTCTCGGTGGAGCGGATCGAAGCGGGGCTGGACGAGAAGGGGATGCCGGTCGCCTGGCTGCACCGCTCGGCGGCGCCGACCATCGGCTCGATCTTCGTCCAGGGCGCGACCCACGAACTGCCCTTCGAGCTGGGCATGGGGCTGATCAACCTGCCCTATGCCATCCCCAACATGCGGATGGAGAACCCGGCCGTCGATGCCCACGTCCGCATCGGCTGGTTCCGCTCGGTCAGCAACATCCCGCACTGCTTCGCCGTGCAGTCCTTCGTCAACGAGCTGGCCCACGCGGCCGGACGCGACCCCAAGGACTACCTGCTCGACGTGATCGGCCCGGCGCGCACCATCGATCCCGTGACGCTGGGCGACACCTGGAACCACGGCGAGGATCCGAAGGCGTACCCGATCGAGACCGGCCGGCTGCGCAACGTCATCGAGGCGGCGGCCAAGGGCATCGGCTGGGGCCGGGCGATGCCGAAGGGGTCCGGGCTCGGCATCGCCGGGCATTATTCCTTCGTCACCTACACGGCGGTGGCGGCCGAGGTCGACGTCGATCCCAAGGGCAAGATCACGGTGAAGCGGGTCGACATCGCCATCGACTGCGGGCCGCAGGTCAACCCCGAGCGCATCCGCTCCCAGATGGAAGGCGCGGTGGTGATGGGGATGGGCCTCGCGCTCACCTCCGAGATCACCTTCAAGAACGGGCGGGCCGAGCAGAACAACTTCGACGGCTACGAGATCACCCGCATCGACGCGGCGCCGAAGGAGATCGTCGTCCATCTGCTGCCCTCGGATGACTGGAACAAGCCGCTCGGCGGCGTCGGCGAGCCCGGCGTGCCGCCCGTGGCGCCCGCGATCGCCAACGCGATCTTCGCTGCTTCCGGACGGCGC
>CAXTMA010000297.1:0-5224 GCA_964245015.1 uncultured Beijerinckiaceae bacterium | reverse complement strand
GGCGCCCGACAGGATGGCGAAAGCAACGGCAGCGGCTGTACGCGTGATTGTCATGCTTGTGCTCCCCTCAGAGACGCACAAACCATGAAGAGGCGGCGTTGAGGCGCGGCTGAACTGCTCGTTCAGGTGCCGTTAACTGCGCGGTAGCAGGAGCGACCACAATCTTGCGATCAGCAAGCGCCAAAGGTCCGCTCTCGGGCAAGCTGCTGCATGTCCGGAACGGCCGACGTGGGCGCGAAGCCGTTTGGCTGCTTCTATCTGTTGAAAAGCGACCAGACGGCCCCTACGCCGGAGTGATCTGGACCTTGCCCATCGGCGCGCCCGACCGCTCGGGACGAACGAGGATAGCGACCTGTTGGCGAGCAGCACCCTGCCGGCGGATTGTCAGGACCAACTTGCCTTGCTCCATGCGCCGGACTTGGTCAGGTCACGGCATCGGCCGTGTCGTGAGGCGATGAGGGCCGGATGTGATCGCCGTCATGTCGCGATGTCATGAGACCACGGTCGAGCCAGCCACCTCGCCGCAAGCTAGATCTCGAGCCTCAAACGGCTTTGCCCTCGTCATTGAAGGGTTGAGGGCTGCTTTCTCGCAAATCGCGGAACCCAATTGCCTCAATGCGGAAGCTTTTAGTGACAGCGCACACAAAGGCCGGCTTCGTCCTCGGTGCCACCGTGTTCGTGCTGCCTTTCCTGATGTCCTGGCTGCATGTGGGGGCGCTGCGCGACGCGGCCGAAGCCGAGCCGGCAACTTCCATCTCTTCCGCCCCGGAGCGCTGAGCCATGTTCGCGATCGTGCAACAGCTCGTGTCCGGGCTCGTCGGTGGGGTCCTCACCCCTCTGATGAGCTACCTCAACAAGCGGCAGGACACGCAGCTCGCCGGCTTCCAGACGGCGAGCGGCATCGATGCCAGCGCCTACGCCGCCTTTCTCAACTATCAGGTCGCGATCGGCCAGCAGAAGGCGGCGGCCAACGGCTGGTGGGGCGCGAGGGTGCTCTACCTCGTCGTCGGCGGCGCGGCGGCGGCGCATACGGCGGCCGTGTTCCTCGACTCAACGGTGCGGCTGGGCTGCGGGCACTACGGCTGCCTCGGCGTGCCGGTGCTGCCGACGGCCTACGCCGACTACGAGCGCGTCATCGTGTACTCGCTCTTCGTGGTGTCGACGATCGGGCCGCCGGTGTCGGCCGCCACCGCCTGGCTGCACCGCAAATAGGGGCTCGCCGTGATCGTGTTCCGCACCCGCGGCGAGCCGGGCGAGGCTTCGGCGGATGGTTGGCGGCGCCACCTTCTCGCCCGCCTGCCGGAATGGATCGCCGCCGGCTTCCTGTTCGCGCTCGGCGCCCAGTTGAGCCGTCCCGGCAACAGCTTCGCCCTGTCGCACATCTACGACATCCTCGGACGCATGGCGAGCGAGCGCGCCTGGGCCTTCGCCGCCCTGTCGATCGCCACCCTGCGCCTCGTGGCGCTGATCCTGAACGGCTTCTTCCCCGTGATCCGCCGCGTCACGCCGGTGGTGCGCAGCCTGTCGGCCTTCGCCAGCGGCTGCGTGTGGCTGGCGTTGACCATCGGGTTCGTCATGTACAACACCAACGTGCTCGGCATCGTCGCCCATGCCGGATGGGGCTTCCTCGACTTCACCTACGCCGTCCTCATCGCCCATGAGGCTGCCGGGATCCTGGCTGCGGGACCTCCGGCGGCGGGATCCGCAAGGAGCGACAACCGTGCCCCAGCCCGCGACGCCTGAGGGCGGCTTCGCCGACGTTTGGGCCTTTCTCGGCACGATCGCCGCCGCCGCCACCGTGGTTGTCGGCAACTTCATCCGCGGCTGGCGCCGGGCCAAGGAGGGGGACGAGGTCGTCGCCAGGACGGTGGTGCTGGAGCGCGCCGACCTCACCGACGTACAGCGCCTGCTGGTCGAGATCAGGCCGCGTCTGGAACAGCTCTACGACGTCGAGCGCATCAACAAGACGATGCTGGAAGGCAACCGGGAGCGGATGGACGAGGTGCTTCGCGGCATGCGGCGGCTGGAAGGCGAACTCGACATCGCCAAACGCCTGCGCGAGGAGGAGGTCCTGCGCGTCACCCGGCACGGGGAGGGGCGGCAGATCGAGGGACGCGACGGCACGGGGTGAGAGCACACGATCGAACCGCGCCGCCTCTTCACACGCCCAGCCGTCCCAGCGCCGGCAGCTTGATCGCCGGGCGGCGCAGGTCGAGGCCGGCGACGGCACCCAGCAGATTGACTTCCAGACCCTCGATCCACCCCAGCGTCACGCCGCCGTAGCCGCCCAGGTTGAGGCGCAGGCCGGTGCCGGACGGCGTCGGCCCGAACCACCGCCCGTCGTAGGGGAAATCCTTGCCGATGGCGGTCGGCGGCAGGGCGGCGGTGATTTCCGGCACCGCGCTCATCAGGGCGGCGACGAAGGTGTTGGAGTTGGGACCGGGCCAGGCCCGGTAGTCGCCGGGATGGGGATAGCGGTAGCTCTCGATCGCGGCGCGCAGGCGCGGGATCATCCGTTCGGCCAGGTCGCCATCGGCGGCGAACACCACCTCCGGCCTGGCCCCGAACCACAGGCCGTCGGGCACGAAACGATCAACGGAGATCGGCATGCCCCAGGCCGTATAATCGAAGCGGCGGTAGGCGCTCGCGCGCGCCTCCTTCAGCACGATCCAGCTGTGGGTGGCCACGATGCCGCGCCAGCTCACGGTGCGAGCGGAGAAGATGCGCACGGCCGCGCCGGGGTGCTGCCAGGCCGGCGGCAGCAGGCCGGCGCTGGAGCGATCGGCGAAACGCCACTCGACCCCGCGCATGCGAACGGCATAAAGAACGGCCGAGACCAGCACCGGCGCCACGAACAGCAGGGCGAAGGCGAGAAGGCAGACGCGCAGCACAGCCATCACCTCGCGCGCTCAGAACAACGCCGGCTGACGGCGCGGCTCGCCGTCGTGCCCGTCGCCGTCGTGCCCGTCACCGTCGT
The DNA here is from genome assembly GCA_964245015.1 of uncultured Beijerinckiaceae bacterium. GTDB lineage: Bacteria > Pseudomonadota > Alphaproteobacteria > Rhizobiales > Beijerinckiaceae > RH-AL1. Next base: position 2,247 of record CAXTMA010000297.1, on the reverse strand, counting down.
GTCCCACACCGTCGTGTCCCACACCGTCGTGCGCGACGCCATCATGCCTGGCACCGCGCGCGACGATGCGCAGCTTGTCGTCGGGCAGCGGGCGCTGCAGCGCCTTCGCCTCGGCCCAGGGGGCGCGCAGCCAGACATCCCATTCCTCCTCCGTCGTGAGCAGAACCGGCATGGCCTTGGGATGCACGGGGCCTACCACGCCGTTCGCCTGCGTGGTCAGGAAGCCGTAGAGCCGGTGCTCGCCCTCTTGCCGGTCGGCCTTGGGGCCGCGCGTGCCATCCCAGGTCGTCCAGATCCCGGCGAAGGCGAACAACGGGCGCTCCGCGTCGAGGGCGAACCACACCGGCGTCTTGCGCGGTTTGGTGTCGGCCCATTCGCAGAACGAGGTGACGGGTACGAGGCAGCGGTGCGACGCGCCGAGCCAGCGCCGCCAGTGCGGGCTCGCGGTGTTGCGGATGTTGGTGACCGGCGCGCCGCCGGTCCGCGCCGGGCCGGGCATGCCCCAGCGCATCGGCTCCAGGCGGCGCACGCCGTCCTCGCTGACCCGCACGACCGGCGCCAGCGAATCGGGAAACACCGCCGGCAGCGCCGGCTGGTTGCCGACGAGATCGCGGGGAGCGGCGAACAGCCGGCGCATCGCCTCCTGACTTCGGGTCAGGCTGTAAAGGTTGCACATGCCGCACGAATCTCCTGCCGTTTCGATCGAGTGCGAACAGCGCCGGGCTGCGCTCCGGAAGCCCCGCGGCGTCGGTGGTCCGCCGCCGCCGACGGCTCTGGCCGCCATCGGCGAGGATCGTCCGTCGTGAGCCCGTCGCCGGCCGCTTCATGGCGCAGCGTCCCGGCCTCCCGCAAGAGCGCTTGCCCGAGCGCTTCCGTCGCCCGCGACCATCACGGGAAGCACCCGGCAAGAGACCAATCTTGACGGTCCCTCCCCGGCTGCCCATGTCCGCTCGGCGTATCACTTCGCGTGCGTTCGGCCTGCAAAGCGACGCGCGTAACAACAAAGAAAGCCGTCGCGAAGAATCACCAGCGACGGCGAAGATGGGATGAACGCGATGCACGGCGACAGCGATCTTCAGATCTGTGACCTTCACGCGGGCGATCATGTGACCCTGGTCGACGACGATTGGACGCTTGTCGGCCACGACATCGTGCTTGTCGACGTCGAGCCGGTGCCGGGATCGACACAGTGCATCGTGCGCAGCGATGGTGAAACGCGCGTGGTCAGCCGGGTCGACCTGCGGCGGGCCTGAGGCCGCAGGCAAAACGTAACGGTGCCGCAAGCCTCCGGCCGGCGGAACCTGCTTTGATGGCGCATGCCGAATCAATCGCCGGACGCGCCCGAACTTCTGGTCCCGAGCTTGCCGCTCCCCGGCTTGCGCCTCGTCGAGCTTTTCCTCGACATGATCGCCGCCGAGCGGGGAGCGGCACAAAACACCCTCGACGCCTACCGGCGCGACCTCGTCGCCTACGCCGGTGATCTCAAGGCGCGTGGGCGCGGGCCGCTGGATGCGCGAACCGACGACCTGCGCGCCTACCTCGCGGCCCTGCAGGCGACCGGCTTCAAGGCAACCTCCGCCGCCCGCCGCCTTTCGGCCATCCGGCAGTTCCACCGTTTCCTCGTCAGCGAAGGCAAACGCGCCGACGACCCGTCCCAGATCCTGGAAGGGCCCAAGCAGGGACAGCGGCTGCCCAAGATCCTCAGCGTCGCCGAGGTCGATCACCTCCTCGCCGTGGCCAGGCAAGGGTTGGCCGGCAAGGAACCGGCGCCGGACGGATCGGGAGATGCCACCGGCGAACGGCTGCGCACGGCCCGCACCTCCGCTTTGCTGGAACTGCTGTACGCGACCGGGTTGCGGGTGTCCGAGCTCGTGTCCTTGCCCCGCCACGCCCTGCGCGGGCGCGATCCGACCATGACGATCAAGGGAAAGGGCGGCCGCGAGCGTCTCGTCATCGTGGGCCAGCCCGCGCGCGACGCCGTCGCCGCTTATCGCGCAGCCCTGGCGGCTCGTCACCCCGGCTCGGTCGAGGGGCCCTGGCTGTTTCCCGCCGATTCCGACAGCGGCCACCTCACCCGCCAGGCCTTTGCCAGGGATCTCAAGGCGGTGGCCGCCGCCGCCGGCATCGCCGCGCACCGCATCAGCCCGCACGTGCTGCGCCACGCCTTCGCCAGCCACCTGCTGCAGAACGGCGCCGACCTGCGCATCGTGCAGGAACTGCTCGGCCACGCCGACATCGCGACCACCC
>CAXTMA010000296.1:0-5229 GCA_964245015.1 uncultured Beijerinckiaceae bacterium | reverse complement strand
ATCTCGAAGGCGAGCAGCCCGAGGCCGTACACGCCGACGGCGAACAGGTGGCAAACGTAGAGCGCGACGGCAAACACCGCCGACAGCAGGAAGCGCGCCGGCCACGGACGGGTGCGCAGCGCGATCCAGGCGGCCAGCGCATACATCGCCAAGCCGATCCCGAAGAAGTAGTTCAGGATGCCGATCAGGAACATGTAGTTGTAGAGCAGGGGAAAGGCCACAAGCGGCAGCATCGACCAGCGCCCGAACAGCGCCCGGTTGAGCACGAAGGTGCCGGACATGATCAGCGCGAAGATGAACATCGTGAAGATCTGGCTGGCCAGGTAGACGTTGCTGATGAACCTGGCGATCCATGGGACGATCAGGTCCATGGTCAGGTTGGGCAACATCTCCCAGTCGATCTCGTAGTACTTTGCCAGGCTGGGATTGGCCCCGTTGTCGGTGATGACCTGCATCCGCGAAACATGGTTGGCATAGTCCTCCAGCGGCGGCATCGGATGCGTCAGCAGCGGGATGGCGGAGATCAGCAGGAACACCAGGAAGACGACGAGGGCCTGCAGGGCCGACCGGTCGCGCGCGGCCGCCGGCGCCAGGGCGGCAGAGGAACTGCTGGGAAGAACAGCGTCGATGCTCATGACTTGTCCCGTTACCCCGCAACCGCGCCACCGTCATATGGCCGGCAACGTCCCGCCGTCGGGCAGCAATCGCGCATACCACGGAGACCAACCGGCAACTATCGCCCGGGTGACGTTCCCCCACTGGTGTGGCCGATATCCCTCGCCATTCCTTCGCATGGCGTTCCTGAACGGAGCCTGAGGAAACGGGGCTGCAACCGGCACTTGTTGCAGGCAGGGTTGCCGAATTCCAATGGGAACCCTGCCCGCCGGCGGCGGCTTTTGCTCTCGCGTACCCTCAGGTGCGCTGACCGGACGGCCGCATGCGTTTGTTTTCCTGCCAGAACTGTTCGCAGATCCTTTTCTTCGAAAACACGCGCTGCGAACGCTGTTTTCACGCGCTGGGCTTCCACGCGGATGCGGCGACGCTTTGCGCGCTTGCGCCGGCCCCGGACTCCACCGGCGACACCTGGACCGCGCTCGGCGAACCCGCCGGCAACCGGGGCGGCCCCTACCGGCTCTGCGCCAATGCGCAGTACGGGGTGTGCAACTGGCTCGTCGAGGCAGCCGACGGCAACACCATGTGCTCGGCCTGCCGGCACAACCGGGTGATCCCGGAGCTGAACAATCCCGACCACCGCCTCGCCTGGCGCAAGATCGAGGCGGCCAAGCACCGGCTGTTCTACTCCCTGCACAAGCTCGGCCTGCTCGATGCCGTCGACACGACCGCCGGGGCCGAGCCGCTCACCTTCAACTTCCTCGCCGATGTCGCCAACACGGCCGGCCCCAAGGTGATGACCGGGCACGACAACGGCCTCATCACCATTGCGCTGAGCGAGGCCGACGATGCCGAGCGGGAAAAACGGCGCAAGCTGATGAACGAGCCCTACCGCACGCTGATCGGGCATTTCCGCCATGAGGTCGGGCACTACTTCTGGGACAAGCTGGTGCGCGACGGCAACCGCTTCGCCCAGTGCCGCGCGGTGTTCGGCGACGACACCCTCGATTACGGGGACGCGCTGCAGCGGCATTATCGCGAGGGCGCGCCGCTCGACTGGCAGCAGAACTACGTCAGTTCCTACGCGACCTGCCACCCTTGGGAGGATTTCGCGGAAACCTGGGCCCATTACCTCCATATCGTGGACACGCTGGAGCTGGCCAAGGCTTACGACATGAAGCTGTCGCCAGCGGTCGACAAGGCGGGCGAGTTCAATGTCTCCTACGACGCCGACCCCTACGACGCGCCCGACATCCACGCCCTCATCAAGGTGTGGTTGCCGGTGTCGACGGCGCTGAACACCTTCAACAAGACGATGGGCAAGGACGAGCTCTACCCCTTCATCCTGTCGGCCGGCGTGATCGACAAACTCGGCTTCATGCACGGCCTGCTGCGCGAAACGACCCGGCCGCCGCGCTGACGGGCCTTCCCGAGCCATCTCGCTGAGGCAGCTATCGCTTCAGGTCGCGACGCCGAGCAGCGACAGCAGGTGCTCGGCGGCAACCTCGCGGGTTGGTCGGGAGAGGAGGCCGAAGTCTGCCGCGATCTGCTGCGTGGCGGCAATGCCGGCCGGCAGGAAGAAGGGCGCCGGCGGGTCGGCGACGTCGACCGGCACGCCATGTCCGAGGTCGGGCACGCTGTAGAGGGTGACGCAGGCGCCGCCGCCGCCGTCGCGCCAGGTGCGGCGGGTGGCGCGGCCCAGGCGATCGGTTTCAGGCGTGCCCGCGCCAACCCCGTGCACGTCGGTCCATTGCTTGACGAGTTCGCCGGCGTTGATCGGCTTCACCACGGCATCGGCGGTGCCGAACCACACCGCCACTTCCGGCCAGGGACCGGCATGGCCGGAGGCCGCGCGCACGAGGTCGCCCCACTTGCGGGCATCGCGGATCCGCCCGACGACCATGGCATCGAACGCCTCCCCCGCGCCCGAAGCCGCGCCGTAGGGCAGGCCGGCGATGATCGCGCCGGCGGCGAAGCGCTCGGGATGGATCGCCAGCATCGCCGCCGCCATCGCGCCGCCGGCCGACAGGCCGCAAACGAACAGGGTGCCCGCCCCAAGCTCGGCGACGGCCCAGTCGACCATTTGCCGGATCGACTCGACCTCGTCGCGCCCCCGCGTGCCCGGCTCGAACCAGGAAAAGCAGGTCTTGCTGTTGTTGCGGGGCGTTTGCTCGGGATAAAGGAGAAGGAAGCCGTGCTCGGCCGCGAGGCGCGACCAGCCGGACGCGGCATCGAAGCCGGCCGCCGTCTGCCCGCAGCCGTGCAGCACGACCACGCAGGGCGCCCGCTCCGCCCGCCTCGGCGGCACGAAAATGTGGCAGAGCAGGCCGCCGGGATTGCTGCCGAAGCCGTCGATGCGGCGCAGCCCGGGCAGCGTTGAGACGTCGTCGGAGCGATGCGGAACCGCCGTGTCGTCCCGTAAACCCATCGTTGCGATCTCCTCGCTGGCACATGACGCGCTTTTTGCTGCGCTGCAACAATGAACGGGGCGAACCCGTCCACGTTCCTGCCGGCGAAACGGAATGGCGGCTCAGTCATCGATGAGAAACGACTTTTCGATGAAGACGTTAACGGACTAGCTCGGAGATCGACGCGACATGAGCCTTCTTCACACCTGGCAAGACATTCCCGACGAGCCTGCCGGAACGGTGACGCGGAAACGCTTGCAGGGCGCTGGCGCCACGTTGGTCCGGGTGGAGATCAAGGCCGGGACAACAGCCGCCGGGCATTCGCACCCGCACGAGCAGTTCGTGCAGATCCTGTCGGGAAGCGGCATGCTGGACACGGCGGAAGGCCGGCAGTCGTTCTCGGCCGGCAGCCTGTTCCACTTCCCCGCGCAGACTTGGCACGCGGCCGAGTTCAACAGCGACACCGTTCTCGTCGAAACCAATCTGGCGGTTTGATCGCGCGCCGAGCCGTTGCCGCGAACGGCCGGGATCATGCGCACCGGCTCGCAACCGGCAATCCCGATCGCTTCCCTGCCTTGGCCGGCGAGCTGTCGCGCCGCGCTGCCGCACGAAAGAGCGCCGCCCTCGCCATGTCCAGATCGCCCCTATGCCCCTCGCCCTGTTTCGGCGATGATCGCGCCCGTCCTGCCGGCTGAAACAGGCCTCGGCGCATGCGGATCGCTTTGAGTCTCGATCTCTGATGCAAGGCGACGCTGCAGACACGGATTTCCGATCAGCTGGTCGCGCTGATCCGGGGCGGCGGGTTCGGCACGCACGCGCGATCCCCTGATCGTCACAACCGTCGTAGGGCAAGCCACTTCACCGACGTCCCGTGCGGGGACGCGCGTGCCATCGGCGCGAAGCGATCGGTGCCGCAGCGGCCCCGCAACCGTCGAGGGCGGACAGATTCCGATGAACGTCGCCTTATGCGAGACTGCGGGCTCAAGATCCCCGAGGTCGATCCGGGTCTCATTTGGTATCGAAATTGCCCAGACCACTCGATCGAACGCGAGAATGGCAGATGATGCGCAAGCCCCTTCTAAGGATTGGTCGTGTTGTCGCCGTCGTGACGGCGGGCATGTGTGCAGTGCCGGCGCAGGCCGAGTCGTTCCCGACCGCCGGCAAGTTCGCCCTCAGCTACACGTTCACGACATCAACACCGGCCGCACCGATCGACGTCGGCGAAGGTCGCGACCTCACGGTCAATCGCTACCTCGTGACGATCTTGAACGACGGCGGCGGAGGCTTCCTGCATCTCACGGCGGGACGCTGCACCAACATCCGATTCACCAATCGCGAAGAGCGCACCATCGATTCGCACGGGTATTGCAACTTCAAGGATGCCGACGGCGACCTTCTCTACGCCGAATACGTGACCAACGGTCCAAAGCCGCTGAAGGCGATCACCCTTGAATGGAGCTTCCGTTCAGGCACGGGCAAGTATGACGGGATCAGCGGCACGGCGACCGACACCAACAGCGGCAATCTCGACGACACCGGTGCCTATCAGGCCGGCGGCAAGATGACGGGATCCTACAAGATCAAGAGGACCGGAGTGGTGGCCGGCGAAGGGGCTCACGACTGACGTCTCGGGTCGCAAATCCGACGCTTCGACTCGCCGGGTCGCACGTAAAAAGGCGGACATGCCGACGACCCTGCCGATCCCAGCCCGCCAACAGCACCGCAGGTTCGCGACGGCTCCCTTGACCCTCGTTGTGATCTTGGTTGTGGTTTTGGTCGTCGCGGCCTTCGTCACGCGGGTGACGGACCCGTCGATGGTGGACGAAGCCGCGACGGTCATCGCGGCCCCGTGAAACGGGACGATCGCCCATCGCCCGGGATCCGGAGACGATCTGGGGGTTGCGGCGGTCTCGCCGAACCTCCCGGACGGGTGCAAGCCGCATCGCCGCCGGTCCCCTTACCCGCCGGGGATCACGACCGCCTCGACCAGGTGCCGGTGGTCCCAGGTGCCGGTGGGTCGCCCGCCTTGGAACATCGCATCCGATCCGGTGCTCTCACCTCCCCTGACGCATCGGAGTCATCCAAAAACCGCTGCGCACTTTTCGGTCCGATGCTTTAGCCCCATGTCGAATGGACGGCCAACGGCAGTCATCGCTAGAGGCTGTTACGGACTGAGTTAAGGGCCAGATGTGCGGGATGGTCCTGTCCT
>CAXTMA010000295.1:0-5255 GCA_964245015.1 uncultured Beijerinckiaceae bacterium | reverse complement strand
CGGCGAGGTCGCGCCATGCGAGCACGGGGTCGCTCGCCGGCGCCGCCGCGGGCGGCGAAGCGCCCGTGTGGTCGATGAGCAGCAGCAGGAGGTTGACGCGCGTGTCGTTGCCGGGGCTGAGCGCGACGGTGTTGCGGCACTCGTCGTAGGATGCCGCGTCCAGGGTCCATTCGCCGCCGCAATGCTCACTGCTCGCGAGCGATCGGGAGGTGAATGCGCCAGCGAGGCCGATGGCGAAAAGCATCGTACCCATCAAGCGGAGGAGACAACGTCGTGCATCGCATGCCCTGGGCGGACGGCCTAGGAGACAGCTCAGCCGCCTTCGTTCCAGCCAAGAAACCTGCTCGCGCCCAGGATCGATCATGATGGATGCAACTCGAAAGCAGCGTCGAAGGCTTGCTCGACATAGCTGCGATCGCCGGCGCAAGCCAAGGTCAGGGGCGCATGTCGTCGTCGCCCGTCTGGCGGTGCTCTGTCGTAACCGTCTCGGATGCCAGCGCAGCAGGGCGGCTCGCATATCGTAGCCGGATGGCGAGACCACTGCCGAGTCCTCATAGGCGAGATGGCGAACATTCCACGGCTGCTTCCGGGTGGCGTTTCCGGGGACATGAACGACCCTTGAGGGCGCAGTGCCGCCCGGCTGCTCTTCGGCAGGAACTGGCCGATGTTGGAATGGCGGCCTTCGGGAACGAGTGCGTGAACAGCGGCCGTCGGCCCATCGAGTGGTAAAGCCGCCACCTTGCGGTTCGTCTGGCTTCTCAAGCCAATCGTGAAGCGGCTCCGTGGAGGTCGACGTCGCTTCGGCAGCCTCCATCGCGGCCACTCCCGCCATTGGTCTGCCCAGCTACGATCCAGTGGCCGGATGCATCGAATCACCCCGTGGTAGCAGTCGCCACCCTGGCCGGGTCGTGGCCGACGCGGCCCGGCACCTTCCGCTGGAACTCCCCGTTCATCGCATGCGCGAGGCGATGGGCTTCCATGGCCACCCTCTTCAGGTTTCTCAGGTTTCCGGATCGCTTCGTGACTGCTGCTTCGACAAGCACACCCGGGCTGGGCCAGGCCTGCAGGAGCTCGGCATCCCAGCGGATCAGGGTGCTCCTGCTGTTCACCTGCGGGTACTTCGTCTCCTACCTGTTTCGCGGCATCAACATCAGCTTCGCTCCATCGCTGACCCGAGAGACCGGGCTGAGCGCCGGTGTCCTCGGCCTCGTCACGAGCATGTACTTCCTCGGCTTCGCGGCCGCGCAGGTCCCCGCGGGGATCCTGCTTGATCGTCACGGCTCGCGGACGGTGGGCGCCGCCCTCCTGCTGGTCGCCGGCGCGGGCGCGATGGTGTTCGGAGCGGCGCACGGGCTGCCGGCGCTGATGCTCGGCCGCCTGTTGATCGGCGTCGGCGTCTCGGTCTGCCTCGCCAGTGCCTACAAGATCCTCGCCGCGCACTTCCCGGCGGCGCAGCTGCCGGTCGTCTACGGCTTCGTCATCGCCGGTGGCGGCCTCGGCGCAGCCGGGACAGAGCGGCACCGTGCTCGATGCCGCCGATCCCGCGCCGCCGGGCACGATGCAGCGGGTGTCGCTGCGCGGCGGGCGCTTCGCTCCCGGCACCGGCAACGTCGCGCTGACCTACCGAGCCGGCTACGAGATCCTCGGCGAAACGGCGAGCGTGCCCACCAGCGCGCCCTACACGGTGAGCGCTTCCGCTCCCTTCGGCCGGTGGTCGCTCGACACCGGCGTCGCCGGGGCGCCGGGCCCCTACACGGCGGCCGGCGGCGTTTACACCTTCACGGCGCAGGCGGCCGGCGCCGCGGTCGCGCTCTCCTACGGCTACGTGCCGGCCGACCTCGCCCGCGCGGCGCTGGACTGGGTCGCCGACCGCTATGCCGCGCGCAGCCGCATCGGGCAGAGCGCGAAGACGCTGGGCGGCCAGGAAACGGTGAGCTTCGTCGTCAAGGCGGTGCCCGACTCGGTGTCGCGCCTGCTGCAGCCCTACCGCCGCGTGGCGCGCTAGCGATGTCGGACATCGACGACGTGACGGCCGCCCTGCGCGAGCGGGCTGCGGCGCTGCAGGCTCGCCTTCTCGCGACCGTCGAGGCCAACCTGTCGGGCGACGTGCTGCAGGCTCGCTCCGGCGCGCTGCGGGCGTCGGTCACGACCGACTTCGTCCTTGGCGCCGACGAGATCAGCGTCGGCGTCGGCTCGAACGGCGTGCCCTACGCCGCCATCCAGGAATACGGCGGGCGGACGCCGGCGCACGACATCGTGCCGGTCAAGGCTCAAGCGCTGGCCTTCGCGGGGGGCGGCGGAGCCGTGTTCGCCCGGCGCGTCCACCATCCGGGATCGCTGATCCCCGCCCGCGCGCCCTTCGGCAGCGCCCTCGACGCCCTGCGCGACGAGATCAACAGCGGCCTCAAGGCAGCCGTGCTCGACGCGCTCGCCACCGGCTGAAGGAGACATGGCAATGAGCAGCCGCGAACAGGCGATCGGCGCCCTGGTGGCGCGCCTCGCCGGGGCTTACGGCTGGGCGGCGCCGCCCTCGCGCCGCCTGAAGCTATGGAGCGACGTGCCGCCGGCGATGCGCCCAGCCTGCTTCGTTTTCGAGGGCGGCAGCGAAAGCTACGAGGGCACGAGCAGCACGACCAAGCGCAAGCTGCTGCTGCGCCTCTTCATCTACGTCGACGCCCACGATCCCGGCAGCCCCGGCGCGGCGCAGCTCAACGCCATCATGGACGCGCTCGATGCCGCGCTCGCGACGGCCGGCGCGGATGCGGCGCTCGGGCGCTGCACGCTGGGCGGGGCCGCCTACCGCTGCTCGATCGAGGGCAAACCGTTGAAGGATCCCGGCGACCTCGACGGCGACGGGCTGCTGCTGGTGCCGGTCACGATCGTCCTTCCCTGATCTCCAAACCTTTCCCGAGCGACAAGGAGCCGACCATGCAAGATCCCGACGAGCTGGAAGCCAAGGTCCGGCAGCTCGACCAGCTGGTCGAGCACTGGTTCTTCCAAGCCTTCCACGGCTCGCTCGTGGCCCGCACGACGGAGGTTTGGAACCACGTCCACGGCGCCAAGGAGGAGCTGAAGCGCCGCCTCGCCGCCTTGCTCGGCGAGCCGGCGCAAGACTGAACCCACCCTGCCAATCGGAGAGCACCCATGTACAGCTTCGGCTCCGGCGTCCTGATCGGGACGCGCACCGACATCGTCAACGCGACGCCAGTCAACTTCGGCCTGGTGCAGGAGGTCACCATCGAGGAGGCGGCCAGCATCAAGGAGCTGTACGGGCAGTTCCAGCATCCGGTCGCCATCGCCCGTGGCACGATCAAGACCACCGGCAAGGCCAAGGTTGCGCGCATCTCCGGCCTCGCCTTCGCCAGCCTGTTCTATGGCGTCACGCCGACCGCCGGCCAGGTCGCCACCGCCTTCGCCGAGGCGGCGAGCGTGCCGGCCAGCGCGCCCTACGCGGTGACGCCGGCCAACGGCGCCACCCTCGTCGACGACCTCGGCCCGCTCTACGCCGCGACCGGGCTGCCGCTCATCAAGGTGGCGAGCGCGCCCGCCGCCGGGCAATATGCGGTCGCCGGCGGGGCATACACGCTCAGCGCGGCCGACAGCGGCAAGGCGCTGCTGTTGAACTACACCTACGCGATCGCCGCCACCGGCCAGAGCTTTCCCGTGCTCAACCAGCTCACCGGCACGACCCCGACCTTCGCCGCGCAGTTCTTCACCACCTTCAACGGGCAGGCGGTGTCGCTCAAGCTGCGCGCGTGCACGTCGAGCAAGCTGACGTTCGGCACCAAACTCGAAGACTTCGTGGTGCCGGAGTTCGACTTCTCCTGCTTCGCCGATGCCACCGGCACGGTGATGAGCTGGTCCTTCGCGGAGGCGTCGTGATGAGGCTGCAACCCGCGGAGATCGCGCTGGGCGGACGGCGCTGGAGCGTGCGCCCGCTCACCGTCGCGCAGGTGCAGGCGATCGAGCCGCTGCTGTACCAGGCCGAAAGCGCGCAGGGCACGGTGGCGGCGGCGGTCGCCATCGTCAGGATCGCGCTGGGGCGCGACGATCCGCAGGCGGCGGCCGATCTCGACGGGATGGAGGCCGGCGCGCCGGAGATCGCCGCCGCGCTGGCCACCGTTCTGCGGCTCGGCGGCTTCATCGCCGGCGGAGACGACCTGCTGGGGGAAGCCCGGCCCGGCGAGGCGGCGCCGGGCTAGCCCGGCCGGACTGGCCGGCCCTCTACGCCCGGCTGATGGCCGGCGGCGGCTACACGCCCGCAGCCATCGACGCGATGCCGATGGGCGACGTGATCGCCCTGCTCAAGCATTGGCGCGCCACTCCGCCGGTCCACGAGATCCTGGCCGCCCTGGCCGGCCTCAAGCCCGCGCCCCGCCCCAGCCCGGCCGATCCCAGCAACATCGGCGCGCTCATCGCGCGCTTTCCCAGCGGCAACGTTTCCCGCTGAAACGCCCGCACCCGGAACTCCGACCCGAGAGCCCGTATGGCCGACACCGTCCGCATCGTCTTCACCGCCGACGTTTCCGACCTCAGGCGCGGCCTCGATGCCGCCACCAGCGGCGTCGCCGACACGACCGCCGTGCTGAAGGCCGGCGCCGATCAGGTCGGCCTGAGCTACGGCGCCCTGACCCGGGCTTATGCCGCGGGCGCCGCGCAGCGGCTCGACCTCGTGCGCCGCGGCAGCGACGACGAACTAGCCGTGGCGCGGGCCGGCGACCGGGCCCAGACCGACATCGCGCTCGACGCGGTGAAGCTCAAGCAATCCCAGGTGAAGGAAGAGGCGCAGCTTTCGCAGCTGAGCCACGACGAGGAGCGGGCGCAGCTGCTCGCCCTGGAAGACGAGCGCGAGGAGATCGAGCGTCGCCACCTCACCTTCCTGCAGTCGACCTATCGCGACAACGCCCGCGCCTTCGCCGACGCGCAGCGCCAGATCGACGAGCTGTCGGCGCAATCCGCCCTGAAGCGCGGGGAAATCGAGCGATCCTACCTTCGCGAGGTCGATGCCGACTACCGCCGGTCCTTCGAACAGGTCGGGTCGAGCGTCGCCGGCCAGATCACCGGGCTGATCCGCGGCCAGGAAACCTTCCGGGCGGCGGTGAGCAACGTGCTGCTCTCGATCGTGCAGAGCTTCATCCAGGCGCGCCTGCGCACGGTGGCGGACTGGCTCGCCGGCGTGGCGACGCAGACGACCGCCACCGCGGCCGGCGAGAGCGCCAAGACGAGCGCGGTCCTGGCCGGCACCGCCGCCCGCT
>CAXTMA010000294.1:0-5256 GCA_964245015.1 uncultured Beijerinckiaceae bacterium | reverse complement strand
CGTGTTCCCCATCGGCGGCCGGGCGCGCGCCAACCTGTTCGTGTACCGCACCGGCCGCGATGCCTGGGCGCGGCGCTTCCGGGCAGCTCCCGGGGAGACGCTGCTCGCGGCGATGCCGGGCCTGCGGCCAATGCTCGGCACGTTCGACGTCCCGGAGCCGCCAGTCCTGCGCCCCATTGATCTCTACCGCAGCGAAGGTCACCTGCGTGACGGCGCCGTGCTCGTCGGCGACGCGTTCTCAACGAGCTGTCCGGCCGGCGGCACCGGCATCAGCAAGGTGCTCACCGACGTCGAACGGCTCGCCGCGCTCCTGCCCGGGTGGCTGGCGACGGACGGCATGGGCCGAGACAAGGTCGCGCGGTTCTACGCCGATCCGGTGAAGCAGGCTGCCGACAAGGCCGCCCGCGCGATGACCGACTACGCCCGCTCCATGGCCATCGACCAGGGGCCGCTCTGGGCGGCCCGCCGCGGTCTCGCCTTCCATGTCCAGCGCGCGCGCTACCAGCTGCGCCGCCTCTCTTAGCGAAGCAGGTTGATCAGCGAGGCAGGTTGCGCCTTGCGTGCTCTTCGCACTTGCGTCGAGTCCGCCGTCTCGGCATTGCCTGACCTTCACTGATCGACGATCAGTCTGAAACTTGCCTCATCCGACGCGTCGTTCACAAGACGTCGACCATCCCGGCCAGCACTTCGAGACAGGCGACGCCGAGCGCCTTCGAACGCTCAGGCGACCACCCCGCCAGCGCATCGGGATTGGGGTCATGATCCTTGAACGGCATCTCAAGCGTCATGGACAAGGCGCCGAAGCGTTCGGCGACCTGATTGGTCGAGATCGACAGATTGGCCTTGCCCGGCGCGCTGATCCCATAGCCGCGTTCCGTCTGGAAATCGGCCGTGTGATCGGCGAGCCGTCTTGCATAGGTGGTGAAAAGGGCCCCGCGCGCTTCGGTGAAGCTCGGCACGCCCTGGAAGCCGACGAGGAAGGACGCCGGGATGGCTTCGTCGCCATGCACGTCCATGGCAAAGGCGACGCCGGTCGCATCCATCGCGTCGCGGACACATAGCACCTCAGGACTGCGTGCGAGCGAGGGGGCATGCCATTCGCGGTTGAGGTTCACGCCGGCCGCGTTGGTGCGCAGGTGACCGCGCCGAGTGCCGTCGGGGTTCATGTTGGGCACGAGGTGGATCGTGGCACCCGCAAGCAGCGCGTCGCGTCGCCTGTCGGGGGCTTCCGACGTCAGCCATTCGAGCGCACCTTCCATCCACCACTCGGTCATCGGCTCACCGGGATGCTGGCGCGCGTAGAGCCAGACGTGTTTGCGGCCGGTGCCGATCCGCAGTTCGTCGATGGTCTGACCGTCCAACGATCGGCCGAGCGCGCGATAGGCGACGCCCGGACACGCAGCGATGCGGGCAACGAGAGCGTGGTGCCGTTCCATCGGATAGGGGGCGAACAGGGCGAACCAGGCGAGATCGCCGATGCCCTGCCACGCAAACGAAAGCACGCCGTCGGCGTAGCGGGTCGGCGTCGTTCGCCACGCCAGCCGGTCGGGACTCGCGCGGACCTTGTAGCCCTGCCAGCCGTCGGCGAATGCCGCGCCGCCGGCGTTCACGATACGCAGGTTCGCCGTGCCTCGTCCGGCTCCGGCCAAGCGGAAGTAGAACCATTGGTAGAACGCCGAATAGCGATCGCACTTGATGGCAAGGTCGATGGTGTCGCCGCGAATGTCCACGACGTCGATGTTGCCGCCGTCGAACGCGGCATCGATGGAAAGGGTCATCCGGCGTCATAGAACCAATGAGTGCGCCGGAAAAGCCTCGGTTGTCCCCGACCTAGCCGATCGCGCCGCGAAACGGTCGGCAAGGAGGATCCCCGCCTGCTCTACCGACACGTGTCAGGCGGCTCGACGCGGCTCCGCCGCCCTCCCTACGTTGGACCGGCGGGCGCAAGTCTGGCGCCCGGAGTAGCCGACCACGTGGGCGCGCCCGGCCAAGCCGCACCTTGGTGCCGGGCAGCGGCCGGCGCACGACGCCCAGGACCGCCGCGATCATCGTATCGGGCCGGCCTTGAAGACCACCGACAGGGCGCGGCGATGAAGCCTGTGCTCGTCGAAGTCGAGCAGCATCAGCCCGCGCGGGAAGAAACCCTTGGGCAGCTGCCAGCCGTGGGTCGAGGACAGCAGCTTGCCCGGATCGAGCAGCACGAACTCGTTGGCCTCCGGCTCCAGCGGGGTGACGCTGATCTCGCCGAAGCCCCGGCTGCGCTCGATCGGGCCGTGGGCGGCGGCATATCTCTCGACGAAGCCCTTCGGGTCGGCGAGCAGCTGGACAGTGCTGCCGACCACCGGCCAGCCTCCTTTGCCGGGAATGTGCGCCAGGGCGCAGCGCGGGCGCGACGTCCCGTCGCGAAGGCAAGCGTCAACGTGTGCCCCCACCGTGAACGTTCAACAACGATCAGTCTCGCATCGCCCGACGCGCGGCGCCGGGGGCCGGAACGGCCGGGCGGCGAGCGGACGACGGCGGCCCGCGGTCGCGGTGCGAACGATCGGAAACGCCCCGGCGGCGTCGATTGACGGCGGACGGTTTCGAACGCCCTAATGCGCGCATGCCGAGCCCGACCTGCGTCGGCGCCGCGGCCTCCCCACAGTCGAGATTGTTTCATCCCACATGGTCCGATCCGTGTCCTTCAGCGCTGCGCAGGAGGCCGCGCGGCGGCTGCTCGACGGCCCGCAGCGCTACACCTGCCTCGCCGGCGGGACGCGCTCGGGCAAGACCTTCCTCATCATCCGCGCCATCGTGGAACGGGCGACGCTGGCGCCGGAGTCGAGCCACGCCATCCTGCGCCACCGCGCCAATGCGGCGCGCGCCTCCATCTCGCAGGAAACCCTGCCGCGCGTGATGCGGCTGTGCTTCCCCGATGTCGCCATCAAGGAGCACCGCACCGACGGCTTCTACGAGCTGAAGAACGGCGCGCGCCTCACCGTCGGCGGCCTCGACGACGCCGGTCGCATCGAGAAGATCCTCGGCCTCGAATATGCCAGCGTGTTCCTCAACGAAGCTTCGCAGATTTCCTACGATTCCGCGCTCATCGCCTTCACCCGGCTGGCGCAGGTTGTGCCCGAGCTGACGCAGCGCGCCTACGTCGACCTCAACCCCACCTCCGTGGTGCACTGGACCAACGTGCTGTTCGGCGAGAAGCGCGATCCCGTCTCGCGGCAGCCGCTGGCCGAGCCGGCGGCCTACGCCCGCGCCTTTCTCAATCCCAACGACAATGCCGCCAACCTGACGCCCGACTTCCTCCGCAGCTTGGCCGAGCTGCCGGAGCGCAAGCGCCGCCGCTTCTACGAGGGCGTCTACGTCGCCGAGGTCGACGACGCCTTGTGGACCTTTGAAACCTTCGAGCGCCACCGCTGCACGGAAGCCGAGATCCCGCTGGCCGAGCGCCGCGCGGTGGTGGTGGCGGTCGATCCTTCGGGAGCGGCCGGGCGCGACGATGCCGGCTCGGACGAGATCGGCATCGTGGTGGCGGCGCTCGGGTGCGACGGCGACTGCTACGTCCTCGCCGACCGTTCGACGCGCGACGCGCCGGCCGCCTGGAGCCGGCGCGTGGTCACCGCCTACCACGAATTCGCCGCCGACTGCGTGGTGGCGGAGGAGAACTTCGGCGGCTCGATGGTGGAGGCCACCATCCGCGCCGCCGACCGCAACGTGCCCGTGCGCTCCGTCACCGCGAGCCGGGGCAAGGCGGTGCGCGCCGAGCCGATCTCGCTTCGCTACGCGGCGGGCCAGGTGCACCACGTCGGCCGCTTCCCCAAGCTGGAGGAGCAGCTCTGCGCCTTCACCGGCGGCGGCTACGCCGGGCCGGGCAGCCCCGACCACGCCGATGCCGCGATCTGGGCGCTGACCCACCTCTTCAGCGAGGGCGCGGAACCTCCGGTGCTGGGCTTCCTCAGGACCATCCTGGAGGGCTGAACCCTCCTCATCTCCAACCATGAGAGCGGACACGAGCATGGTCGATCGCGACAGCGGCCGGGCGTCATGGACGCTCGACCCCTACCGGGTGAGCGTTTCCTTCGCGGCGCGAAACGCGAGCAGTGCGGGCGCGGACTGGTTCGGCCCGCTGCAACCGATCGCGCCGGCGGCCCCCGACGACGTCGCCGGGCGGCAGTGGGATTATCAGGCCGGCTTCAACCTGGCGCTGCAGCCGCGCGCGGGCGCATCGGTGTCCTTCGCCACCCTGCGCGACCTCGCCGACAGCTGGGACCTGCTGCGCCTCGTCATCGAGACGCGCAAGGATCAGGTGTCGCGCATGGCGTGGTCGCTGAAGCCGCGCGCCGGGGCCGGTTTGGCCGCGCGCCCGGTCGAGGCGCGGCTCGCGGCGGCGACCGCCTTCCTGCAGCGCCCCGACGGCGCGCACGGCTGGGCCGACTGGCTGCGGATGCTGCTGGAGGAGCTGTTCGTCATCGACGCGCCGACCCTGTACTGCCGCCGCGACCGCGCCGGCCGGCTCACCGCCCTGATGCCGCTCGACGGCGCCACGATCAAGCCGGTGATCGACAGCTGGGGCCGAACCCCGCAACCGAGCGTCGGCGCCGACGGCCGCACGAACTGGCCGACCGCCTACCAGCAGGTGCTCAAGGGTTTCCCCGCCGTCGACTATTCCACGCGCGACCTGCTCTACCGCCCGCGCAACATCCGGGTGAACCGCGCCTACGGCTTCTCGCCGGTGGAGCAGGTCGTCACCACCGTCAACATCGCGCTGCGCCGCCAACTCTTCCTGCTCGACTATTTCACCCAGGGCAACATTCCCGACAGCCTGATCGGCGTGCCCGACGGTTGGACGCCCGACCAGATCGCCTCGTACCAGAAGTATTGGGACGCGTACTATTCCGGCGACGCCGGGCGGCGGCGGCGGGCCAAGTTCGTGCCGGGCACGGCGGCCAAGACCTTCGTGCAGACCAAGGAGCCCGAGCTCAAGAACGCCTTCGACGACTGGCTCGCCCGGTTGGTATGCTTCGCCTTCTCCGTGTCGCCGCAGGCGCTCGTCTCCCAAATGAACCGCGCCACCGCCGAGGTGCAGAAGACCTTGAGCGAGGAAGAGGGGCTCACCCCCGTGTTCGCCTGGGTGCAGAGCCTCGTCGACGAGGTGCTGGCGCGCGAGTTCGAAAGCTCCGACCTGGAGTTCGCCTGGACGCCGACGGCCTCCGTCGACCCGGTGGCGCAGGAGCAGGTGCTGGCGAGCTATACCAGCCGCGGCAT
>CAXTMA010000293.1:0-5283 GCA_964245015.1 uncultured Beijerinckiaceae bacterium | reverse complement strand
GCCTTGAACTTCTTGCGCAGCCGCTTGATGTGGCTGTCGATGGTGCGGTCGTCGACGTAGACCTGGTCGTCATAGGCGGCGTCCATCAGGGCGTTGCGGCTTTTCACGACGCCCGGCCGCGTCGCCAGGGCCTGCAGGATCAGGAACTCGGTCACGGTCAGCACCACGGGATCGTTCTTCCAGGTGCAGGTGTGGCGCTCGGGATCCATCTTGAGCAGGCCGCGCTCCAGGATCTTGGCTTCGGACTCCTTCTGCGCCGCCGCCTCCTTGGGATTGGCGCGGCGCAGGATCGCCTTCACCCGCTCAACCAGCAGGCGCTGCGAGAACGGCTTCCGGATGAAGTCGTCGGCCCCCATCTTGAGGCCGAACAGCTCGTCGATCTCCTCGTCCTTGGAGGTGAGGAAGATGACGGGCAAGTCGGATCGCTGGCGCAGGCGGCGCAACAGCTCCATGCCGTCCATGCGCGGCATCTTGATGTCGAAGATGGCGAGGTCGGGCGGGTTGGCCTTCAGCCCGTCGAGCGCCATCGAGCCGTCGGTGTAGGTCTGCACGCGGTATCCTTCGCCCTCGAGGGCAATGGATACGGAGGTCAGGATGTTGCGGTCGTCGTCGACCAAGGCGATGTTGGGCATCGTGATCTCGCGCTTCGCTTGCGGCCGTCGGACAACAGCACGCGGCTTCCAGCCTTGATGGATGCCACCTCGCACCCTCATGGCAGGGTGCGGCTTTAATGTGACACGGACAGGAATAAAGGCCTGGGCCGGCCTTGGCGCCTTGTCAAGCTTGACACGGCGCACGTTCGTGTCTGCCGGGCGCCGGCGAAGTGTCCGACGACCTGCCGCTTGCGCTGGAACCTCGTTGAAACCGTGGCGCCGGGCCGTTGGCCGGAGCCGTCGGAACCGGGGCCGTCAGAAGTTGACGACCTTGTTCTCGCCCACGTCGCGCGGCGGCTCGCCGGTCAGCCGCGCCTTGGCGTAGCCATAGGCGTAGAGCCACTTGGACGAGGGCGAGTCCCAGTATTCGGCCGTTTCCACCTTGACGCAGATGAGCGCGATGTCCGGGTCCTCGGGTCCCTTGGGAAACCACACGCGCAGACCCTCGCTCCACAGCTCCTTGGCTTTGCCGGCGTCGTGCACGATGCTGGCCGTGCCGGCGACCGACACGTAGTTCTGGCTCTTGGGCTCGGAATAGGCGAGCAGCACATGAGACTCGTTGGCGATCTCGGCGAGCTTGGGCGTGGAATCGCGCGAAGCGAACCACAGTTCGCCGTTGAAGTCCTTGTTCATCGCCGCCATCGGGCGCCCGCGCAGGCCCTTCTCGGCCGCCGTCACCATCAGGGCGATGCCGACGTCCTTGATCAGCTCCCAAACCTTTTGCCGCTCGTCGTCGTTGCTGGTGACCTCGGCCATCTTTCACTCCTTGTTTTCCCGCGATCAAACGGCACCTTCGCGAGGATGGTTCCTGGGGCCGGTGGGGTCTTGGCGGCAGGGCCGGGCGGAAAGGTCGGAGCGGATGAGCAAGAACGAGGACGGGGCCAACGACGACGGATCGCGCCTGGGCGGCGATCCCGACTTCAGGCCCCTCGCCGAGGCCAAGCGCCTGCTGCGCCAAACCCGCGCCGGCACGCTGGCGACGCTGAACGCCTCCGGCGACCCGTTCGCGTCCCTGGTGACGCTGGCCACCGACCACGACGGCTCGCCGCTATTCCTCGTGTCGCAGCTGTCCCATCACACCCGCCACCTCGACCGCGACGGGCGCTGTTCGCTGCTGCTCGCCGAGACCGGTCCCGGGGACCCGCTCGCCCATCCCCGCCTGACCCTCACCGGAGTGGCCGACAAGGTCACCGACCCGGCCGTTCGCGCCGGCGTGCGGGCGCGCTTCCTCGCCCGCCATCCCAAGGCCGAGCTTTACGTCGACTTCGGCGACTTTTCGTTCTGGCGCGTGGCGATGGCGCAGGCCCACCTCAACGGCGGCTTCGCCCGCGCGGCGCGCTTTCCCGCGAATCGTCTGCTGACCTCGCTGGAGGGCGCCGCCGACCTGCTCGCCGCCGAGAACGGCGCGGTGGCGCACATGAACGCCGACCACGCCGATGCGCTGGCGCTCTACGCGCGCTTCCTCGCCGGGCGGCCGGCCGGGGCCTGGGTCGCCACCGGCCTTGATCCCGATGGGATGGATCTTGCCTGCGGCGACGATACCGCGCGCCTCGCCTTTCCCGAGCCCATCACGACGCCGGGCGACCTGCGCAAGGTGTTGGTGGCGCTGGCCGCGCAGGCGCGTCAAGCGCAGGCCCAGATGGTGACGTCCTGATCGCCGACGCGGTGCTCGAACGCCTCGCCGCGGTCCGGCAGGCGATCGGGCGGGCGGCTCGCGACGCCGGCCGCGAGCCGGCCGACGTGACGCTTGTCTGCGTGTCGAAGACGTTCGGCGGCGAGGCGATCGAACCCGTGCTGGCCGCCGGCGAGCGAGTCTTCGGCGAGAACCGCGTTCAGGAGGCGCAGGGCAAGTGGCCGGAGCTGCGCGCGCGCACGCCCGGCCTCGACCTGCACCTGATCGGCCCGCTGCAATCCAACAAGGCGCTCGACGCGGTCGAACTGTTCGACAGCATCGAAACGGTGGACCGGCCCAAGATCGCGCGCGCGCTGGCCGACGCGATCCAGAAGGCCGGCCGTCACCCCCGTCTGTTCGTGCAGGTCAACACCGGCGCCGAGCCGCAGAAGGCCGGCGTGCTGCCGGAAGCGGCCGATGGTTTCCTCAAGGCCTGCCGCGACGACTACGGCTTGGCGGTCGCCGGCCTGATGTGCATTCCGCCCATCGACGACCAGGCCTCGCCGCATTTCGCCCTGCTGGCGACCCTCGCCGCCCGCAACGGCATCCCCGGCCTGTCGATGGGCATGTCGGCCGATTTCGCCCTCGGCATCCAGCTCGGCGCCACCCACGTCAGGGTGGGAAGCGCGATCTTCGGGGCGCGGTGAGGATCAGGCTTGCCCTAGAGCATCGGACGCTAAACCGGGTCCAGTCAGATGCTCTAACCTATCGTGCCGCATCGAATTTGTTCAAAAACCGCTGCGCACTTTTCGGTCCGATGCTCTAGATCATCACTCGTACGTCCGCGTTTCGGGAAGCATCCCCGGATGCTCGGCCAGATCGACAGGGCGATGAACGGGAAGAGACCGCCCGCAACCTCGCCGGCGTATCGGCTGGCTGCCTCGGGGCTGAGACCCAAAACGGTCACGGCAAAGCCAGCAGCAAACAGGCTTCCCATCCGGGAAGCAACGATCCAAGCACTCGCGCAAACAATGGTGGAAAACAAGTTGGCCGGCCAAGTCTGCCAACCGGCGACTGGACGCGACCGCATTGCGGACAGGTCGGTGCCGGCGATGCGATCTGTTTGCCGCAACTCCTGTGAAACACCCTGAACATCACTGTCGGGGGACGGCGTAGGCATCTGCGCTCCGGCAAAAACTCAGCGGCACGTCAAAAGGATCGGGGTATCGTTCTCGTCGTTCGTATTGGACGACTCTGAAAGATTGTAAGTCTCTCCTTCAAATTGGGTCGAATATGCTTTGCTGGACCATACCAGATCGTTGCCGATCCCTTCAGCATAGAAGAAGATTTTCTTGCTATGGTCGTGGATCAGCGTGCTCTTGCCGATATCCAGAACCTGGTCTGACTCGCCAGCTTTGAAGACATACCATCCGAAATTGTTGTAACCGTCCGCGTCCGCAACCCGGACGAACATGCGAACCCGCGACGAACATTTATTGGTTACAATCACATGGTCTCGCGACCAAGCCGGTCCACCTGTCGCGCAGACGTAGATCTGGCCAGGCAAAAGAGAAGAGGCAAGTAACAATCGCATAGCTGGTATCCCAGGTCCGGCTGCGAATTGATAACTAAGGTGACAGATGCTGTTGAAAGACCTGTCAGATTACAGCTACCGAGTTGAAGTGGTGAAATAAAGATGCGGACGAGTAGCTGTCTCCTGTTGAAGCCCGTCCGAAGCTTCGAAAGCGCAACGGGACAACCTGCAAGCGCTCGTGCCGAAGGTGCATCCGAGAAGGTTCGCGAAAGTGCTGCGCGGCTTTGCGATAGCAACCTGCACCACATCAACGAGGTAAGCGGTCGAGGCCTTGGCCTGCCGAAGTGAACCTGCTGAGCGGCGTCCGAACCTTCGCCGGCCTATAGGGCGCGCGCCGCCAGTGCCTGCGCGATGGTGTCCAGCGCCGCCGGATCCTCGATGGTCGCCGGCAGTGCGTAGGTGTCGCCGTCGGCGATCTTCTTCATCGTGCCGCGCAGGATCTTGCCCGAGCGTGTCTTGGGCAGGCGCTCGACCACCATCGCCGTCTTGAACGAGGCCACCGGACCGATCTTCTCGCGCACCAGCGCCACCGCCTCGCCTTCGATGACGTTCGCCGCCTTGGGCGTGCCGGACTTCAGCACCAGGAAGCCGCAGGGCACCTCGCCCTTGATCGGATCGGCGACGCCGATCACCGCGCATTCCGCCACGTCGGGGTGGCTGGCCAGCACCTCCTCCATCCCACCCGTCGACAGGCGATGGCCGGCGCAGTTGATGATATCGTCGGTGCGCCCGAGAAGGAAGACGTGGCCGTCGGCGTCGCGGAATCCGGCGTCCGAGGTTTTGTAACACCCGGGAAAGTCGACGAGGTAGCTGTCGCGCATGCGGTGGTCGTTGTTCCACAGGGTCGGCAGGCAGCCCGGCGGCAGCGGCAGGCGGATGGCGAAGGTGCCCATCGCGCCGGCCGGCACCGGGCGCCCGCCTTCGTCCACGACATCAAGCGCGAAGCCCGGCATCGGCACGGTGGCCGAGCCCGGTTTGAACGGCAGCAGGCCGAGTCCCAGCGGGTTGCCGGCGATGCACCAGCCGGTTTCCGTCTGCCACCAGTGGTCGATCACCGGCAGGCCGAAACTCGTCGTCGCCCAGTCAACGGTGGCCGCATCCGCCCGCTCGCCGGCGAGGAACAGCGCGCGCAGCTTCGAGCAGTCGTGGCGGCGGAACTCCGCCCCCGCCGCATCCTCCTTCTTGATCGCGCGCAGGGCGGTCGGCGCGGTGAACAGCGCGACGGCGCCATGGTCGGCGCACACCCGCCAGAAGGCGCCGGCATCGGGCGTGCCCACCGGCTTGCCCTCGTAGCACACCGTGGTCGCCCCGATCAGCAGCGGCGCGTAGACGTTGTAGGAATGGCCGACAACCCAGCCGACGTCGGAGGCGCAGAAGAACACCTCGCCGGGGTGGACGTCGTAGAGCGCGCGCATCGACCAGGC
>CAXTMA010000292.1:0-5289 GCA_964245015.1 uncultured Beijerinckiaceae bacterium | reverse complement strand
GTCGTGCCGGCGCTGTCCGGCGTCCTCGGGCAGCAGGGTGAGGTCGGGCGCCACGAACGCCCACTCTTCTTCCGAGCAATCGCTGGGGGTGTTGTAGGAGTAGGAAAAAGCCATCCCACAGATCTGGCCCTTAACTCAGTCCGTAACACCCTCAAGGATTTAAGTAGCCGTTGAGCGGATCAAAGGCGGCAGAGGACCTGCCCGCCGCTCGGCGATCCTCAGCCCCGATTCTTGCGCTCGCGCAGGGCGGCGAAGACTTCGGTGCCGTCGGCGTTGGGCAGGCCCACCGCCGCCTTGATGTCCGGCTCGTCGACGCGCAGGAACGGGTTGGTCGCCCGCTCCAGAGAAATGGTGGTCGGCAGGGTGAACTCGCCGCGCGCGAGTTGCGCCTCGATCGCGCTGACCCGGTCGACGAGCAATTCGTTGCCGCCGTCGACCCCCATCGCGAAGCGGGCGTTGCCGCCGGTGTACTCGTGGCCGCAGTACACCTGCACCGAGCCGGGCAGCCGGGCGAGCTTCATCAGTGAGCGGAAGAGCACGTACGGCGGCTCCTCGAAGGGACGGCCGCAGCCGAGCGCGAAGAGCGTGTCGCCGGCGAACAGGAGGTCGTGCTCCTTGAAATGGTAGGCGATGTGGCCGCTGGTATGGCCGGGCGTTTCGATCACCCGCGCCTTGAGCGCGCCGACCATCACGAAGTCGTCCTCGCCCACCGCGAGGTCCAACCGGCCGATCTTGGCCTGCTCCTTGGCCGGGCCGACGACCCGCGCCTGCGGATACGCCGCCTTGAGGCCGGGCACGCCTTGGGTATGGTCGGCGTGGTGATGGGTGAGCAGGATGTCGGTGAGATCCCAACCCTGGCTGTCGAGGGCGGCGAGGATGGGCTTGGCTTCGGGCGCGTCGATCGTCGCCGTGCGCCGCGTGTCCGGATCGTGGACGAGCACGCCGTAGTTGTCGCTGAGGCACATGAACTGGTGAACGCGGGCAGGCATCGTCGGGGCTCCTGATCGGGTCGTGACAACGAGCATCGGCATCGATCGGTTGCCCGGCGAGCCGGCCCGGGCAAGGCCGTCATTGCTTGCGGCCACGATCCGCTCTTGCGGTCGCAATTCGCTTCGCGCCCACGATCCGCCGGAGTCGTCTCACCTCACGATTTCGAGGCAGGCTCCGATATTCTCATCATGCCGGGCGCGGAAACGACGCCGCTTTTCGGCAACGGCACGTTCGGCAGGAACGACTTCTTCGATAACGAGCGCGGACCGCTCAGCCGGGTCTTGGATTTCACGATACAGGGCGGCTCAACCGCGTTGATCTCGGCCGTCATCCTGGCGTCGGCAACCGCTGAGCTGCGAGCGCCGTGCCGGTCCGGGGCACCAAGGGCAGGAAGAGCCAATGGAAGTCGAGCCAAGTCGTCCAGTTCGCCGCATCACGATCGATCTCCCGCATATTACGCCCACGGTCGATCGAGGACGGCGAGATACAAAAGATCGGCGGTGGAGAGAACAGGCGGCAACGGAGGCGTGTAGCAAGGCCGCCCCCACCCGACCCCGAGTCAGGGCATCGCACCTGCGGTCCCGCACCGCCGGTATAGTTGCGCATCCCCTCCCGAGCGCCACGGCCGCATCGCGGGGGGGGATGCGTGATCCCGCCCGACGTGCCACATTAAAACCATGGCACTCGATGTCGTGGACCTGCGCACCTTCTACGCAACCCCGCTCGGCGAGATGACGCGCCGCCTCGTCGGGCGGCTGGTGCGCGAACGCTTCGGCGCCTGCTGCGGCCAATCGGTGCTGGGCGTGGGCTACGCCACGCCCTATCTCGCGCCCTACCGCGACGAGGCCGTGCGGGTGCTGGCCTTCATGCCGGCCGAGCAGGGCGTGGTGAACTGGCCGCCGGCCGGGCGCTCGGCAGCGGCGCTGATCGACGCCACCGCCCTGCCCCTGCCGGATGGCTGCATCGACCGCGTGCTGCTGATCCACACGCTGGAAACCACCGAGCATCCCCGCGACCTTCTGGCGGAGGTGTGGCGGGTGCTGACGCCGGGCGGGCGAGTCATGGCGGTGACGCCGAGCCGCGCCGGCCTTTGGGCCCGGCTCGATTCGACGCCCTTCGGCCAAGGCCAGCCCTTTTCCCGCTCGCAGCTGCGCGACCTGATGCGTGAAGCCCTGTTCTCGCCCACGCACTGGGCGGAGGCCCTGTACATGCCGCCGATCGGGCGCGGCCTGTTTCTGCGCTCGGCGCCGGCTTTCGAGAGGATCGGTGCCCAGCTCGCCCTGCCCGGCGCCGGCGTGCTGCTGGTGGAAGCCGCCAAGCAGCTCTACCGTCCGGTGCTGCTGCGCCGTCCTTCGCGCCGCTTCGCCCCCGCCCTGCAACCAGCCCTGCAGCCGGTGCTGGCGCCGGCGCTCAGCCCCCCGCCGAGGGTGCTCCGCCCGGTGCAGACGCCGGCCGGTCAAGGTTCAGAAGGCTTGGTTGGCCGATGCCCTTGAAGGCGCAACCCGGCCTTCACATCTCTTGATCGCCGGATCGTCCGGCCCGGGACTTCAAGACCATGACGGCCACCACCACTGCGGGATTTGCCGGCCGCTACGATCCGACAAGCCAGGCAGCAGGCCAAGCCCTCGCTCCCGATGTCGAGGCGACGATGCGGCGGCTGCGCTGGCTCGCCAACTTCCTCGACACGGCGGTGCGCCTGCCCGGCGGCTTCCGCTTCGGCGCCGACAGCCTGATCGGCTTGGCCCCCGGCATCGGCGACCTCGCCACCACGGCCATCGCCTGCTACTTCGTTTACGAGGGCCGCCGGCTCGGCCTGCCGCGCTCGGCGCTCGCCGCCATGGCCGGCAACGTGGCGCTCGACCTCGTGCTCGGCGCCACGCCGATCCTCGGCGACCTTGCCGACACCTGGTTCAAAGCCAACGTGCGCAACCTCGCCATCATCGAGAAGCACGTCGCCCGCCAGCGCGTTTGATCCGCGGCCAGGAGGCGCCGCCGGCGATCCCGGGCGCGTTTGCGTAGGACGCCCGAAAGTGAGGCATCGCCGCCGATTGCTTTCGGCAAGGGCGGGTCCTAGGGTTGGCTATGCCCTTGAACACGCCTTCAGCGGACGTTCTGCGCCCCGCCGGTTCACCCCTGCGGGGGTTGGGTGGCCTGCTGACGCGCATGGCCAACCCGGCGAACTTCCTGCGCTTCGTCGCTGTTGTCCTGCCATGGCTGGCTGCGATCACCGCCGCGCTGTTCGCCATCGGCCTCACCCTGGCGCTGCTCGGGCCGGCCGATTACCAGCAGGGCTTCACGGTGATGATCATGTACCTCCACGTCCCGGCGGCGTGGCTGGCGATGATGGTCTACATGGTGATGACCGCTTCCGCACTGGGAACGGTGGTATGGCGGCATCCACTCGCCGATGCCGCGCAGAAGGCCGCCGCTCCCTTGGGCGCCGGCTTCACCTTCGTCTGCCTCGTCACCGGCTCGCTTTGGGGCAAGCCGATGTGGGGCACGTGGTGGGTGTGGGACGCCCGGCTCACCTCCGTGCTGATCCTGTTCCTGATCTATCTCGGCCTCGTGGCGATCTGGCAGGTCTTCGAGGACCAGGGACGGGCGGCCAAGGCGGCGGCGATCTTCACCCTGACCGCGGTGGTGATCATCCCGATCATCCACTTCTCCGTCGTGTGGTGGAACACGCTGCACCAGCCGGCCTCCGTGTTCCGCATGGGCGGCCCCAGCGTCGCCGCCTCCATGCTGCGGCCGCTGCTGACGATGGCGCTCGCCTTCACCACTTTGTTCTTCACCCTGCACCTGATGGCGATCCGCAACGAGATCCTGCGCCGTCGCCTGCGCCGCCTGTCCATTCTCCAGGCCAGCGACGAGGACAGGTGATGATCCGCGTTCGACGCGAGCCGTAGGCCGGGCGCCGTGGAGCACGATCCCCATACCGGCTTCATCGTGGCCGCCTACCTCGTCGCCTTTGGTGTGGTGGCGTGCATGGTCGTCGCGATCCTCCTCGACTACCGCTCGCTGAAGCGGCAGCTCGGGCGCTTCGGCGCCAAGGGTGGGGATCGCCGCGACGGCATGCAGCCGTGAACGGGCCGCCCGTTGAGCACGCGGTGGCGGAGGACGCGTCCGACGACACAAGCGCGGCAGCGCCGGACGCGATGGCGCGGCGCTCGCTCCTCGTCTTTCTCCCGCTCCTCGCCTTCGTCGCACTTGCCGGCCTGCTGCTGTTGCGCCTTTACGCCGGCGACGCGTCGCGCCTGCCGTCGGCCCTGATCGGCAAGGCCGTGCCGGCCTTCACCCTGCAGCCGGTCGCCGGTCTCAACAGGCCGGGTCTCGCCAGCGCCGACCTCAAAACCGGCGAAGTGACGATCCTCAATGTCTTCGCGTCCTGGTGCGTACCTTGCCGCGAGGAAGCACCGGCGCTGATGGCGCTGGCCGGCTCGGGCCGACGGCTCGTCGGCATCGCCTACAAGGATAAGCCGGAGAACACCAAGACCTTCCTTGGCGACAGCGGCGATCCGTTCTCGGCGGTCGGCAGCGACGCGAGCGGGCGCACCGGCATCGACTTCGGCGTCTACGGCGTGCCCGAAACCTACGTGGTGAAGGGCGACGGGACGATCGCCGCCAAGATCGTGGGGCCGCTCACCGACGACAACATACGCGGCGAATTGCTGCCGGCGCTCGCCAAAGCCCGCAGCTGAGCCCATCGCTCCCTTTCAGCAGGAGGGCTCGCGCCAGTTCAGGTGCTGGCCCCCATCGACGGCGATCATCGCGCCGGTCACGGCGCCCGCGCCGGCAAGGTAGAGCACGGCATCGGCGATGTCGTCGGGGCTCACCGCCCGGCGCAGCGGCAGGCCGGCGACCTCGCTCGCGAAACCGCTCTCGCCGTCATGGGCGTTGGGCAGCACCGGGCCGGGACCGACGGCGTTGACCCGGATGCCTTTGGCCGCGAAGGCTTGGGCCGCTGTCTGCGTCGCCGTCCAAAGCGCGGCCTTGGTCAAGGTGTAGGAGAACTGCTGCGGGGTCGGCCGCAGCACGCGCTGGTCCACGAGGTTGACCACCGAGGGTCCACCCCCGGCCCGAAGCTGGGCGGCGCAGACCTGAGAGGCGCAGACCTGGGCGGCGAAAGCACCCGCCAGGATCACCGGGGCGCGCAGGTTGACGGCGAACTGTCGATCCCACGCGGCGAGGTCGATCGCCTCCGCGCCATCGCACTCGAACACGGCCGCATTGTTGACGAGCAGGCTCAAGGGTCCGAGCGCCGCCGCCGCCGCCTCGACGAGCGCCGGGCAGGCTGTGGCA
>CAXTMA010000291.1:0-5335 GCA_964245015.1 uncultured Beijerinckiaceae bacterium | reverse complement strand
GCCGCGATCAGGCCGGAGCCGTCGTAGACCTTCATCAGGCTGCCGGTGCGGGTGATGCGGCCCTCGGGGAAGATCACCAGGGTGGCGCCGTTGCGCACGGCCTGGATGAGGAGGCGGGTTGCGAGCGGGCGGGTCGGATCGAGCGGCAGGGCGTTGAGGTAGCCGACGAGCGGCTTCATCCACCATTTCTTCGCCCAGCCGCTGTCGATGGCGAAGACGGGATCCTGATCGAGCACGGTGAAGGCGAGGGGCGCGTCGAGCAGGCTGACGTGGTTGAGGGCGATGATCGCTTTGGGACCGGCGGCGGCGAGGTTTTCGAGGCCGCGCACTTCCAGCCGGTAGACGATGCGAAACAGCATCGCGCTGAGGTCGCGCAGGGGGTTGGTCGGCAGGGTGCGGAAGATCCACACGGCGGCGGCGAAGGCGCCGACGCCGAGAAGGGCGAAAATGGCCGAGATCGACAGGTGCAGCACCTGGATCACCAGCGCCACCGCCACCGTGCCGCCGGCGATGAACAGGGCGGAGAGCACGTTCACGGCGGCGATCACGCGGGCCCGGCGATCGGCCGGCGCCCACGCCTGGACGGCGGCGAAGGAGGGCACGATGAACAGCCCGCCGGCCATCGTCAGCACCAGCATGTCGACGGCAAGGCGCCAGGCATGCGGCTGGGCGAGGAAGGCGGCGACGCCGAAGCCGGCACCGGCACTAACCTGGGATCCCGCCCCATGCAACGTCCAGGCGAGATCGAGGCAGGACAGTCCGATGACCACGGCGGCGATGGGCGCCGGCAGGGTCAGGATGCGCCCGCCAACCAGCCAGGAAGCGAGGCCGGAGCCGAGCGCGATGCCGACCGCGAAGACGGCGGAATACAGCGAAACCACGATCTCCGTGCCGCCGAGCAGCGTTTTCACGATGGGCGCGAGCAGGCCGAAGGAGATGGCACCCACGAGCCAGAACAGCGACACCACGATGCCGCCGCGCCAAAGGCGGGCGTCGCGCCACAGCTCGCGCATCAGTTCGCCGGTCGAGCGCAGCACGTTGCGGTCGACGGTGAGGTGGGGTGCCCCCTCGCCGACCCGTGGGATGAAGCGGCTCGCGCCGTAGCTGATCGCGGCGAACACCAGCGTCAGCACCACGAACCAGATGGGATTGTTGCGGCCCTCGCCCGACGACAAAGCGGCGACGAAGGTGCCGGCGATGATGGCGATAAACGTCGCGCCCTCCACCAGCGCGTTGCCGGCGGCGAGCCTTTCGCGCGGCAGCAGGTCGGGCAGGATGCCGTACTTCACCGGCCCGAACAGCGCCGACAGGACGCCGAACAGGGCGAGCGCGACGAAGAGCAGGGGCAGCGAGGGCAGAAGAAAGCCGGCGGCGGCGATTGCCACGCCGACGAACTCCACGAGCTTGAGGCGCTGCGCCACCACCGCCTTGTCGTGGCGGTCGGCCCATTGGCCGCCCAGCGCCGACAGCACGAAGGAAGGGGCAATAAAGATCGCGGTGGCGATCTGGATCAGCATCTGCGACTGGCCGGCAGCAAGGCGATACAGCAGGATGAAGCCGAGCGCGGCCTTGATGTAGGAATCGTTGAAGGCGGAAAAGAACTGGCACCAGAACAGCGGCGCGAAGCGGCGGCTCCGCAGCAGGTGTTCGCTGGCCGGCTTGGCTATGGCGTCGCGCGTCGGATCACCCATGGAGTCGCCCTTTCGTCGCTCGGACCTTACCCTCCCGGCGAAGGGACGCGAAGGCGCGAGATGCTTTGAACGCTGTTCACATCAACTAGCATAGGATTGAACGTGGTTCAAGATGCCGGGCACGGTTCCAGCCCGATCAACGGCCGGCGCGACGAGCAGCGTGCAGCCCTCGTGACGTGCGCCGAGAAAGCCATCGCCGGCGGCGGCCTGTCGGCACTGAAGGCGCGCGACCTCGCCGCCTGCGTCGGCTGCTCGCTGGGCGCGATCTACAACCTCGTGCGCGATCTCGACGAGGTCGTCCTGCGGGTCGGCCAGCGCACGATGGCAGGGCTCGACGCCCACCTCGATGCCGCTTCGGCCGGCTGGCCCGACCTGGACCTCCACGACCAGCTGATCGCCTGGGCCCGCGCTTATTGCGCCTTTGCCGCGGCCAACGCCCATCGCTGGCGGGCCCTGTTCGAGTTCAAGATCGCGGCCGGAGCTGAGCTGCCGCCCTGGTTCGCCGACGACCGGGCCCGCGTCTTCGCCCGGCTGGAACGGCGCCTCGCCCAGGCGATGCCGGCCGCCGACCCGGCCGCCGTCGCCCGCCACGCACGCATCCTGTTCAGCGCCGTCCACGGCCTCGTGCTGCTCGGCCTCGACCAGAAGCTCATGGATCGGCACGACAAAGGGCTCGATGCCGAGATCGTCGACTTCGTGCACACCTATGCGGCCGGGCTGGCGTCCCTGGGAGCCACTTCTCGGTCCTGAAGGATCGGACCGGCTTCGCTTGGGGATCCGGCGCAAACAGGCTGTCGCAAGCCTGCTGGAACCGCGGCTCGCGCCACGCAAGGCCGCTCAGGACTTCGCCATCAGGTCGACCGCAAGGGCATACAGGCGCGCGCGCGCGTCGGCGGGCATGCCGGCCAGCGTGCCGAGGTAGGTCTGCCCGGCCTGGCACATGTCGGCGTCGGCGATCGGCGGGTCGGCACTTTTGCCGTCGAGCAAAGCGTCGATCTGCGGGCGGGTCAGCCCCTTGGCCACCAGCGCCCCGTCAAGGGCCTGGAAGTCGGCGTCGGAGGGGGCTGGGCGGATGACGGGGTTGGCGCGGCCGCTGTTCATCGCGTCGAGCCCGGCGGTGGCGGCATCGGCGACGAGCGAGCGGTGGTCGGCGGCGAAGGGCAGGAAGCCGTTGCCGTTGGCGCCGTACAGGAAGGCCACGCACAGGTGCGGGTCGCGCTCGGCCAGAAGCTGCATTTCGCGCAGCTGCATCGCGAAGATCTGCGCCAGGGCGGCATCCGACGCCTTGGTCGCCAGGGTGCCGTGGGCGCGGCGCAGCGCCGTCACCGCATCGGCCATCACCAGGTCGACGTTGACCTCGCCGGGCTTGGTGGCCGCCGCCACGTTGGTCATGATGGTCGCGTAGTCGCCGGGGAACAGGGCCCGAAGCCTGTCGAAGAACCTGCTGTAGTCCGGCGCCTCGGCGATGCCGCGCTCGATCTCGGCGCGCACGGGCGTCGCCGCCTCGTTGGCGCCGGCCGGCGGCTGGCCGGACGCGTCGCCCGTTCCCGGCTCCGATGCGGCGTTGAGCGAGGGCGCGGCATGGGTGAAGGCACGCTTGAGGAAACTGGCGCCGAGGGTGACGGCGACGATGGCGGCGAGCCCGAGCAGCACCAGCCGCAGTTCTCTCATGATCTGGTATCTCAACGCCGAACTCTCATGCACCCGATCCTGCGCTTCCCCTGAGGCTGCGGCAAGCCGTGCGCGCTGCGGGCCGTTGGCAGGTCCACAGGTCCTCGCGAAGCACCATAAGCCGCCGCGGACGCTGGGGAAACCGCCGGATGCCGGTTTCAGCCGGCCGCGCGCAGCCGCGCGAAGCCGGCGTCGAGGTCGGCCTGGAGGTCGCCCACGTCTTCCAGCCCGATCGAGAAGCGCAGCGCCGGCCCGGCCGGCTGCCAGCGCGTCGCCGTGCGGTACGGGGCGCAGTCGAAGGGCACCACCAGGCTCTCGTAGCCGCCCCAGGAATAGCCCATGCCAAACAGCCTGAGCCCGTCGAGCATGGCGGCAATGGCGGCGACCGGCGCGGGGTGCAGCACCACCGAGAACAGGCCGGACGAGCCGCGGAAGTCGCGGGCCCAGTTGGCATGGCCGGGACAGTCGGGAAAAGCGGGATGGAGCACGCGGGCGACCTCGGGCCGCGCCTTCAGCCAGCGCGCCATCGCGAGGCCCTGGCGCTCGGCTTCGCGCAGGCGCAGGTCGAGCGTGCGGAAGCCGCGCAGCGCCAAGAACACGTCCTCGGGGCCGGGCAGCAGGGCGAAGGCGTCGAAGGTGGCGCGCAGGGCCTTCGCCCATTTGGCGTTGGCCGAGGTGAGGCCGAGCAGCAGGTCGGAATGGCCGGACAGGTACTTGGTGCCGGCCTCGATCGCGAGGTCGATGCCGAGGGCGTGCGGCGGCAGCAGGATCGGCGTCGCCCAGGTGTTGTCGAGCAGCGTGCACAGGTCGTGCTCGCGCGCCAGCGCGACCAGAGCCGGCAGGTCCGCCACCTCGAAGCTTTGCGACCCCGGCGCTTCCATCACCAGGGCGCGGGTGTTGGGGCGCACGAGCGCGCGCACCTGCGCCACCGGCAGCAGGGGATCGAAATAGGTGACGGCGACGCCGAAGCGGGCCAGCATCACGTCGCAGAACTGCCGCGTCGGGCGGTACACGCTGTCCATCACCAGCGCGTGGTCGCCGCTCTTCAGGGCGGTGAGCAGGGCGACGCCGACCGCGGCAAGGCCCGAGGGCGTGAGCACGGTGGTGTCCGCCCCGGCGAGTTCGCTCCAGGCCTCCTCCAGGGCCTGCGTCGTCGGGGTACCGGCGGTGCCGTAGGAGAAGCGGCCGGTGCGGGCGGCGAGGTCGGCGTAGGTGGGGAACAGCACGGTGGAGCCGCGATAGATCGGCGTGTTGACGTAGCCGAACTGCTCGCGCGGGCGGCGCCCGGCCGCCAGCATGCGCGTGCGCATCGTCCAACCATCCCGCCCGTGATCCTGCTCGCCCATCGCTGCCCGATTCATTCCCGTTCGCCGGCCGCGCCGGAGACCACGAGGCCCCAGCCGGGGGGCTCCGGTCAAGCCGGCCGCGTCGGGTCGCGGCCGCCGGACCCTGGTTCGGTGGAGAAGTAGGTGAGGCCGGCCAGGGGAAAGGCGAGGCCGACGCAGCATACGGCCGTCCAGCCGCCGCGGGCGAAGGCGAGGCCGGCGAAGAGCGAGCCGGCGGCGCCGCCGGCGAAGAACAGGGCGAGGTAAAGGCCGTTGAGGCGCCCGCGCGCGTCCGGCCCGAGGGCGAATATGTCGCGCTGGCCGGTGACCAGATGGGCGGCGGCGGCCATGTCGAGCACCAGGGCCGCGGCGACGAGCAGCGGCCACGAGGTCCAGGCGCCGCCGGCCAGCGCCAGCAGAAAGGCGCCGCCGCCGCCGAGCAGCGCGAGAAGAGTGAGGATGCGGCCGTGCCCGGCATCGGCGGCGCGCCCGGCCCACGGCGACACCAGCGCCCCGCCGGCGCCGACCAGGGCGAACACGCCGATGCCGATCTGCGAAAAGCCGAAGCGCGGCCCTTCGAGCAGCAGGGGGACGGCCGTCCAGAACAGGGAAAAGGCGCCAAACAGCGCCGCCTGATAGGCGCCGCGG
>CAXTMA010000290.1:0-5339 GCA_964245015.1 uncultured Beijerinckiaceae bacterium | reverse complement strand
CCTTTTCCGAGAACTTCATCCTGCCGATCAGCCACGACGAGGTGGTGCACGGCAAAGGCTCGCTGATCGCCCGCATGCCGGGCGACGACTGGCAGCGCTTCGCCAACCTGCGCGCTTATCTCGGCTTCATGTACGCCCATCCCGGCAAGAAGCTCTTGTTCATGGGCTGCGAGTTCGCCCAGGAGCGGGAATGGAACTACAACGAGTCGCTCGATTGGCACTTGGTGCACGATCCCCGGCACAAGGGCATCCAGAGCCTGGTGCGCGACCTCAACTGGACCTATCGCGATACGCCCGCCCTGCATGAGCGCGACTGCGAGGCGGAGGGGTTCCGCTGGCTGGTCGGCAGCGATGCGCACAACAGCGTCGTCGCCTTCGCCCGCTTCGGCCTGGAGGATGCGCTCGCGGTGGCCGTGTGCAACTTCACGCCGGTGCCGCGCGGCGACTACCGGATCGGTGTTCCCCGCCGCGGCTTCTACCGCGAAGCGGTCAACACCGACGCTGCCGTCTACAACGGGTCCAACGTCGGCAACCACGGCGGCGTCAGCAGCGAGGATGTTCCCGCTCACGGCGAACACCAGTCGATCGTCGTGACCCTGCCGCCGCTGGCCACCCTCATCCTCGTCGCGGCTTGATCTGCGGGCTTTGAACACGCTCTCGGGGCCGCAAGCTTCGCGTGCCCCGGAATGATTGACGGTCGCCGACGCATCGGCTTATAAGCGCGCAAGCCACGGCCGTTTGACGGCCGCGCGGCGCGTTCGGCTGTGGTCGGCTCGCCGCTTTTCTCCTATCGCAGGGTTACGGGTCGCAATGGCGAATACATCGTCGGCCAAGAAGGCCGTTCGCAAGATCGAGCGGCGCACGGCCATCAACAAATCGCGCCGCAGCCAGATGCGCACCTTCCTGCGCAAGGTCGAGGAGGCGATCGCCAGCGGCAGCCAGACGGCTGCGGTGGCGGCCCTCGACGTGGCCGCGCCGCTGCTGATGCGGGCCGCCCAGAAGGGGATCGTCCACAAGAACACCGCGTCGCGCAGGGTGTCGCGCTTGTCGAAGAGGGTCCGCGCCCTCGCTGCCGACTGACCCGTCCCGGAATCGGCGCGCGTTGTCCAAGGCCTGGCTTGTCCGGGCCTTTTTTTGTGTCCGGGCGTCGTCGCTGCCGCCACCACGCCGCCCTCGAGGCGAGTCAAAGAAAACGGCGTGGGAACAAGATCTTAATAGATAAGCAGTTTTTATTAACCATGTCGCTTGATCCCGATGGTCGAACGGGCGTGTTGTTCCCGTTTTGCACATGGCTGTGACTCAAGATGATTGACGCCGCATCGGTGCTCGTTGAATCAGTTGCTTAGCTCAGGCAAGTCTCGATTTGGCGCCGGGCTCACCCATCCCACGACATCTTGCGGACCTGCGATCCGCCGCGGGCGCTTGCCGCGCCAAACGTTCCTGTTACCCTTTTTTAACGATTTGCCATCCGCACGACGATCCCGGCCAAACTCCTCGACGCGCTGCGTTTTCGAAATGAAAGCGCAGCCGGCCGTGGCGGACACGCTCGGCACGTCGGCCGACCCTGAGGTGACATGACCGGCCGACGCTCGCGAGAGCCGGGTGTCGGGGGAGGCAAGTGTTCTGTGGGGCATCATCATGCGAGATCGCCGTGGGGATCGAGGCGTCCGGCGCGAGGGCGGCGGCTCGGCGGTGTCTTGTTTACTTTGCGCTGCCATGATCGCCGTCCGCGCCCGTTCTTGACGTCCGTCGAATCCCCTGCCGTCGCGCTTGACCGAGCGCGCCGGCCCCGTGCACGAAGCGTAGAGAGCATCAATGTCGAAGCTGCAGATCGATGTGCACGCGTCCCCGCAAAGCTCCCCGGTCGCCGAAGACATCCGGCCAGGCCGTTCGGACGAGGCGTGGAGCCGCGTATCCCGCCGCCTACGCGCCGAACTCGGCGAGGAAGTCTTCTCCTCGTGGTTCGCCCGCCTCGAACTCGACGGCGTCGTCGGCGGCGTCGCGCAGCTCAGCGTTCCCACCAAGTTCCTGAAGAGCTGGATCCAATCGCACTACCTTGACCGCATGCTGGCGATCCTGTCGGCCGAGATCGTCGGCGTGCAGGCGCTTGCGATCGGCGTGCGCACCTCGTCGCGGCCGGCCAGCGCCCGCCCGCAGGCCTTCGAGGGTGTCCTCGGCCGCCAGCCGCCGGCCGCCCCGGCACCACGCTTTCTTCCGTCGGTCGGCGAGGCGCCGGCAGGTTCCGCCTCGTCGGGCGCCGAGTCGCCCAGGCAGCCGCCGCGCGAAACGGGCGAGGGGGACCTGACCGGCTCGCCGCTCGACCGGCGCATGAGTTTCGAAACCTTCCACGTCGGTCGATCCAACCAGCTCGCCCATGCCGCCGCCCAGCGCATCGCAACCGCCGCGCCCGACGAGCCGCTGATCTACAATCCGCTGTTCCTTCATTCGGCGGTGGGGCTGGGCAAGACCCACCTGCTGCAGGCCATCGCCCACACAGCCCTCGGGCAGCGCCGCCGGGTGATCTACCTCACCGCCGAGAAGTTCATGTACGGCTTCGTTCTCGCCTTGAAGGCGCAAACGTCGCTCGCCTTCAAGGAGCGCATGCGCGGCATCGACATCCTCATCATCGACGACGTGCAGTTCCTTCAGGGCAAGTCGATCCAGCAGGAATTCTGCCACACCATCAACGCGCTGATCGATGCCCGCAAGCAGATCATCATCGCCGCCGACCGGCCGCCGGCCGATCTCGAAGCGTTGGAAGAGCGGGTGCGGTCTCGCCTGGGGGGCGGCCTGTGCGTCGAGATCGGGCCGCTCGACGAGGCGTTGCGCGTGCGCATGCTGGAGAGCCGGGTCGCGGCCGTGCGCCACAACGTGCCGGGCTTCGACGTGCCGCCGGCTGTGATCGCCTACGTCGCCTCGGTGATCCAGACCAACGGGCGCGACCTCGACGGCGCGATCAACCGGCTGATGGCGCACGTTTCGCTGACGCAGACCGCGCTCTGCGTGGAAACGGCGGAGGTGGCGATCCGCGACCTCGTGCGGACCCGCGAGCCCAAGCGCGTCAAGATCGAGGACATCCAGAAGCTCGTCGCCACGCACTACAACGTCAGCCGCGCCGACATCCTGTCCTCGCGGCGCACGGCCAACGTGGTGCG
Organism: uncultured Beijerinckiaceae bacterium; assembly: GCA_964245015.1. GTDB lineage: Bacteria > Pseudomonadota > Alphaproteobacteria > Rhizobiales > Beijerinckiaceae > RH-AL1. The sequence goes on along the minus strand of CAXTMA010000290.1, from coordinate 2,184 downwards.
CCCGCGCCAGGTCGCGATGTATCTTTCCAAGGTGCTGACGCTGCGCAGCCTGCCCGAGATCGGGCGGCGGTTCGGCGGGCGCGATCATACCACCGTGCTCCACGCCGTGCGCAAGATCGAGGGGCTGGCCGGCAACGACAGGACGCTGTCGGACGAGGTGGAGCTGTTGAAGCGGATGCTGCTGGACTGACCGGCGGGCCGATCCCCGCCCGGCCCGACGCCGGCCCTCACAGCCCGTCGATGACGGTGCCCAGCGCGAGAACGATGTAGGCTGCCAGTACGAACCAGAAGACGTGGCTCGACACGAAGTCGATGTGGACGCGCAGGCCGATCAGCCCGATGGCGGCGAGCACCAGGGCGATGAGCCAAGTGAAGTGGTGCGGCTGCTTGGTCCGGAAGAACCAGCCGCGCGACTTCGTGGGCCGACGTGCCAAGCGAAACTCCTCGTGGATCGCGGAGGCAGGGATGCGCTTCGCTCGGTCCGTGTGGGCGGTCGGTGGGGAAAGGCCGGGACGGACCCGGCCTTCTTGACGATCGTGCGGGAATGCGGAGCGCCTGGACGAGGAACTCCGCCGAGCCGTTCCCCGGTTCGCCTTTGGATCAGCCCTGGATCAGCTCTTGGACAGCGTCACGGACACGTTGCTGATGTCCGTTCCGGTCGGGCTGATGGTGATGGATTGCTTGCCGGCGCGGGCGGCGATGCCGATGCGGGCGGTGAAGCCGACGCCCTGAACGTAGGCCGAAACCTGGCTTGGCGTGATGGAACCGCTGATGCGGCCCTTGGCGCTGCGCGAGGTTTCTTCCCAGTTGCCGGAAATGGCGCCGCCTTCGGAACGGACGTCCGCCACGACGTTGAACTTATAGCTGTCGCTCGCGCAGGTGAGGTTCTGCGACAAGGTGCTGCCGCCGCTGCCCACGTCGTAGTGCGCCCGGCAGCGCAGCTTCTCCTTCGAGCCGTTGGAAACGGACACGACGCCGATGCCCGACCAGTTGCCCTGGTAGGCTGAGAAAGGGCCTTCGGCGAGCGAGGGGGTGGCGGAGGCGACCATCAGGATGGCGGCGGCCAGGGCCGATGCGCCGGAGAAGCTCAGGCCGGAGAAGCTCGGTCGACGTGTCATCGAAATGAAATCCTGTTCTTGGAACCTGTTGTCACGCGCAGGGATGTCCCGTCCTGCCGGCCCGCGTCCGGCAGCAGGGCCGGGACGAACGCATCGTCGTGGCTGAGCTTCCTATAGCACGGCGGGCAGTGTTGCCTATGGCAACGACGGTTGAGACCCTTGTTATCACCCGCGCATCTTCGCACGCAGCGTCCTGCTTGCCCGCGCGGAGGCAAAGACCGGGCGGCCGGCGGGGCAAAGGCCTGCGGAGCTTGGGCGGCCGTCGTCCGCTTGCCTTGCGGCGATGCTGTCGTCAGAAAGACGCACAAGCCTGGGCATCCGCCCGGCAGCCGGCCGTTTCGCGGCCTTCAGCGCCGCGTCAGCACGCCGCGCCAGGACTTCGGACCCCCACAATGCCCAAGCGCACCGATCTCGCCACCATCCTGATCATCGGGGCTGGCCCGATCATCATCGGGCAGGCGTGCGAGTTCGACTATTCCGGCACCCAGGCGCTGAAGGCGCTGAAGGCGGAAGGCTACCGGATCGTGCTGGTGAACTCCAACCCGGCCACGATCATGACCGACCCCGATCTCGCCGATCGCACCTACGTCGAGCCGATCACGCCCGAGGTCGTGGCCAAGATCATCGCGGCCGAGCGCCACGCCGTGCCCGGCGGCTTCGCCCTGCTGCCCACGATGGGCGGGCAGACGGCGCTGAACTGCGCCCTCTCGCTGCAGCGCATGGGCGTATTGAAGGAGCACGGCGTCGAGATGATCGGCGCCACGGCGGAAGCCATCGACAAGGCCGAGGACCGGGAGAAATTCCGCGAGGCGATGACCAAGATCGGCCTCGCCACGCCGCGCTCGCATCAGATCAAGACGCTGTCCCAGGCGCTGGCGATCATCGACGACATCGGCCTGCCGGCGATCATCCGCCCTTCCTTCACCATGGGCGGCACCGGCGGCGGCATCGCCTACACCAAGAGCGAATACATCGAGATCATCGAGGGCGGCATCGATGCCTCGCCCACCAACGAGGTGCTGGTCGAGGAAAGCGTGCTCGGCTGGAAGGAGTACGAGATGGAGGT
>CAXTMA010000289.1:240-5400 GCA_964245015.1 uncultured Beijerinckiaceae bacterium | reverse complement strand
GGCGAAGCTGAGGCGCAGCTCCAGGCCGAGCACCTGGCAGGTTTTCTGCACCAGCGCGAGCTCCACCGCGCCGTGGCCGGCCTCGAAGCGGCCGATCCATTGCCGGCCGACGCCCACCGCGCGGGCGACGTCCGCCTGGCCGAGCCTGAGTTCGGCGCGGCGGCCGCGCGCCATCGCCGCGAGGTCAAAGGGCACGCCGATCAGCATCGGGGCGACCGGACGAGGCGGGTGCGAGGGCGATGGCGGCGAACGGCGACGCTGGGGCGGCGATGGCGGCCGGCGGCGACATCGCGTCGGCGGATGTCGGCGTCGGCCGACATCGCAGGGGGAGAGTTGCCGTTCGCCGTCACCAATCGGGCCTCCGATGTCGCGGGCGGGCGACCTTCGCCGGGTTGGCGCTGAAGTCGCCGCCGGGTCCGGGCCGGGCGGACGAGCCTTGTGGGAAACGCCCGCCGCGACCGGACCCGGAGAGATTAGATCCGGCGGAGCCCGCGAACAATCGGCGGGGCGGAGTCGATCCCGCGCAAGCGACGGGATGGTGACGGGACCTTGGTAAGGCGGATCAGCCGCTGGCCGCCGCCACGGCCGGCACACGTCGGCGGGCCTGGCCGGCGGCGAGCGGCCGCATCCGCCAGCCTTCGTACCGGCCCAGCGCCACGCCGCCGTAATATCGCGCCGCCGCAAGGTCGCCCTTGCCCAGGCTCAGCCCGGCGCGAGCGACCGGCCGGGCGATCCAGTTCAGCGCGCTCGCGAGCGGGTATTTGTGGCGGCGCAGCACGTAGCCGAGCCCGCGGGCGTAGGCGCGGCCCTTGGCCAGCATCGCCGGCGAGCGGACATCGAGCACCGCGTGGTGGCCGTACAAAGCGGGATCGAAGACGCAGTGGTAGCCGGCCCGCAGCGCCCGCAGCATCAGGTCCTGCGCTTCGCACGACTGCCAGGGCGTGGCCGCCCCGACCCCGATGTCGACGTCGTAGCCGCTCGTCATCGCCAGCACGTCGCGGCGGAAGAACACCACCCATTCGATGCCGGTCGTCCACACCGTGTCGCGGGTGATGGTTGTCAGGTCGGCCTCGAAGCGCCCGTTGATGTCGCGGCCCTCCGAATCGGCGGCGCGCCCGGCCAGCACGTCGGCGCCGTGCCGCGCCATGGCCGCGAGGGCATCGGCGAGGAAGGTGGGCGGATACCAGCAGTCGTCGTCGGGAAACAGGATCAATTCGCCCGCCGCTCGTGCGAAGCCGGCGTTGCGCGCCCGGCTGGCGCCGCTCTCGCCGGGCGTGCGCAGGTGCGAAACGGGAAAACGCCAGCCCTCGGCGGCCGGCGTCCCCACCCGCCCGTCGTTGTTCTGGTCGACCACGATCACCTCGAAGTCGCCGAAGCTCTGCGCCTCCAGGCTGGCGAACAGCTGGGCGAAGGGCGCCGCGCGCCCTTTGGTGGCGACGACGAGGGACAGGACGGGGCAGGTCATGGATCGGACCCTTCGCGGGTGGCGGGTCGGTGCATGATGGGTTCCGCCCTCGCCGGTGAGCATCCGGTCGAGGACGTTAAGATACCATGAATGATCGGCGGGGGACGCCGTCCGCTCCCCCCGCCGTTCTTACAAGCGCCGCGTCCAGCCGCCGGCGTCGGTCTGCTGCCAATAGGTCGGGGCGAGGCCGCGCGCCTTGATCGCGCTCCATTGCTCGCGCGCGGTCGCCAGTTCGGCGGTGTTGCCGCCATCGAACAGGATGATGAGGCGCTCGTATCCGTCGAGGCCGGCGGGAAGCTCGGCGCCGCCGACGAGGATGCGCAGAGCGGCGGCGTTGGCGTTGTCGCCGCCGCTCGTCAGGATCACCGGCTGGCGCTCGGGTCGGCCGTCGCGGTCGGTCGCGTGCGGCAGGAAGCTCTCGGGCGAGAAGGTCCACAGCCAGTCGTCCATCACCTTGACCCGAAGGTCGTCGACGAGTTGCACCACCACCCGCCAGCCGCGCGCCACCGCCTTGGCGACCAGCGCCGGCAGCGCCCGCTCCAGCGGCTGGCTTTGCAGGTGGTAGAACCAGATCTCCAAGATGACGAGGCGGTCAGCGCGCCTCGTAGTGATCGGCCACCAGCCGGTTGAGCAGGCGCACGCCCCAACCCGAGCCCCAGCTCTGGTTGATGTCAGAGGACGGCGACGACATGCCCATGCCGGCGATATCGAGATGCGCCCACGCCACGTCGTTGACGAAGCGCTGGATGAACTGCGCGGCGGTGATCGAGCTGGCGTGGCGCCCGCCAGAGTTCTTGACGTCGGCGAAGCGCGAATCGATGAGCTTGTCGTAGGCCGGCCCCAGCGGCATGCGCCACAGCTTCTCGCCGGTCGCGAGCCCGGCGGCAAGGATGCGGCCGGCGAGTTCGTCGTCGTTGGCGAACAGGCCGGCGTGCTCCTGGCCGAGCGCCACGATGATGGCGCCGGTCAGCGTCGCGAGATCAACCATGATCTGCGGCTTGTACTTGTCCTGCACGTACCACAGCACGTCGGCGAGCACGAGGCGGCCCTCGGCGTCGGTGTTGATGATCTCGATCGTCTGGCCCGACATGGACGTGACGATGTCGCCGGGGCGCTGCGCGTCGGGTCCCGGCATGTTCTCGACGAGGCCGATGGCGCCGATGACATCGACCTTCGCCTTGCGCCCAGCCAGCGCCTGCATCAGCCCGACCACGCAGGCGGCGCCGGCCATGTCGCCCTTCATGTCCTCCATGCCGCCCGAAGGCTTGATGGAAATGCCGCCGGTGTCGAAGGTGACGCCCTTGCCGATGAAGGCGATCGGCCGTGACGACTCCTTGGACGCCGCCGCCGCCACATCGCCGAGGCCGTTCCAGCGCATCACCACGATGCGGCCGGGTCGGGCCGAGCCCTGGCTGACGCCGACGATGGCGCCCATGCCGAGCTTCTCCATCGCGGCGATGTCCAGGATCTCCACGGAAACGCCGAGCTTTTCCAGAAAGGTGACACGCTCGGCGAAGACCTGCGGGTAGAGGATGTTGGCCGGCTCGTTGACCAGCGAGCGGGCGGTGATGACGCCGTCGGCGATGGCGTCGCGCTCGGCCGCGCCGGCCAGCATGGCTTGCGGGTCGCTCACCGCGATGGTGACCCGCGTGGCGCCGTCCTCGTCGTCACCGTCGTCCTTCTTCTTTGTCTTGTAGGTGTCGAACTTGTAGTCGCGCAGGCGCAGGCCGATGCCGAAATCGGTGAGGGCGCGGGCCGGATCCTCGACCGGGCGCGGCAGGTCGAACAGCACCATCGCCTTGGCGCCGCGCCCGAGCCGGCCCGCGCCGCTGCCGCCAAGGCTCGTCGGCTCGACCGCCTTGCCGCGTTTGGACGTTTTCTTCGCTCCCCCGGCCCCCTCGTCGTCGCCGCCGACGCCCACCACGATCAAGCGATCGGCCGCGACGCCGGCCGGCGCGATCAGGTCGAGGGCCGTGCCGTTCTTGCCCTTGAACTTGGCGGCGGCGGCGGCCTTGGCGACGAGGTCCGTCCCCGCTCGATCGAGAAAGGCGCGAGTCACCTCGCCAAACGTCAGGTCCTTGGACGCGAAGACCACCGCCACCAACCCGGCGCCGTCACCCGCCGGTTGCGAGGTGATGTCGCTGAACGACGCATAGTCGATTCTGATGCTGTCTGACATCGTCGATCCTTGCTCCGCCGCGCGAGGCGGAGCCGTTGGCTGGGCATGGCCGCGCCGGTCCCTCGGGACAGGCGTGGTGAACATTTCGCGACATCATCCGGGTCGGCGAGGCTTGAAGCAAGGGTCGCTTTCGCGGCAGGCGCAACGGACGCAGGTTTGCCGGACCGATCGAAGACGCGAATGCACCTCGGCATCGCCGCGACCAAGTGCCATTGCGAGCGGCGTTGCAAGCGGCTTCGACGTTTCTTGGAGGATCGACCGCGCCGGAAGCTGCGCGAGACAGTCAGGTCGATCCACGACGACGTGACCCACGACGACGTGACCCACGACGACGTGATCGCCATCGCCGGTGTTGCCGCCCGGTGTTGCCGGCGCACACTAGGCTCTTGCCTCGCGCCGCAGTAAGGCTGAAAGCTGCCGCTCAGCCCGTCCCGCGGCTCTTCCGGTCCCGATCCGCATGTTCAGCCGCTCACCCGATCGCCTTCCACCACGCAAACCTCCCGGCGCGTGCCGACGCGTGCCGCGCGCGTCGGGCGTGCTACGGGCTCGTCGGCAACACGATCGTGCCGCCGCGAGACGTCCGGCGCCGCAGACTCGTCCCGCGGCCGCGATGAACGCCTCGTTGCGGTAAATGGCGCCATGATCGGCGCCGCGCGATGATCGGTTCAACCCTTGGCCGCTACCTGTCATCCCGCTTCTTTCGGATGATCCTCGCCGTTTTCGCGACGATCTTCAGCCTGGTTTTCGTGGTCGACTTCGTGGAGCTGCTGCGGCGCACCGGCAACATCGCCGGTGTGACGACCACGTCCGTTGCGTTCTTGTCCTTCCTGCGCACCCCCGCCGTGTCGGAACAGGTGCTGCCGTTCTGCGTGCTGTTTGGAGCGATGGCGGTTTTTCTCAATCTGACGCGCAAGCTGGAACTGCTGGTGGCGCGGGCGTCGGGCATTTCGGTGTGGCAGTTCCTCGGGCCTCCCATCGGCATCGCCGCCCTGATCGGCGTGATCTCGGTGACGGTCCTCAACCCGCTGTCGGCGATGATGAAGCAGCGGGCCGACGTGATCGAGACGGCGATCTTCGGCGGCGACGCCGGCCGGGACTCGAAGCCCGACCTTTGGGTGCGCCAAACCGGCGTCGACGGCGAAGCGATCCTGCGCGCGGGCGGCGCGTTCGACCACAACAACCGCCTGACCGGCGTCACCGCCTACATTTATGACAAGTCCGGCAGTTTCATCGAGCGGGTCAAGGCCGCACAGGCCGTGCTGGGCGACAGCGGGGCCTGGACGCTGCGCGACGTGCAGGTGACGCAGCCCGGCGAGCAGCCGCGCGCGGTCGCGACCTATCTCATCGCCACGTCGTCGCGGCCGGGCGAGATCGTGGAAGGCTCGATGACCGCAGAGGCCGTCCCGTTCTGGGAGCTTCCGGCGTTGCGCGAGGAGACCGAAACGGCCGGGCTGGATGGCGCGCCCTATCGCCTGCAATACCAGACCCTGCTCGCCCGGCCTCTGCTGCTGGTGGC
>CAXTMA010000289.1:0-230 GCA_964245015.1 uncultured Beijerinckiaceae bacterium | reverse complement strand
CGCTTTGGGGGGGGCGGCAAATTCGTCGGTGGCGGGGTCGCGGCGGGGTTCGTGCTTTATGTGGCGACCAAGTTCGTGGGCGACCTCGGCGGATCGGGCGGGCTGAGCCCGCCGGTCGCCGCCTGGTCCCCGGCGGTCGTCGCCAGCATGCTGGGCGCGCTGGCCCTGCTCAACCAGGAGGACGGCTGATGGGGCGGCGCACCGCCTCCGCGTGGCCGGCCCGCAGCCAC
>CAXTMA010000288.1:1438-5405 GCA_964245015.1 uncultured Beijerinckiaceae bacterium | reverse complement strand
GCTTCATGGTCACCTTCGTCATCGGCGGCATGACCGGCGTGCTGCTCGCCGTGCCCCCGGCCGACTTCGTGCTGCACAACTCGCTGTTCCTTGTCGCGCACTTCCACAACGTCATCATCGGCGGCGTGCTGTTCGGGCTGATGGCCGGCACCACCTACTGGTTCCCGAAGGCCTTCGGCTTCAAGCTCGATCCGTTCTGGGGCAAGATGTCGTTCTGGTTCTGGACGATCGGCTTCTACTTCGCCTTCATGCCCCTTTACGTGCTCGGGCTGCTGGGCGTGACGCGGCGCCAGAACCACTTCGACGACCGCTCGCTGCAGATCTGGTTCGTGCTCGCCGCCTTCGGCGCCGTGCTGATCCTGGTCGGCATCGTGTCCTTCCTGATCCAGATCTACGTCAGCGTCCGCAACCGTGAAGCATTGCGCGACGTGAGCGGCGATCCCTGGGACGGGCGTACGCTGGAATGGTCGACCTCCTCGCCGCCGCCGGAATACAACTTCGCCTTCACGCCGATCATCCACGACCTCGATGCATGGACCGACATGAAGAAGCGCGGATATTCCCGGCCGCTGGAAGGCTTCCGTCCCATCCACATGCCCAAGAACACGTCAGCCGGCGTGATCCTCGCCGGCCTTGCCCTCGCTTTCGGCGTGGCCATGATCTGGTACGTGTGGTGGCTGGCCGCTCTGTCCTTCATCGGCATCCTGGTGACGGCGATCGGCCATACCTTCAACTACAACCGGGATTTCACCATCCCGGCCGAGGAGGTGGTGCACACCGAGGAAGGTCGCACCCGGATGCTGGTCGGCCAAGCATGAGGACCCGCTCGGTGAGGGCCGCTCGATGACCCGTTCGCTCGACGCCGGCCCCGACGAGGGCCTCCGGTTCTTCGTCGCCGAGGAGCATGGTCACGCCGAAGGCGGCACCATGCTGGGTTTCTGGCTCTACCTGATGAGCGACTGCCTCATCTTCGCGACCCTGTTCGCCTGCTACGCCGTTTTCGGGCGCAGCTATGCCGCGGGGCCGTCCCCGAACGACATCTTCGATCTGGGAACGGTGGCGCTCAACACCTCGATGCTGCTCCTGTCCTCCATCACCTACGGCTTCGCCATGCTCGACATGGAGCGCGGCCGGCAGAACACGATGCTGATCTGGCTGGTCGTCACCGGCCTTTTCGGCGCCGCCTTCCTGGGATTGGAACTCAACGAGTTCGCCCACCTCATCCATGAGGGAGCCGGGCCGCAGCGCTCGGCCTTCCTGTCGTCCTTCTTCACCCTGGTCGGCACCCACGGCCTGCACGTCACCTTCGGCATCATCTGGCTCTGCGTGCTGATGGTGCAGGTGCTGCAACGCGGCCTGATCCCCGAGAACAAGCGCCGGCTGATGTGCCTGAGCATGTTCTGGCATTTCCTCGACGTCGTCTGGATCGGCGTCTTCTCCTTCGTTTACCTCATCAGCGTGTTGCCTCCGACATGAACGCCGACACATCCCACACGGCTTCGGCCCACGGCCGGGCGAACCCGCTTCCCGATCATACGGAGGCCGGCCACGGCACCCTGCAGGGCTACCTGACCGGCTTCGGCCTGTCGGTCGTTCTCACCGCCGTCCCTTTCTACGTCGTGATGCACCACGTCTTCTCCAACCACATCTTCACCGCGGCCCTGGTGATGGCCTTCGCCGCCGCGCAGATCCTGGTTCACATGGTGTATTTCCTCCACATGAACACGCATTCGGAGGGCGGGTGGACCCTGCTCGCCCTGATGTTCACCATGGTCCTGCTCGGCATCACCCTGTCGGGCTCGATCTGGGTGATGTACCACCTCAACACCAACATGATGCCCGTCACCATGCATGACATGCGCAACATGCCCTGACGCGTCGGGGGGCTTACCCCTCGGCCAGGTCTCGCGCCTTGCGGGATGAGATCTTGCCAGCCGAGGACGCGGTCGATGACCCGATCGGCCGGGCGAGGCGCTCGCCTGCGGCGCTGGCGGTCTTGGCAGCGGCGATCCTTCTCGCCGTCGCCGCCCTTCTCGCGCTGGGCACGTGGCAGGTGCACAGGCTGTCGTGGAAACTGGCGTTGATCGCTCGCGTCGATGAGCGGGTCCGCGCACCGCCCGTGCCGCCGCCGGGTCCGGCGGATTGGGGCGACGTCACCGCCGCCAAAGACGCTTATCGACATGTCGAGCTCGCCGGGACCTTTCTCAACGACCGGGAAACCCTGGTGCAGGCGACGACCGAGCTCGGCGCCGGCTACTGGGTGGTGACGCCACTGCGCACCGACGGCGGCCCGATCGTCCTGATCAATCGCGGCTTCGTCCCCTCCGACAACCGCGCGGTCGCCACCCGCCCCGAGTCGGAGTTTCCCGGCCCCGTGAAGCTGACCGGCCTGCTGCGGGTGAGCGAACCCAAGGGCGCCTTCCTTCGCGCCAACGCGCCCGATGCCGACCGATGGTATTCCCGCGACGTCGCGGCGATCGCCGCCGAGCGGGGCCTGGACGGGCCTGGGGATCGGGTCGCCCCCTATTTCGTCGATGCCGATGCGACCGCCACTCCCGGCGGTCTGCCGATCGGCGGCCTCACCGTGATCTCGTTCCCCAACAACCATCTCGTTTATGCTTTTACCTGGTTCGCCCTCGCTGCTATGCTGGCGGCGGCTGGAGCGTGGTTCGCTCGTGACGAGTGGCGGGCGCGGCGTTGTGCGCAGGTGGCCCCGGACGCGGCGGCGCAGTCCCGCCCGTCGCCGTAGGGAATGCCGCAGCGTTCGGTCAAGCTGCCGCCGAAGCCGAGCGCGGCCGCTGGGCCGAGGTGATGCGTCATCGTCTCATGTGTCTAAATCGACGCATGAACGAATTAGTCGCCGGATGTTGTAGCGCCTGCCCAAATACAGGCGCACCTATTGCGTAGGCTGCTTCGCACGTCCTGAAACCAGCCACCGGGGACTCAGTCCGGCGGCCAAGCATGGACACTTGTCGCTGATGGATGATCTCTTCGACACCTTCACGCGGACCTACGACTCCCGCCGTGCGACCGAGATGTCGCTTGTTCAATATCTGAGCGGTTGCCGCGAAGATCCGATGATGTACGCCAACGCGCCCGAGCGCATCCTGGCGGCGATCGGTGAACCGCAGGTCGTTGACACGGCCAAGGATGCGCGCCTCGGGCGCATCTTCATGAACCGCACCATCCGCATCTACCCCGCCTTTGCCGACTTCTACGGCATGGAAGAAACGGTGGAGCGCATCGTCGCCTTCTTCCGCCACGCCTCGCAGGGGTTGGAGGAGCGCAAGCAGATCCTCTACCTGCTCGGGCCCGTGGGCGGCGGCAAGTCTTCGCTGGCCGAGCGCCTCAAGGCGCTGATGGAGCGTTATCCCGTTTACGTGCTCAAGGCCGGCGACGAGATCTCGCCGGTGTTCGAGAGCCCGCTCGGGCTGTTCGATCCCGAAACCATGGGCGCGCAGCTCGAAGACCGATACGCTGTTCCGCGCCGACGCCTGACCGGCCTGATGAGTCCGTGGTGCGTCAAGCGCCTGGACGAATTCGGCGGCGACATCACCCGCTTCAAGGTGGTCAAGCTCAGCCCCTCGCGGCTGCGCCAGATCGCCGTCTCGAAGACCGAGCCCGGCGACGAGAACAACCAGGACATCTCCAGCCTCGTCGGCAAGGTCGACATCCGCCGGCTGGAAACGCTCTCGCAGTCCGATCCCGACGCCTACAGCTATTCCGGCGGCCTCAACCGCGCCAACCAGGGCATGCTCGAATTCGTCGAGATGTTCAAGGCGCCGATCAAGATGCTGCACCCCCTGCTCACCGCCACGCAGGAGGGCAACTACGTCGGCACCGAGAACATCGGCTCGATCCCCTTCACCGGCATCATCATGGCCCATTCCAACGAGTCGGAATGGCAGAGCTTCCGGTCCAACAAGAACAACGAAGCCTTCATCGACCGCATCTACGTGATCAAGGT
>CAXTMA010000288.1:0-1338 GCA_964245015.1 uncultured Beijerinckiaceae bacterium | reverse complement strand
AAGCCGGCCGGCATCGCCAACCCCAAGGACTTCCGCAACGAGGTGGTGAAGTTCTCGCTGCGATCGCGGGCGCAGAACGCCGGACGCAATCCCTCGTGGACGTCCTACGAGAAGGTCCGCGAGGTGATCGAGCGGCGCATGTTCTCCCAGGTCGAGGACCTGCTGCCGGTGATCTCCTTCACCTCCAAGCGCGACAGCGACACGGAAAAGAAGCACCACGATTTCGTGGAGCGGATGATGTCGCGCGGCTACACCGAGCGGCAGGTCCGCCGGCTGGTGGAATGGTACATGAGAGCCAAGAAGGCGGGATGAGCGGGCGGCAGCATCGGACGGAAATCGCCGTGGCAATGTTCGCGGCGAGCCGATGTGCTATCGTGGGGGTTCGGCGGGGGATCGGATCCCGGTCCGCCGCTACAGGGCGCGCGGGCACGTCGAGACCATGAATCTGATCGATCGCCGTCTGAATACGAGCGGGAAAAGCCTTGCCAACCGGCAGCGCTTCCTTCGCCGCGCCAAGGCGCTGGTCAAGCAGGCCGTGCGAGAGAACTCGAAAGGCCGCGGCCTGCGCGACATCGACCAGGGCGGCGAGATTTCCATCCCCATCGACGGTTTGCGCGAGCCTCGCCTGCATCGTGCGGCGAGCGGCGGGCAGCGCGAGGTGGTGCTGCCGGGCAACAAGAAGTACCTGCAGGGCGACAAGATCGCCAAGCCGAAGAATGGCGGCGGCGGCAGCGGCGGGGAAGGCGCGAACGACGGCAAGGGGCAGGACGACTTCCGCTTCGCCCTTTCGCAGGACGAATACCTCGATCTCTTCTTCGAGGATCTGGAGCTTCCCGACCTCGCCAAGAAGACGCTGGCCAAATCCGAGAACGTCAGCCTGCAGCGGGCCGGCTACTCCGTGTCGGGATCGCCGGCCAATCTGTCGCTGACGCTGACCATGCGCAACTCCATGTCCCGGCGCATCGCCCTCAAGCGCCCGACCCCCGACGAGATCCACCGCCTGGAGGCGGAGATCGCCGCGGCCGAGAGGGAAGCGGCCGACCCGTCCCGAATCGCCGAACTGACGGAGCGGCTCGATTTCCTGCAAAGGCGAAGCCGGCGCGTCCCCTACATCGATCCGCGCGACATCCGCTATCGCCGCTTCCAGGCGGTGCCCAAACCGGTCGCGCAGGCGGTGATGTTCTGCCTGATGGACACGTCCGCCTCGATGACGGAGCACATGAAGGACGTCGCCAAGCGCTTCTTCACCCTGCTCTACATCTTCCTGAAGCGGCGTTACCGCCACGTCGACATCGTCTTCATCCGCCATACCCACGAGGCGGAGGAGGTCGACGAGGA
>CAXTMA010000287.1:0-5425 GCA_964245015.1 uncultured Beijerinckiaceae bacterium | reverse complement strand
CATAACCGTCGCGTGTTTTTCCGGTTGCGATGCCGATATTGTAATCGTGCTCGCGCTGTACCTCGCAGACAGGATCGTATGAGGTCCACATGGCATGAACACGGACGGGATCGTAGCTGGCAACATTTGGCCAGTTATCATCGAAGGGCTTTTTGCTTCCGGGACAAAGTCGAAAGACCCGGTATCCCTGCTCGGCGTAACGGACGGCGTGGTCCCGTTTGGACAGCGCGACGCACGGCGGCGGAACAAGAGTATCGGAATCGGTATCGTACATACATTATCCCCGCCGCACTGCGGCAATATCGCTTATCCGCGCTTTAATTAACGAGGTGAAAACTATCCGTAGCTATTTGAAGCGGGCAGAATCCTTGCAGCTTCGCGCTCGCGGGTAGTTTGATCTTCTGCCAACCTTAGCAAGTCTATGAGATCACCGATCCGTCCGACCGGGATTGTGATCCCACGAAAGGCCCTGCTGACGTCCGGCCACCATTCATCTCTACTGTTGCGAAATTGTCGGCTGATGGCGAGACAGCGGCGCCCGCCTTCGATGTCGCGCAGCCGGACATCGAATCGTTCGCGCGGACTGGCGCGGGCGACCGTCCCGATGACGACGTCGCCTGTTCGATTTCCCATTGCTTGCTTCTTTATTCAAGGGTGGGTGACGCCCACGCGAAAGCCCCCTCACAATGGCAGGGGGCCTCACAGGCGACGTTGATGGGGTTGTTAGGAGTTGAGTGGCCGGTGACGCCGCCGGCCGGTGGTGAGGTTCCCTGACGGCGTCTAACGACTGTTGTTTGACCCGTTACGTAACGGTGTTCTTCCGTCTCTTCCGGCCGCCTTTGTGCGGCGGTACAGGCTCGTTCGCCTTGGACGCGTTTAAAGCCGATTGTTGGCTCGGATTGTCTCGGTCCCAATCTCGATAGCAACCCATCTTCATATCGAGGGCGGCCTTCTGACCGGCCTCATGCAATCGCTCGAAGAGCAACGTCCATTGACCAACAGCACCAAGGGCATTGATTCGGGCGACTGCCATGCGCTGGGACTCGTAGATCTTTGGAACATCGTCATACTTGCCCAGCCCGCGACCAAGCAGTTCGCTCATACCGTCTTCGAACTTGCGTCGGATCTCTTCCAGTAAGGTGACCGCTTTGCTTTCAAGCTTTTCGGTTCGTTCGCGGAGATTGTCGCAGCTGAAGCCAGTTTGGCTTTGATGCGCTCGCGATGCCTTGCTTGCCGCTCCGCGTTGGACAGAGCCAATGGCCATCTCCCGTTATGTAACGTTGCGGGCAGGTCCCTTGTCAGCACGTCGACCTTGTGAGACCATTGACGCGTTCGACCAAATTATTTCGTTTTCTACGCCTCTTATAACCGACGCGACTAGCGACGATCGTAAGGCTTTGTTGGTGCTAAGCGCCTTTGCGAAGATTTCTTCCGCGGCGCGACTCTCTTTTGCAGCTCGCCAGATCGCCCGTTTGGCAGCGTCGACAATCGGCTTGTCTGTTGGTTCGTCGATTATCATGATGTGACCTCCTCCGAGAACTGAATGGCTCATCTGTGACGCATGACTAAAGCAGTCGTCGCTGTATAAGGCAGCGGCGCCGTCAGGCAACTTTCTATGCCAACTGTAATTCACGCGCTGTAGCGTTGGGTGCGGAGCTATCATCCGAGGTCAAGTACTCCTCGACGGCGTCGAGGTCCCAACTGCACACCCACCGTTGCGCCAGCGGCAGATTGACAACTCCATTCGTCCACTTGTCGACCAGCCCGTACATGCCGTAGTCCATCGCGTTTGGATTGCGGGTGCGGCTTTTGATGAGCCGAAGCTCTTGGCGATGTGCCATGCGCCGCAACTTGGTTTCACGCACCTTCAAAGTCATGCTCTTCCTTTCCTGCAAGTGGTTCGGCTATGGACACAAATAATGCCGTACAGGCATCATGTGCCCACCGAACAGAAACGCCATTTCCGAACGTCCCGGAATCCGCCGACTGCCGTCCCCACGCTACGGGCGTGGCACCGTTTAACTCAAAACTTTTGTAGGATCATCTTTGATTGTGGGACGATCCTTCACTTTGATTTAAGATCATCAGCGACGAGCCATGTGTCGCGCCTTCTCCGCAATCACCGCTTCAGCGGCTACCGGGTCAAGGAAGTACTCGCGGCCAAGTTTGAACACTCCGGGTAAGAGACCCTGTGCAGCCAACCGGTTCGCCTTCGGCTTGGGCAGTCCGAAATACGTCGAGATCGCCAGCATGCCTGGGATCAATCGACCGCCTGAACTCATTATTTGTTCATGATGAGGTAACCTTATCTCATATATGGGCGGAAGCCAACGAACGTCAACGGGGATTGCGGACTTTTATCTCATTTCAAGCTATGCAGGCCGAAGGCGGTTCGGAGGGGTTATGTTTCGGTATGCGGACATCGAGCGAGCTATCGCTCAGATGAATGAAATCCCACCCGAGGCGATGGCGAGCTTCCGAGGTCGTGTCAGAAACTTCCAGCGTATCGGGCTGGTGAAGCGCTCGTCGGGGGTAGGACAGAAGGTGGAGTGGACGGCTGATGATGCGGTCTATCTAGCAGCCATCTTCGAACTGTCGCAGGCAGGCATCCCGCCCAGCACAATCAAGGCTATCCTCGGCAAGCACCCTGACTTTCTATGGTGGTTTCCGGCAGCGGAGGCGGACGATTCCGATCGGTTTCTCTTTGTCGGTGGGAGCTTGATGAAGCCATTCGCCAAGGCGGAGCAAGCCGACGAAATCGCGGTCGACACGGGAACGGCGGAGGACGTGCTGGCCGCGCTCAAGCGCCCCGGCAACGCGCGCCTCGTAGTCATCAATCTGTCGGTGTTGCTCACCCGTCTAGCGGAGCATCTGAAGGACGTGTGACATGGGCGTATGTCGCAGATCATGTCGCGCGGAGCTGCCGCAACCAAACCTAAGTTACTGAAAATCAACGAACCTATGTCGCATTCAGCGCGACATGCAAAAGCAGGTTTGGAACAATCAAAAAGGTAGAAAACTCTGATAAATCAATGGCGTCCCGGAAGGGATTCGAACCCCTGACCTACGGTTTAGGAAACCGTTGCTCTATCCTGCTGAGCTACCGGGACCGCACGTCGCCGTCCTACCATGAACGCCACCAAGCTTCCAACCGCGCGGATGCCAATCGTCGCCATTTCGCCCGTGCTCGTCACGCTCACCGACCAGCTCGGGCTGAGGCTCGGCGTCATGATCGTTGTCACGGTAGGGAATGCCACGCTTGGCTGAACCTGATCCGGAGTTCTTGTGCCGAGATTTGTGCCGGCTTTTGCAACGGCTGCGCTGAGCGGGAGTATGGGTGACGGCGGCCTGAAAAGCGCGGCCGTATCGAGGCGGATGGCCTCAACCTCGGCCAACAGCGCGGCCATCACATCGCGCTCAACGTCCTCCGGGGCGGAGTTAGTGACGGAGATTGATCGCGTCTCCACCGACAACCCTTGCTTTCGCCGTTCGGCCGCCTCGAAGTCCGCCATGCACTCCGCGAAGTGGGCGGCGGCGGTGCGCTTCGGAGGGATCTTCGGTGCGGAGGCTCCGTTTCCATTCCCGCTTGCCTGTCCAGGGCGGCAGCATGAATGCCCGGAGACCTTGCGGGATCACCCGTCGGAAATAGTAGGTTTCGTGCCCATCGCGGATGAGGACCGACCTGAGCGCCGCGATTGTACCGCCCGATCGTATGACCGGCGGTGTCCAAGGCACTCATCAAAGTGGAGTTCCAGCCCAAGCAACAGCTTAGGAAAGGCTGGCGCGCCAGCCGCAATGAAACCACGAACTCCTATGTCATTGTTGTTGCGCTCACTTCCCCGTCTCCGGCGTCCATGGCACGGCGTTGAACGACTCGAGCGCGGCGTGGATGGCGCGCGCGGCGGCGAGGTGGGCGGGGTTGGCCAGGGCGAAGGTGTCCGTTGTCGCCGCCATCAGCAACCCGCCGTCCGGGCAGCGCTCCACCACGACGCCCGGCGGCGGCGTCACCAGATCGGCGAAGCGCGGGGCGACGTAGCTGATCCAGGCGAGCGAAAGGTCGTCCCCTCGCCCCTTCGGCCAGAGGTCGCGGAGGTCGGCAGGGCAGGCATGGGCCTGCGTCGCCCCGAACACCTCCGCCAGCGCCAACACCAACTGCCGGAACACCTCGAAGCCGACGAGGTGCGGCTCGGGCACGGCGAAGTGGCTCGTCGCGACGCTGGCGCAGTTGCGGAGGCTGTGGGGACCGCTGTTGCCCCCGGACATGAAGACGGTAACATAGCGCGATAGCTGGTCGGTGTCGCTGTAGTTCGTCATCTGCACCCCGGCCTCCGGCACCAGCCGGCCGGTGACGTGGCGCTCGGTGGCGGCCAGCACGCGGGCGATCTGGGCGGGCAGCGTTGGCTGGAACGGGATGCGGGTGACGTCGTCCTCCGCCCAGTGCATCCAGTGCGCGAAGGCGGGGTCGATGGCTTGCAGCCGCGCGACGAAGGCGAGCCAGCGCGCCGCCAGCGCTTCGGCCGGCTCAGCCCGCGCCCCCCAGGTGGCGACGGCGGAGAACCAGTGGCGGCGGGCGACCAGCCTGGGCCTGTTCTCGTCCGTCATCGCCGTCTCCTCTGCCCCGGCCTGCTTGGCGGCAAGAAACCGACGACGACATTGCCGAGCTCTCTTTCCCTGAACACCTCCCGGAAGTGATCGGCCGCGTCCTGCTCGGCGAAGTACACCTTGAGCCTTGCCCCGCGCGCCTCCGCGGCGCGCAAGTGCTTCCTCGTTGTCTCAACCAGCTTATTTGTGACTCTGCCCGCAAAGGGCAGCGTCAGGAGATGCGAGTATTCCTCGCCTTTGGCGTCGGCGAAGTCGCCCGCCTGCATGTCGCCATCGACGAGGTCACCGGCGTAGCGGAAGCAGTCGTCGGGATATTGCGCTCTGTTTGTTACCGGATCGACGATGCGCACGGCGAAGCCACGCGGGAGGGGCACGATAGGGTTGACGCGCCGGTGCACGTCATCCTCGTAGTCCAAGACATGTTTCTTCTTACTACCAAACGTGTCGATCTCCGGCGCGGGGCAAAGCTGCGGCCCGTCGTCCTTCCCCGCCGGTCGCGGACGCCCGCGCCGCGCCAACGCAACCTCAACCACCGCGAGATCGAGATAGAGCTGCTCGCCGAGGTCGCGGCCGAGCGGTTCGCCGGTGGCGCCATCGTAGTAGATGCCACCCCGGCTGTGCGCGACCACCACGGCCTCATCGCCGTCGGGTTTTGCCCAGGCAAGCCGCAATATGCCGGCCGGCCCGTCGCGGCGGTAGCGGATGTCGGCGGCTTCGGGCAGCGTGCCTTCCGTGACGCCGCCGCTGTTCGGCGTTGGAATGATGAGGGCGCCGAGCACCGCCGTGGGCGCGGCGAACCTGCTGGCGAAGACGGCCAGCGCGC
>CAXTMA010000286.1:0-5473 GCA_964245015.1 uncultured Beijerinckiaceae bacterium | reverse complement strand
TTGGCAGCCCTGGCCTGCTCCAAAGCGTCCTGCAGTTAGGTGACGGCACCGGGATCGCGCAGAACGCGATAACGGCCCAAGGTAATGACGGCCACCGCCGTGCTCCGGTCGGTGAGGGTCGACTTGGCCGGTTGCGGACTTGCACCTGTCGGCTCCCGCCGCCTCGCATCCTCCGCGGCTTGGCTGGCAGCGTCATCCATTGCTCCCGATCCCTGCCCATCCTCGGTTCTGGCCATCTGGGAAGCCGCCATCACCTTCTGGCGACATGCATGGGCGGCACAGGCTTGAGTGTAGACATCGGCATGATCGGCTGCCTGCGGGCCATCGTCAGTGACCACTCGAGTGGGTTGCGCATCCGGCGTCAAAGTATCTGTTCAATCATATGAGGGCTGGCGCGCCTCGACTGCCCGAACTTCCGGGCAGCGGCGAATGAGATCGTGAAGCCGCACGGCTGTGATGTCGTGAAAACGAAGGGCTGCGTCGGGCGACGATTCAGCCTTCGCTCAGGCAGATCCGGATCGAGAGCGCGGTGCACGAACTCGACGGAACGTCCAAAGTCCTCCGACCCTTACCGAGCGCGCAGCGATCTAAACCAGCCGCAGCTCCAGCCATGGAGCGTCGAAGTTGCAACGGCGGCAATGCGTCCACGGCGGGCGTATGGAGCAGCCGCGAAGCCATTCCGAAGCGGACGTTCAAGGGCGCCCGCGGGTCGATGACCATATCACACCATCGCCATCGCACCGCCGAAGTGACGCTACCGGCGGTCAGCTTTCCACTTGTTGATGACGCCGCCGGCGCGGACGATCGCGATCTGGCGTTCGGACAGGTCGTGCCCGAGCTTGACCGCGCGATCGCCGACCTTCGCCTCAATCTCCCGGCCAGCTTTGAGCGCGTCGGCGAACCCCTTGATCTCCAGCGTGTCGTCGACCTTCACCCGGTCGTAGTCGTTCGGATCGGCGAAGGTGAGGGGCAGAACGCCGAAGTTGACGAGGTTCTGCCAGTGGATGCGGGCGAAGCTCTTCGCCACCACCGCGCCGAGGCCGAGGTATCGTGGCGCCAGGGCGGCGTTCTCTCGGCTCGACCCCTGCCCATAGTTGTGGCCGGCGACGATCGCGTGCAGCGTCCCCTGCTTCCGCTTCGCCTTGGCCCGGTCGGGGTAGTCGCTGTCGACGTCGCGGAAGGCGAAGGCGGAGACGTGGGGGATGTTGGCCCAGTAAGGCAGGAGCTTGCCGGCCGGCACGATGTCGTCGGTGGAGATGTCGTCGGGCACCTTGAGGAGCACCGCCACGCGCAGGTCGTCGCCGGGCGCGTCGAGGTCGGGCAGGCTGGTGATGTTGTCCGTCTTCTCCAGCCTGGTCGCCCGCGCCACTTCCGGCTCGGCCGGCGGCGTGAGCTTCAGCATGCTGGCGCGCGGCCCCTTCGGCTCGACGATCCTGGGATAGTCCATGTCGAGGTCGCGCGGGTCGGTGATGATGCCGGTCAGCGCCGCCGCCGCCGCCGTTTCCGGGCTGCAGAGGTAGATGGCGTCTTCGTTGGTGCCGGAGCGGCCGGGGAAGTTGCGCGGCACGGTGCGCAGCGAGGCGCGGCCGACCGCCGGCGCCTGGCCCATGCCGATGCAGCCGTTGCACCCCGGCTGATGCACCCGCGCGCCGGCCTCCAGCAGCGCCGCCATGTGGCCGTCGGCCACCAGCTGCTCGCAGACCTGCCGCGTGCTCGGGTTGATGTCGAGCGAGATGCGGTCGTGCGGCGTCTGGCCTTTCATGATGGCCGCAACGACGGCGTAGTCGCGGTAGCCCGGATTGGCCGAGGAGCCGATGTAGGACTGGTACACGTCGCGCTTGGGCACGTCGCGCACCCGGACCACGTTGCCGGGGCTGGAGGGCGTGGCGATCAGCGGTTCGAGCTTGGAGAGGTCGACGGCGTCGTGGTGGTCGTAGGCGGCGCCATCTTCCGCCGCCAGGGATCGCCAGTCGTCCTCGCGCCCGATGTTGACCAGGAACTCGCGGGTGCGCTCGTCGGACGGGAAGACGGTTGTCGTGGCGCCCATCTCGGCGCCCATGTTGGCGATGACGTGCCGGTCCATCGCCGACAGACAGGCGAGGCCCGGACCGTAGTACTCGACGATACGCCCGAAGGCCCCCTCGACGCCGTGCCGGCGCAGCATCTCCAAAGCCACGTCCTTGGCGCTGACCCAGTCCGGCAGGGTGCCGGTGAGGTGGACGCCCCAGATCTCCGGCATCTTGACGTAGAAGGGCTCGCCCATCATCGCGAGCGCGATGTCGGCGCCGCCCGCGCCGATCGCCAGCATGCCCATGCTGCCGGCCGCCGCCGTGTGGCTGTCGCCGCCGACGAGCACCGCGCCGGGCTTGCCGAAGCGCTGCATGTGCGTGGGATGGCTGATACCCGTGCCGGGCCGGCTATACCACAGGCCGAAGCGCTTGCAGGCGGAGCGCAGGAACAGGTGCTCCTCGGCGTTGAGGTTGTCGACTTCGAGGAGGTTGTGGTCGACATATTGAACGGCCAGCACCTTCACGCGGTCGGCATCCATCGCCTCCAGTTCGAGCATGATCATCGGGCCCAGCACGTCCTCCAGCAGGGCCTGGTCGATGCGCAGCCCGATCTCGGACCCGACGACCATGTCGCCGTCCATCAGGTGCTCGCGCATCAGGGTGTGGGAAAGGTTGTTCGGCATGGTCCGTGGGTCCTTGCGAAAGTTGGCTTATGGTAGCGGCCGGTCGGCCGCCGGATCGCTCCGGCGCCCGCTCAACAATCGTGGCCTGCGCTTCGGCCTTCACGCTCAAGCCTTGCGGGCGTCGGGATCACCGAACTCCGCGATGAGCGCATCGATCTCCCGCTTGCCGACGGCGCTGGTGAAGTCCTCGAACTGCGGCAGCTGGCTGACGCGGTCGATCGGCGTCCCCGCCTTGCGGACGCTGGCGTAGTGCTCGCGTAGGGCGGTCAGCATCGTGAAGACCGAGCCGATGGGGTAGATCACCATGCCGAAGCCATAGGCCTTGATCTTGTCCATGCCGATCATCGGCGTCTCGCCGTTCTCCAGCCAGTTCAGCAGCACGGGGATGCCCTTCAGCCCCTTCGTGATCGTCTCCAGCTCGGCCTCGGTGGTCGGCGCCTCGACCCACACCACGTCGGCGCCGGCGTCGGCGTAGCGCTGCCCGCGCTTCACCGCCTCGTCGACGCCGTGGACGGCGAGCGCGTCGGTGCGGGCGATGATGACGAAGTCGGGATCGGTGCGTGCGGCGATGGCCGCCTTCAGCTTGCCGACCATCTCGCCGGCGGCGATCACGCCCTTGCCGGCCATGTGGCCGCAGCGCTTGGGCGCGGTCTGGTCCTCCAGGTGGATGGCGGAGACGCCGGCCGCCTCGTATTCGTGGACGGTGCGGATGACGTTGATGGCGTTGCCGTAGCCGGTGTCGGCATCGGCGACGAGCGGGATGGTCACCGCCTCCGCCATGCGGCGGGCATTCTCGACCATCTGCGTACCCGACAGCAGCGCCATGTCGGGCCGGCCCAGCAGCGAGCCGGTGGTGGCGTAGCCGCCCATGTAGACGACGTCGAAGCCAGCCTGCTCGACGAGGCGGGCCGACAGCCCGTCGTGGGCGCCGGGGGCGACCACCGGCGGGGTCTTGAGGAGCTCGCGCAGCCTGGCGTTGCGGGTCTTCGGACGCTGAAGAAAGTCATGCATGATTGATCTCCTGCTGCGCTCGGCCTTCGGTCCGGGACGGCGCTTCGCGAGCGCTCCGTCGAGGTCGACCGATGACGTAGACTGGCCGGCCGATGTCACGAGCGTCGATCGCCCGTGTTGCCGTTCCAACCGACGATCTCGTGGAACGTTCTCGGGCGCGCGTTGGTGAACCGCGAAGGCACATTCGCATTTGGCGAACGTACGGGATTTGCATTCAGGTCCGCTCGGGCTGCCACGCTGGGCCGCATCACGGGGCGTCGACGCAATGGTGGCAGTGCCGCTCCGTTCCGACAGGATCAGCCTGACCACGCTGCGCCTCATCGTGGCCGTCGCCGAGGAAGGCGTCCTGACCCGCGCCGCCACCCGCGAGGGGATCGCGCCGTCGGCCGCCAGCAAGCGCCTGCTCGACCTGGAGACCGACCTCGACGTCGTCCTGTTCGAGCGCGCGGCGAGCGGGATGCGGCTCACCCCGGCCGGCGAGAGCATGCTGCAACACGCCCGACGAGTGCTGATAGCCTCCTCGTCGCTCATCGCCGAACTCGGCGAGTACAGGCTGGGCGTGCGGGGGCACGTGCGCATGCTGTCCAACCTGTCCACCATCGTCGGGCCGCTGCCCGGCGACCTGAAATGGTTCTTCGACGCCAACCCCGACCTCCGTATCAGCTTGGAGGAGCGTCCATCGAGCGGGGTCGCGAAAGGCGTCGGGGAGGGTTACGCCGAGGTCGGCACCTGCTCGTCCGAGGTCGACCTCCGCGACGTCGACGCCTTCCCTTACCGCCGGGACCGGCTCGTGGTGATGATGCGTCCCGACCACGCCCTGTTCGGACAGGGTCCCCTGTCCTTCGCCGACGCGCTCGACCACGATCACATCGGGCTTCACCGCGAGAGCTCGATCTTCCGGCGCTGCGAACGCGCCGCGCGGGAAGCTGGAAAGCCGCTGCGCCTGCGCATCCACGTGCCGGGCTTCGACGCGATCTGCCGGACGGTGCACGCGGGGCTCGGCGTCGCCATCGTCCCCGAGCCGGTGTTCCACATTCTGGGCAAGCCGATGGGCCTGCATGCCGAGTCGCTGACCGACTCCTGGGCGGCCCGCGAACTCGTGGTCGTTATCAGCAAGGACAGGGTGCTGTCGCCCGCGGCGGCGCTGCTCCGTGACCACCTCCACGCAAGCGCCTCCAAACCAAGCTAAGCAGGTTCGCGTTGGCAGGCCGACGCTTCATCCGCTTGGCTCTTTGATAGGCCAAAGGTTTTGATCGCAAAATCGCGGGGCACTTTTGCGAAACCTGCTTAGCCTTCGTCAGTCGCGAAGACGCGTTCGCATCATGCCAGCGCCGACCGTCGAACGAGCGTTCCGGCGTGGTGTTATCGAGCCATGAGATCACCCGAACAAGGCCGCTGCCCTTCGGCGCCGGCCGGACGGGCGAAAGATGATCCAGGTCACCGACCTTGGAGTCCGCATCGAGCGAGGGACGCGTTCCATGAAGATCAACAACGTCGCCGACATGTTCGTCGAAACCCTGAGTGAAGCGCGTGTATGGGCTGGTAGGCGACAGCCTGAACGGTTTGACCACAGCACGAAGCCCTTGGCCGTACGCTTGGCCGTGTCGGAGCGCTTGACGATCTCGACGCTGCGGCAGACCCGGCGCAGCCGGCCTGGAACGCCGGGCCCTAGTCGCCGCCGTCGGCGTACAGCTTGAGCAGGAACGGATACACGCCGAACGAAGTGGCCATCACCAGCACGCCGCCGTTGCGGTCCGGCACGTCGGCCCG
>CAXTMA010000285.1:0-5505 GCA_964245015.1 uncultured Beijerinckiaceae bacterium | reverse complement strand
GTGAGCACCGTCTGCGCGTTCTGCAGCAGGGTGGTGAAGTCGGCCACGCCCTGGTCGTAGCGCGAGCGGGCGAAGGCCAGCGCCTGGCGGGCGTGGCCGACCTGCGCCAGCAGCCGGTCGCGGCGCTGCTGCTCGGTGCGGTAGCTGGTGAGCTGGTTGACGACATCGTGCCACGCGTTCAGCACCGCCCGATGATAGGCGATCGCCGCCTGCTGCTGGCTCTTCTCCATCATGGTCAGGTTGGCCTTGAGCCGGCCGCCCTGGAAGATCGGCAGCGTCACCGAGGGGCCGACTTGCATGTATTGCAGCGAGGTGCCCTTGAAGATGTTCTTGGGATCGAGTGCCTGTAGCGTCGGGTCGGCGTTGAGGCGCACGGACGGATAGAACTCGGCGATGGCGACGCCGATGTTGGCGGTGGCGGCGTGCAGCTGCGCTTCCGCCTCGCGGATGTCGGGGCGGCGCCGCGCCAGCTCGGAGGGCAGGCCGAGCGGCACCCGTGGCGGGTTGCGCGGCACCGCCTTGGGCGTGATCAGCTCGGCGGAGAGCCCCAGCGGCGGCTCGTCGAGCAGGAAGGAGATCATGTTGATCTGCTGGATTTCCTGCGCTTCGAGCGTGGGGATCTGCGCCCTGACCGACTCGACCTGGCTCGCCGCCTGCTCGACGTCGAGGCCGGTCACCAACCCCTTGTCCTGGCGCACCTTGGTGACGTTGAAGATCTCCTGGTCGACCTTGAGGTTGTCCTTGGCGATGCGGATCAGTTCCTGGGTGCCGCGCAGCGACACGTAATCGCGGGCGAGTTCGGCCGTCATCGACACCAGCGTGTCGCGGCGCATGTCCTCGTTCATCGCGTACTGCGCGTCGGCCGCCTCGATCGAGCGGGCGACGCGGCCCCACAGGTCGAGTTCCCAGGCGGCGTCGAAGCCGATGACGTAGTTGTTGAAGCCAGTGACGATGCGGTTGGCCTGGCTCAGGTTGGCGCCGCCGCCTCCCGCCGCACCGCCGCCGCCGCCCGCGCCGGCGAGCGACTGGATCGGCACCAGCGAGAACAGGCCGTTCTGCGAGAACTGCTGGCGGTAGTCCTGGAACGTCCCGTTCAGCGTCGGCAGCGCCTGCGAGGCGGTGGAGGCGACGTTGGCCCGGCTTTGCGCGATGCGCAGGGTGGCCGTGCGCACATCGAGGTTGCGGTCGGCGACGCGCGCTTCGAGCCTCGACAGCTCGGCATCCTTGAAGCTGGCCCACCATGCCACGTCGGTCGGCGCGCCGGTGGTGCCGGGCAGCACCGCCACTGGCGTGCGTACCGCCCTGCCGGTGTCGAGAAAGGTGCGGCTATCCGCGGTGGCCGGGATCGGCGGCACGAAGTTCGGACCCACGCAGCCGGCCACGCCGACGCCGACCAAGCCTACGCCGACCAGGGCGCGGACCGCCAGAACAGCACCAGTGTGCCTGTTGCAGATCGAACTCACCGCAGCCCTGAACTTGCTCATCACTCAACAACACACAGAACGGCGCGGGAGTAAAAGCAATCACCAAAGCATGAAGGGGATTGCGCGACCGAACTATTCTCAAGCGCTGTTTCAAATATGCCCGGCACGCCGCCGGGCGCGACGCGGCGACCGCCGATGCGCGGAGCGGGAAAATGCGCGCCCATTCAGTGCCCCGCACCCCCGCCCTGCGCCTTCTTTTTCGATATGAGCAGGCAGAAGGGCACCACGATGAAGGCGATCACGGAGGTGTAGAGGAAGACGTTGGAGTAGCCCAGGACCTGGGCCTGCCCCCTGAAGACCGTGAAGGCGTGGGACGTGGCCTGCTGGTTCAGCGAGCCCGGTGCGCGCCCCAGGGCCCGCAGGGCCGCCTCGCTCTGCTGGATGTAGTTGGCATAGCCGTCGTAGAGCGGCGTCACGAACTTCGACAGGTGCGCCTGGTTGGCCTGCGTGCGCTCCGTGACCAGCGCGGTGGCGAGCGAAATGCCGACCGCGCCGAACACGTTGCGGAACATCGAGAACAGGGCGGCGCCGTCCGACTGCAGCCGTCGCGGCAGCGTCAGGTAGACGATTTGCGAGATCGGCACGAACAGGAATCCCAGCGCCGCCGTCTGCGCCGAACGCATGAGAACCAGCGTCTTGAAGTCGATGTTGGGAACGAGCCCGGACGAGTACACCAGCGCGACGCCCATCAGCGCGAAGCCGAACATCACGATGTAGCGGGTTTGCACTTTTTTCGAAATGACCCCGACGATCGGGATGAGGGCGATGATGACGAGGCCGCCCGGCGCCAGGATCAGCCCGGAATTGTAGGCATCGTAGCCCAGCACCTGCTGCGAGAACTGCGGGATGACCACCGCGGACGAGTACAGGATGAAGCCCATCGCCGCGATCAGGGTGCAGCCCATCGCGAAATTCTTGTCCTTGAAGATGTCGAGGTTAACGATCGGCTTCTTCGCCGTGAGCAGCCAGCAGATCGCCCCGAAGATCCCGATGAAGGCGAGCACGCCCATGGTGACGATGAAGGGCGAGCCGAACCAGTCGTCGTCCTCGCCGCGGTCCAGCATCACCTGCATGCAGCCCAGCCCGAGAGCGATCAGGCCGAGGCCGATGTAATCGATGCCGCGCCCCTTGCGCTTCTGCTTCTCCTTCTCCCACGGCGGGTCCTCGACCAGGAAGAAGTTCGAAATCACCGCGAGAAGGCCGACGGGAATGTTGACGAAGAAGATCCAGCGCCAGTCGTAGGTCACGGTCAGATAGCCGCCGAGCAGGGGCCCGAGCACGGGCGCGACGATGGTGGCGATGGCGGTGATGGAGAAGGCGGCGCCGCGCTTGGCCGGCTCGAAGGTATCGAGGATGATGGCCTGCTGGTTGGGCTGCAGACCGCCGCCGAAGAAGCCCTGCATGGCGCGGAAGATCACGATCTGCGCCAGCGACTGCGAGATGCCGCACAGGAACGAGCACACCGTGAACATGGCGAGGCAGATCAGGAAATAGCGCTTGCGCCCGATCGTGTCGGCGATCCACCCGGAGATGGTGAGCACGATGCCGTTGGCGACGAGGTAGGAGGTCAAGGCGTAGTTCGCCTGATCGCTCGAGACGGCCAGCGAGCCGGCGATGTAGGGCAGGGCCACGTTGACGATGGTGGTGTCGAGGATCTCCATGAACGCGGCGAGCGTCACGGAGACGGCGATCAGCCAGGGGTTGAAGCGCGGCTTCCAGTTCTGCCCCGCGTGCGCGTCGCCGGACGGCTTCCCCGAACTCTTGGTCTTGCCGTTCGCGGCCGGCTTGGCGGCCCCGCTCCGGCCGGCGCCGCCGCGGGCTTCGGGGGCGCTCGCGTTCGCCGTGTCCGCGCGACCGCTCATCGCACCGTCACCCGCGGTGCGACGGAGATGCCGAGCGGCAGCGGCAGGGTTGCATCGAGGCCGCTGTCGATGATGATCTTTACCGGCACGCGCTGCACGATCTTGACGAAGTTGCCGGTGGCGTTCTCCGCCGGGAAGGCCGAAAAGCGTGAGCCCGAGCCGAGCTGGATCGAGTCGACATGGCCGCGCAGGTCAAGGTCGGGGTAGGCGTCCACGGTGATCTTCACGCTCTGGCCCGTGCGCATCAGGTCGAGCTGCGTTTCCTTGAAGTTCGCCGTCACCCACACGTCGGGCGACACGATGGCCAGGATCTGCTGCCCGGTCTGCACGTAGTTGCCGAGATCGACCTGCCGGCGGGTGATCCAGCCGTCCTGCGGCGCCTTCACCACCGTATAGGACAGGTTGAGGTTGGCTTGATCGAGCTGCGCCTGCGCCTGCTCGACCTGCCCCTGCAACTGGCCGACCTGCTTTTCCGTTTCGCCGATCTGCTGCTGCACCGGCTCGGCTTGAACGACGCGGGCCTGCATCAGCAGCACCTGAGCCTGGGCGTTCTGCAGGTTGGAGGTGGCGCTGTCGACCTCCTGCTGCGTGGTGGCCTGCCGGGGCAGGCTCTTCTGCCGGGCGTAGTCGGCTTGCCGCTGGGCCAGCGTCGCCTTGGCGGCGGCGAGGTTGGCCTCGGCGACCTGCAGGGCGGCGGGGAAGTTCTTCTGCGCCACCTCGGCGGCAAGCTTCTGCCCGGCGAGTTGCGCCTTGGCGGTGTCCAGCATGCCCTGGGCCTGATCGCGGGTGTTGATGAACGGGCGCGGGTCAATGTGGATCAGCGCCTGCCCCTTGCGCACGAACTGGTTGTCGGTGATGTCAAGCGACACCACGCGACCGGCGACCTGCGGGGCGATCTGCACGGCGAAACCGTCGGTGTAGGCGTCGTCGGTGTCCTCGATGTTGCGCGACGCCAGCCAGTAGTACACGCCGCCCAGCCCCAGCCCGGCGAGGACCAGGATGGCGATGAACAGGACCAGCGGGCGACGCCCTTTGCGGGAAGCCTCGTCCTTCTCGTCGGGCGACAATTCATCTGTTTGCTTGTCGTCGTCGCCGGCGTGCTCGTCGTCTTCGCCGGCGCCATGCTCGGCCTCCTCGCCGGGATGAGGTTGCGCCGGCCGCTCGTCGCGGGGACGCGTGCGGACATCTCCGTCTTCGGGATGGTCTTGGGGCAGTTTGGGTTCGTTTCGGCTCATGCGTCACGCTCGTTCGGCATGGGGTCATCTCGCCAAGTTGTTGGTTGCCGCTGCTGGCGATTAGTGCTTGGGTGCACAGCGGCAACCGAACCCGCCGGTTCGGCTATTAATCAGGAAGCGCATGGTCGCGTCAACTGCGCAAGTGCATCCGGTTTGCAACCCGGTCCCACGCGGCGAGCGGCGCCGGCGAGAGATCGCGGCCGTCGCCGAGCAGGTGTTCTTTGAAACCGGCTTCGCCGACACCACGATGCAATGCATCGCCGCGCGTGCCGGCGCGTCCAAGGAAACGCTGTACCGGCATTTCGGCAGCAAGGAGGAATTGTTCGCCGAAATCGTTTCGGCTCGCTCGCGCTCGTTTCTGGAGGATCTCGACGAGCGCTTCGAGCAGCCGGGAACGGTGGCCGACGTGCTGCGCTCGCTGGGGATCAAGATGCTTGAAACCATGAGCGGCGAGGACGCCGTCGCCCTTTGCCGCATCGTGATCGCCGAAAGCCCACGCAATCCCGAACTGGGCGTCCTCTTCATGAAGGCCGGGCCCGAGCGCGTCCGCGAACGCTTGACCGAGTTCCTGGCCGCCGCGTGCGATCGCGGCGAACTTGCCTGCTCCGATACCGAGCGCGCCGCCCGCATCTTTCTCGGCGCCGTGCTGACCAACCTTCATCTGACGTGGCTGGTGCTGCAGACTTCGCCGCCGATGACGTGGGCGCGCATGCGGGCCCACGTCGACGAGATCGTCGCCATGTTCATGGGCCGCTACGCGATCCCGGTGCCGTGATCGCCGGCAGGGTCGCCCGATCGCGCGGCGATTTGAACCACGCCGGTTGATCCTTTAACGAGGGTCGTCCGCCCATCCAGGTGTTTCGATGCTCGACCAGCCCGATGCCGCCCGCGCAGACGATGCCGGCGACCATGTCCGCCGCGACG
>CAXTMA010000284.1:0-5527 GCA_964245015.1 uncultured Beijerinckiaceae bacterium | reverse complement strand
TTCGAGCAGCCCGGCGCGGCTGTGCTCGATGGCGGCGATGCAGGCCCGGATCTGCGCGGCGTAGCCCGACCACTCCTGGCCGACCGTGAGGGGGACCGCGTCCTCGAGGTGGGTGCGGCCGATCTTGACGACGTCGGACCATTGCGCCGCCTTGT
Organism: uncultured Beijerinckiaceae bacterium; assembly: GCA_964245015.1. Lineage (GTDB taxonomy): Bacteria > Pseudomonadota > Alphaproteobacteria > Rhizobiales > Beijerinckiaceae > RH-AL1. The sequence continues at coordinate 5,372 of CAXTMA010000284.1, read as the reverse complement.
CCTCGATCGCCTTGGCCAAGGCCTCGACCTGCGGCAGGAGCTTGGCGTCGATCTCGTCGATTGCGGCGACGTGCATCGCGGTCGGGAACGTGTCGTTGCTGCTCTGCCCCATGTTGACGTCGTCGTTGGGCGCCACCGGCTTCTGGCTGCCGAGCGTGCCGCCGAGCAGCTGGATGGCGCGGTTGGAGATCACCTCGTTGACGTTCATGTTGGACTGGGTGCCCGACCCCGTCTGCCAGACGTACAGCGGGTAATGGTCGTCGAGGTGGCCGGCGATGGTCTCGTCGGCGGCGCGTACGATCGCGTCGGCCTTCCACTTCGGGAGCCGGCCCTCGGCCGCGTTGACCAGCGCGCAGGCCTTCTTGACGAAGCCGTAGGCGTGGTAGACCTCCTTCGGCATCTTGTCGTTGCCGATCGAGAAGTGGATCAGGCTGCGCTGCGTCTGCGCACCCCAGTAGCGGTCCGCCGGCACGTCGACCTTGCCCATGCTGTCGAACTCGTGGCGCTGGCCCTCGGCCGCGATGCCGACCGGCAGGTCACGAAGCGAGGGATGATCCTTCGATCCCAAACCGAACATCATGAAACTCCCATCGATCGTCGCGGCAGGTCATGCAGCGCGGCTGGCCTCTTATCGTTCGCTTGATCGTTCGCCATGGCTGGCTCCTTGATGGTGTGATCGGGCAAAGGCGGACGGACCGTCACAGCGCGGCCTTCGCGATGGCGATGCCGGCGGCGATGCTGATGATCGAGAACAGGGTGCTCGCCATCGCGGAGAGCGATGACCCGCCCTCGTACGTCCCGTTGTTGTGGGCGAGGGCGGGCACCAGCGTCGCCGCGGGGAGGACGCCGATCAGGAACACTTCCTGCGCCAGCGCGCCGCGCAGCCCGAAGGCGAGCGCCGCGCCGAGCAACAGGGCCGGTTGGAGGATGTTCTTGACGGCGACGTTCATCAGCACTTCGCGATCGACCTTGAACGTGAGGCCCGCCAGCATGAGGCCGAGCGTGAACAGCGCGACGCCGCCGGCCGCCGAGCCGACCTCGTTGGTCATGCTGAACAGGATCGCCGGCAGCGGCACGTGCAGGAGCGCGCAAACCGCGCCGAGGACGGGCAGCCACACCAGCGGCTGCTGCACGGCGCCGAGCAGGCTGGTGCCAATGACCTTCGCCCTGCCGGGCCTCGGGCCGGACCCGCCCGCACCATCGTCGTGCAGCAGGACGAGGGCGACCGGCATCATGACCAGCGAGGTGACGAGGTTGCCGATCAGGACCGCGAGGATTCCGGTCGGCCCGACCACCGCGTTGAGGACCGGCGGCCCGCAATAGGCCATGCTGGGGAAGCCGCACACCAGCCCTTGGATCGTCGAGGCGCGAAGATCGTGCCGGAACACGAATCGTCCGAGCATGGTGCCGAGGACGAAGGTGGCCATGAAGCCGACGACGAAGGCGAGCACGTAGGAGGTGTTCGACAGGTCCGACGGCTTCGCCTTCGCTGCGGCGAGGAACAACGAGAGCGGCAGCGCGAGCTTGACGACGAAGGCCGCGAAGTTGCCCGCCGCGCTGCCGGGTATGATGTCCAGGCGCGCCGCCAAGTAACCCAGGCCCACGACGAACAGGATCGGCAGCAGGGCGCTCGCGATGACGTCGATCATCGAGCCCTTGCCTTCGCCGCGGGCGAGTGGTGAGGGCGGGGACCGACCCGCGCCTTCGCCGTCCTCAGCCTCGGTACTCCGGCTTGTAGGTCAGGCCTTTGATCCAGGCGCGGATGTCCACGGGGCGCGCCACGGTGGCGAGGCCCTCCTCGAAGATGTGCTCGGCCACCCGCGTCGCGGTGGTGATCTCCACCTCCAGGATGTGCGCCTGCTTGGGAAACAGCATGCCCTTGTCGCGGTCGTCGGAGCTGACCTGGTCGGCGGAGGCCTTGGCGGCGGCGATGAACATCCTATCGGTGATGCGCTTGGGCTTCGTGGCGTAGACGGCGAGGCCGATCGCCGGGAAGATGTAGAAGTTGTTGGCTTGACCGGGATGGAAGGTCTTGCCGTTGACGGTGACGTCCGGGAACTGGACGCCGCAGGCGACGAGCGCCTTGCCGCTCGTCCAGGTGTAGGCCTGCTCGGGCGTGCATTCGGCCTTGTCGGTCGGGTTCGACAGCGGGAAGATGATCGGCCGGTCGACGTGCTTGGCCATCGCCTTCACCACCCCTTCGGTGAAGGCGCCCTGCGTGGTGCTCACCCCGATCAGCACCGTCGGCTTGAACGCGTCGACCGCGCTTGCCAGGTCCTTGGTCGGCTTGGCGCCCTCGTGGGCGTAGACCTTCTGCGAGGGCGAGAGGTCGTGGCGCGAGGGCTCGACCAGCCCGTCGACGTCGAACAGCGACACCCGCTTCACCGCGTCGGCGCGGTCGAGGCCCTCGTCGACCATCGCCTCGACGATCATGTTGCCGATGCCGATGCCGGCCGATCCCGCGCCAAGGAAGAACACGCGCTGGTCCTTGAGGCTCGCACCGATGATCTGCAGGGCGGTGGTCAGACCGGCGATGGTGACGGATGCCGTGCCCTGGATATCGTCGTTGTAGACGAGGTGCTTGTCAGTGTAGCGCGCCAGCAGGCGGATGGCGTCGGTGCCCTTCCAGTCCTCGAAGTGCACGCAGACGCCGGGGAACACCTCGTTGGCGGCGGCGACGAACTCGTCGGCGAGCGCATCTACCTCGGCGTCCGACGCGGGCGGTTCTTCGCGCAGGCCGAGGTAGAGCGGGTCGGCGCGAAGAGCCGCGTTGGTGGTGCCGATGTCGAACAGCACGGGCAGGCAGCAGTCCGGCGGCACGGCGGCGCAGGCGGTGTAGAGTTCGAGCTTGCCGATCGGGATGCCCATGCCGTTGGCGCCGATGTCGCCGAGCCCGAGGATGCGGCCGCCGGTCGACACGCAGATGAAGCGGATGTCCTTGACCGGCCAGTTGCGCAGCACGGCGGCCATCCGGCCCTTCATGTGGCGGGTCAGGTACATGCCCCGCGCGCGGCGGTAGATGTGGCCGAAGGTCAGGCAAGCGTCGGCGATGGTCGGGTCGTAGACGATCGGCACGAAGCGCGCCGGATCGGACATCAGGGTCTTGTAGAACAGCGTCTCGTTGCGGTCGCTCAAGCCCACGAGGTAGATGTAGCGCTCCAGGTCGCTTGCCTTGGCATCGAGGTGGCCCATGACGCGTTCAAGCTGACGGTCCAAGCTCTCGACGGTGGGCGGCAACAGACCCTCCATGCCGTGGTCGCGCCGCTCCGCCTCGGAAAAGGCCGTGCCCTTGTTGAGGACGGGATCGTCCAGCCGCTCCAAGCCGCGATGGGCAGGGGCAACGTCTGTTCGGGTCATGCAGCTCTTCTCCATAAGATCGCGGCCATGTGCGGTGACAACAGCATCGTGCCCGATCGGACACTCTGCGCGCCAAGAGCCCGGACAACCGCGATATTCGCCGTCAACGATAAGCGAGTTGAGAAGCCGATCATTGCCCGCCTGACACGAAGGCGAGATCAAGAAGGCTGCGATCGAGCGGGTTGGACCGCAGCCTCGGTGCGTCACAAGCTGGAATACGGCTTGCCTTTGTTGGTTCCTTCTGAAAAGGCCGTCACGCTTGATCGCCTAATATATCGCTATGGCGATTGCTGCGTTGCGTAACAACGATCAGCGGAGATATCGTGAAAAACTATAGGAAATCTGACTTTGATCTTGCCGAGATTGCAGCTTTTGTTAAAGTCGTAGAGACTGCGAGCTTCCGTAAGGCGGCGGTGGAGACCGGCACCTCGCAGTCCTCGATCAGTGAGCGGATCGGACGGCTCGAAATCAAATTGCGGCACTCGCTATTCGTGCGGACTACACGTTCGATCGAACTCACGGAGGCCGGCCGTAGCCTCCTGGTTTATGCGACCGCCATGTTGGGGTTGGCGGATCAGGTCCGCCGCCACTTCGATCAGCCCCTTCGAGAGGGCGTCCTGAAGCTTGGCATCGTCGAGGATTATCTCGTCGGCGACCTGCCTCGCATCCTGACACTCTTCAAACGTCAGCATCCGCGCTTCGGCCTGTCGCTGCGCACCGGATTGAGCACGAGGCTCTTCGAACAACTGGAAGACGGAAAGCTCGATGTCGTCCTCGCCAAGCGACACCCTCAACGCAGCCGCGGACGTCGTCTCTTCACCGAACCTCTCGTTTGGGTGGGACGACCGGACGTTCTGGAAGCAGTCGAGGACGGCATCCCACTGGCGACTTATCCCGCTCCAAGCGAGACCCGCGACGCGATGCTTGACGCCCTGCGTCGTGAAGACCGCGTGTGGACGATCGCGGCCGAATGCGCGACTTTGTCGGGGCTGACAGCTACGGTGGCCTCCGGCTTCGCGATCTCCGCCTTCAGTCGCCGCTTCGTGCCGCCATCCAGCCCGATGGTTCCGTCGGACGTCGGCCTGCCGCTTCTCGGTTCCCTCGATTACGTCATTGACCAGCGCATCGATCACCAGGACTCCGCTATCGATGCCTTCGTCGAGATCCTTTCGGCTACGGTTATGCCCGACCAGAGCGTCGATCAGAATCGCGAGCGAAATGTAAACGGGGCGAGTTTCGATCCTGGAGCAGACAGGTAGATCTGTCTTTAAGAACCTCGATCGATCGAAGATGTATAGTTTTTATAGACGCAACAAATCGCCACTCTTATTATCGCCGGCTGCAACCATAGAGGTCTTTATCCGTGCTGCGTGCCCGTCACGTGCACTTCGCTAGACGTTTGGCTGTGCCGTCCGTCGCCGCGAGGCGACGCGATTCTCGACGCCCACCTTCCTGGTACTTGCCGCCGCCATGGTCCTTACGGTCACGCCCCAGGCCGCCCAGGTCGACGCGCTCGCCGCCCTGCTTGATGGCTCGCGCAAGGTCACGCTGCTTCGCGGGCGCGGCTGCGCGGAGGCCCACGACGCGGTGATGGCGCTGGCGGAGGTCTGGAAGAGCCCGATCGTCCAAGGTCCGCTCGCGTCGCGGGATCGAAGGCGGTCGTTTCACCCGGCGTGGTCATGGAGGCGGAGAAGAAATGCAGGATGGTCGTCGCGAACATGCGGCGATGTTCGAAGCACTGGCGCAGGAGCGACGGCGTTGCCCGATCCGATCATGACGCCGGGAGCCTGACGAGCGACCTCGAGATCATCTGCCACAAGCGGAGGTGCAAACGCCGATGGGTTCTGCACGATCAGCCTCGCATGGCTTCGCCCAGCAAGCCGAAGCGCCAAGATGGATTTATCATCTCGAAAATCACTTCGTAATTACCTGTCCGTTCGGCGTTTCGCTGCGGCACCACTGTCAAACAGCACTGGAACGGGATCCCAGATCGGCTTTGAATCGGGACCCCTTTG
>CAXTMA010000283.1:0-5536 GCA_964245015.1 uncultured Beijerinckiaceae bacterium | reverse complement strand
TTCCAGTACAACAACGCGCACTTCCCCGACCTCGACGACACCGCCGTGGTGGTGATGGCGATGCATCGCGCCCAGAACTACCTCGGCTCGGCCATCCCCGACCGATACAGCCACGCCATCGCCCGCGCCCGCGAATGGGTCGAAGGCCTGCAAAGCTCGAACGGCGCCTGGGGGGCCTTCGACGCCGACAACGACTACGAATACCTCAACAACATCCCCTTCGCCGACCATGGCGCCCTGCTCGACCCGCCCACCGCCGACGTCACCGCCCGCTGCATCTCCATGCTGGCGCAGCTCGGTGAAACGCAGGATTCCTGCCCGGCGATGAAGCGCGCCGTCGACTACCTCATCGAAACGCAGGAGCCCGACGGCTCCTGGTTCGGCCGCTGGGGAATGAACTACATCTACGGCACCTGGTCGGTGCTGTGTGCCCTCAACATCGCGGCGATCAACCCCGAGCACGCCGTCGTGCAGCGGGCGATCCATTTCTTGCGCATCAACCAGAATCCGGATGGCGGCTGGGGCGAGGGCGCGGAAACCTACGACCGCGAATACAAGAGCTACCAGCAGGCGGAATCGACCGCCTCGCAGACGGCGTGGGCGCTGATCGCGCTGATGGCGGTGGGCGAGATCGACGATCCCGCGGTGGAGCGCGGCATCAACTACCTGATCGACACGCAGGGGAGCGACGGCTTCTGGAACGAACCCCGCTTCACCGCGACCGGCTTCCCCAAGGTGTTCTATCTCCGCTACCACGGCTATCCCAAGTTCTTCCCGCTGTGGGCGATGGCGCGCTATCGCAACCTCAAGCAGAGCAACCACCGCCGGATCATGGTCGGCATGTGAAGGCTCGCACGGCAGGCGGATGGGAGCGGTGAGCAGGCAGCGGGCGTCGGTCCGGGTCGGCCGCCCCCGCGCCGTCGCGTGAGCGCACCGGGAGGCCGAGGCGGCGCGCTTGTGGTCGTGTGTGGCCTGGAAGCGGAAGCGCGGATCGCGCGCGGCCCCGGCGTCCTCGTGATCGCCGGCGGCGGCGATCAGTCCCGCCTCGCGCGCGACCTCGCCGAGGTGGCCCCGCGGGCCCGCGCCGTGCTCAGCTTCGGCATCTGCGGTGGACTGGCGCCGGATCGGCAGCCGGGCGACGTCATCATCGCGGAATCGGTGGTGACGCCCGCGGGCGAGCGCCTCACGGTGGACCGGCGCTGGGCGGATGGGCTGATCGGGCGTTTGACGGGCGCGACCCTCGCGACCGTCGCCGGCGCGGAAACCCCGGTGATAACCGTCGAAGCCAAGGCCGCGTTGCGCGCGCGCACCAGCGCCGCCGCGGTCGACATGGAGTCCTATCTCGCCGCGAGTGCCGCCGCGGGATGTCCCTTCGCGGTTCTTCGCGTCGTCAGCGACCCGGCCGGACGCGCGCTGCCGCACGCGGCCGCGGTGGGCATGCGGCCGGACGGCAAGGTCGATCTTCCCGCGATCCTGCGCTCGCTCGGCCGCGACCCCGGCCAGCTGCCGGGGCTGATCCGCACCGGGCTCGACGCCCGCCGCGCCTTCGCCGCGCTATTCCGCTGCCGTCAGCTCCTCGGGCCGGAGTTCCTCGGGCCGGGCTTGGCGGGTCTCGATCTCGGCTAGCCGGTTCTGCACGTGGCGCGAGAAGGTGAACTCCGCCGGCCGCTGGTTTTCCAGCGCGATTTCCGGCGCCATCGGCCCGGTCGTGCGAATGCCCCGGGCCGCCACGCCGAGCAGCTTCCAGGGCTTGCGGAAGCTGTCGGTGACGGCCGATGCCTCGAAGCCGGAATGCACCATGCAGTCGGCGCACTTCTCGTAGTTGCCGGTGCCGTAATTGTCCCAGTTCGTGTCGTCCATCAGCTCCCGGAAGGTCTTGGCGTAGCCTTCACCAAGTAGGTAGCAGGGCTTCTGCCAGCCGAACACGGTGCGGGTCGGGTTGCCCCAAGGAGTGCAGTGGTATTTCTGGTTGCCGGCGAGGAAATCCATGAACAGCAGCGACTGGTAGAAGGGCCAGGCCTTGCCGTTGTTGCCCTTCGCCAGGATCGAGCGGAACAGCTCCTTGGTCTTGGAGCGGTTGAGGAAGTGCTGCTGGTCGGGCGCGCGCTCGTAGGCGTAGCCCGGCGATACGGTGATGCCCTCGATGCCCCAGGTCTTGGCCTCGTCAAGGAAGCGGGCGACGTTGTCGGGCTCGGCGTCGTTGAAGAGCGTGCAGTTGATGGTGACGCGGAAGCCCAGCTCCTTGGCCTTCTTCAAGGCGGCGAGCGCCTTGTCGTAGACCCCGCGCTGGCACACGGACTTGTCGTGCATCGCCTTGTCGCCGTCGAGGTGGATCGACCAGTTGAAGTACTTGTTCGGCTTGTAGCGCGGCAGGTGCCGCTCCAGCAGCAGGGCGTTGGTGCAGACCGTCACCCACTTCTTGCGGGCGATGGCGCCTTCCACGATCTGCGGCAGTTCCTTGTGCAGCAGCGGCTCGCCGCCGGCGACCACCACCACCGGGGCGCCGCACTCGTCCATGGCGTGCAGGCAGTCGGCCAGCGGCAGGCGCTCGTTGAGGATCTTGTCGGGATAATCGATCTTGCCGCAGCCGGCGCAGGCGAGGTTGCAGCGAAACAGCGGCTCCAGCATCAGCACCAGCGGATAGCGCTTGACGCCCGACAGCTCCTTCCGGGCGACATAGGATCCGACCGTCGCCATCTGCAGAAGCGGAATACCCACGTCACACTCCTTGATTGCGCGCGATCTGACAGGCCGCGCTTCGATCCCGCACAACCAGCGTGCGCGACCCAGCCCGAACCCGGCGGTCGCCGCGAACCGCCCGGTCGCGAGCGTCACCCCCGCGACATAGTCCGCGAGCACGCGGCCGGGCCGGGTGCGAAGCGTCTTTTCGCTTGCCGGGCTCAGGCAGGGATGACATTGACAGGCTGGAAAGACAAGGCTGCGCCCGGCCCCGACATACGAAGTCCGCCACCTGCCGCATCGCTGCCACACGGCTGTGCGAGGCGGATGCTCCCACGAGCGGATCGGTGCCAGCAGCCGGTGATGGCCAGCCTGCCGCCGGACAGCTCGTCACGACGAGCGGTTCTGCATCAGGGCCATCGGGAACGCGGAGCGCTGCAGGCAAGGTATGACCACCTCTTACGAGCCTGCCGAGCGTGCGTCCGCCGAACCGATCTCTCATGGTCCGATCACCCGCAGCGTGGTTGCGGTGGTCATGGCTTGCGCCCGGTTCCGCTACGCCGTCCTTCTGATCTTCTTCGTCCTCACCGCCTTCTGCTCCTGGTACGCCGTGCGCAACTTGGAGATCAACACCAACACCGATGATTTCATCGACGCCAAGGTGCCCTGGCGGCAGGACGAGATCGCCTACAACAAGGCTTTCCCCGACCAGGACCAGACGATCATCGTGGTGATCGACGGCATCACGCCCGAGCGCTCCGACGAGGCCGTGGCCGCGCTCGACGCCAGGCTTCAGGGCCACCCCGATCTGTTCAAGGCGGTGTTGCAGCCGAACGGCGGACCTTTCTTTGCCAAGAACGGCCTGCTCTTCCAAACGCCGGAGGAGGTGCAGAAGGCGATGGGCGGCCTCGGGCAGGCTCAGCCGGTGCTGGCGATCCTGTCGTCGGACCAGTCGTTGCGCGGCATCTTCGATGCGCTCCAGTTCATCGCGAAGGGCGTCGGCTCGGGTCGCGCCACCTTTGACCAATACAAGGCGCCGATCGCCTCGATGAACGAGGCGCTGACCAATATCCTGGCCAACAAGCCGGCGTTCTTTTCCTGGCAGAACCTGCTCGCCAACGGCGAGAAGCCGCAGGCCAACCAACTGCGCAAGTTCATCCAGATCACGCCGATCCTCGATTATTCCGCCCTTGAACCCGGCGAAAAGCCGATCGCCTTCATCGAGAAGGCGATCAAGGATCTCAACCTGTCGCAAGCCACCGGCGCCCGCGTGCGCATCACCGGACAGGTGCCCATCTCCGATTCCGAGTTCTCGACGGTCGCCGACGGCTTCGGCCTCAACGGGCTCATCACCGCGATCATCGTTCTGGCCATCATCTATTCCGCGCTGAAGTCCTTGAAGATCGTCGCGGCCGTGTTCGCCACCGTGATCGCCGGCCTCGCGATCACCTTCGCCGCCGGTTTGGCGCTGGTTGGCGCCCTCAACCTCATTTCGATCGCCTTTGCCGTATTGTTCGTCGGCATCGGCGTGGACTTCGGCATCCAGTTTTCCGTCCGCTACAAGGCGGAACGGTACGATCACCCCGACTTCGCCGCCGCGCTGGCGCTGGGCGCGGCCAAGGTCGGGCGTCCGCTGGCCCTGGCCGCCATCGCCACGACCGCCGGATTCTACGCCTTTCTGCCGACGAACTATCGCGGCGTGTCGGAACTCGGCGAGATCGCCGGCACCGGCATGCTGATCGCCTTCACCTGCTCGGTCACCTTGCTGCCGGCCCTGCTCGCCGTGATCAGGCCTCCGGCCGAGCGCGAGCCCGTCGGCTACAAGTTCCTGGCTCCGGTGGACGACTTCATCGAGAAGCACCGCTACGTCATCGTGATCGGCACGCTGGCCGTGGCGCTGGCGGGAACGCCGCTGCTGCGCAACCTGCATTTCGACTTCAACCCGCTCAACCTCGACGATCAGCGCACCGAGGCGATTTCCACGCTCAAGGACCTGATGAAGGATCCCAACACCGATACGCAGGTCATCAGCGTCGTCGAGCCCAACCTCGCCGCCGCCGACGCCACCGCCGCCAGGTTGCGCGACCTGCCCGACGTCGCCCGCGTGACCACCCTCTCCGACCTCGTGCCGCTCGATCAGGATCGCAAGCTTGCCATCATCGCCGGCGCCAAGCGCATCCTTGGTCCCGCGCTCGATCCCAGCCGCGCGCTGGATCCCCCGACCGACGAGGAAAACGTGCAATCGATCGAGCGCACGGCTGCCGCCTTCACCGTCGCCGCCAAGGACAAGGTCGGTGCGAACAAGCCGGGCGCAGGCGCCGACGAGGCGCGCCGCTTCGTCACCCTGGCCGGTGACTTGGCCGCCGCCAAGCCGGATGTCCGCCAGCGCGCCCGGACCGCGCTCGTTCCGCCGCTCAAGACCACCGTGCAGTCGCTGCGCGACACCCTTGACGCGTCCAAGGTGACCATCGCCACCATTCCCGACAGCCTCAAGCGCATGTATCTCAGCGCTACCGGGCAGGCCCGCGTCGAGGCGGCTCCCAAGGGCGATCCCGACAACAACGACAACATGGTCGAGTTCGCCACCGAGGTGAAGTCGATCGCCCCGCACGCCACCGGGCAGCCGGTGTCGATCCAGTCGGCCGGGCATACCGTCAAGGTCGCCTTCATCACCGCCGGCTTCATCGCGGTGGGTTCGATCTTCGTCATTCTCTGGATCGTGCTGCGCCGGGTCGGCGACGTGCTGCTCACCCTGGTGCCGCTGCTGCTCGCCGCCGTGGTCACGCTGGAGATCACCGTGCTGATCGACATGCCGCTGAACTTCGCCAACATCATCGCCCTGCCGCTGCTGCTGGGC
>CAXTMA010000282.1:4551-5606 GCA_964245015.1 uncultured Beijerinckiaceae bacterium | reverse complement strand
GAGCCAGCCGCGCAGACCGCCGCGAGGCGCGTCCGCCCGAGCCGCGAGCCGACCCCGCGCCGCCTCGACGGCCGGCCCGGCGACGGCGAGGGGCAGGCAGGTGTCCTCCTCCGGCGCGTAGGAGGCGAAGTCGGGGTGGAGCGTCAGCGGCGCCTCGTCGCCCTCGTAGTCGGCGTGGAGGTGCGACCGCAGGCCGGCATACATGTAGCTCTCGGCCGGCATGTCCTCCGCGAAGACGAGGTCGTGCTCGTCCAGTTCGAGCCGGTAGTACTCGACGCTGCTGCAATCCATCCGTGTGACGCCGCCGTGGCCGACGAGGACCTCGATGGGGATGATCGCGCCGCCGAAGGCGATGCCGTGCCGGGGCGACAGGTAGAGGTCGCGGCGCGGCAGGTCGGGGCCGAAGGCGCCGGCGGCGATCCGCACCGGCTGGACGCGCGCGGGCTCGGGATGGCGGCTCGGATCGAGACGGCGGCGGCCGATCCAGCGGATCGCGCGCGGGCCGAAGGCAGTGAGGACGATGTCGCCTGTGGCGAGGTCCTCGACCGGCCGCTCGCCGGCGGGGGTGCGGATCAGCGTGCCGCGGGTGAAGCAGGTCACGTCGCTGGTGGCCCCCGTCGCGCCGGTCGCCCCGATGGCCCCCGTCGCGCCGGTCGCCCCGATGGCTCCGGTTGCGCCGGTCGCCCCGGTGGCTCCTGCCGTGCCGGTGGAGCCTGTCGCACCTGCGGCACCCGTAGCCCCCGTGCTGCCCATCGCGCCGGAGGAGCCCGTCGCGCCTTGCGTCCCGGCGCCGGTCGTGCCCTGCGCCCCCTGAACGCCCTGCGTCCCCTGGGTACCTTGCGTCCCCTGGGTGCCGGTCACGCCCTGCGTGCCCTGTCCTCCCTGGGTACCTTGCGTGCCCTGAGCACCCTGCGAGCCCTGGGTGCCGGTGCCGGTCGTGCCCTGCGTGCCTTGCGACCCCTGCGTGCCTTGCGACCCCTGCGTGCCTTGGGACCCCTGCGTTCCGGTGCCGGTCGAGCCCTGCGTGCCTTGCGAGCCCTGGGACCCTTGGGACC
>CAXTMA010000282.1:0-4451 GCA_964245015.1 uncultured Beijerinckiaceae bacterium | reverse complement strand
CCTGGGCGCCGGTGCCGGTCGTGCCCTGCGTTCCCTGGGTCCCTTGCGACCCCTGGGAGCCCTGGGAGCCCTGACTGCCTTGGGACCCCTGGGCGCCGGTGCCGGTCGTGCCCTGCGTTCCCTGGGTCCCTTGCGACCCCTGACTGCCCTGGGACCCCTGGGCGCCGGTGCCGGTCGTGCCCTGCGACCCCTGCGACCCCTGCGAGCCTTGCGACCCCTGGGAGCCTTGCGACCCCTGAGAGCCTTGCGTCCCCCGCGACCCTTGCGACCCCTGCGCGCCCTGCGGGCCGGTGCCGTTCGTCAGGTTCGTCGCAACGATAACCTCGCCGTTACCTGTGTGCACGCCGGCGGTTGAGGTGAAGCTGGTTGCACTCGCCTCGACGAAGTTCGTTCCACCCGTCGGCTTGGCGAGATGGCTTGATCCGGCATTGCCGCCGCTGTAGCCGCCGCCGCCGCCGCCATAACCTCCGGCGGCGGCACCACCGCCGCCGAATCCGCCGGGTGCGTGGGCAGGAAAGCCTCGCCCTCCGCCGGCATAGCCCCCGGTCCTGTTCTGTCCGGCATACTGGACCGCTCCAGTCGTACTCGCCCCACTGCTTCTGACGCCGGCACCGCCCCCCGACCCAGCGCTGGTGCCTCCGGTGCCGGCCCCTGCGGCGCCCCCGCCGCCGGCACTCGCACCGGTGTAGCCGCCGGCGCCGCCACCCGCGACAAGGATCGGCACGTAGGCGCCGTTGGTACCGGTGTTGCCGAGAATAAAGGTGCCGCCGCCGCCGCCGCCGGCATAAACGCCATTACCGCCTGATGCTATCCCGGCGACGGCGCCCTGGCCGCCGACGACGATCTCGATATGCTCGCCCGCGGTCAGGGTGACGGTCGCTTGTTCCTTGCCGCCCTCTCCGCCAGCGACTCCGGACGAGCTGGTGCCGCCCTGGGCCCCGTAGGCGGTGATGTTGTAGATTCCGGTCGTCGCGACCGTCAGGAAAAGCGGATTTCCGGAATAACCGTAGGTACCCATGACTCAATCCTGTCCTAGGCCGAAGCCGGCTCGCCGGCGACCGGCGTCCCAAGCGTGTTGAATTCCGGCGCGCGCCAGATGCTGGAGCGCTCCCAGCGCTCCCACAGGTCCGGCGGCAGGACCGTCTTGCGCTCCACGGCGCCGACGCGCGGCCGGACGTCGTGCAGGCCCGGCGTGCCGAGGCGCGCGTCGAACTCGCGGGTGTCGAAACGGACGTTCTCGAAATCGTGGCGGAACGGCGGCAGGCCGGTGAAGGCGTACACCGCCGCCATCGCCGCGGCCGGGTCGCCGACCAGCAGGTCGTAGGGCAGCAAGAGGAGACGCCGCGCCTCGGCACCGTGCATCGCCTGCTTCAGCGCGCTGAGCGGATAACCGATCAGGCCGGCGGGGCTCATCAGCCCGTCGGCGCGCGAGTACACCGTGCCGCCGACGTCGAAGGAGAAGATCTTCGACAGCTCGGAGCGGTTGCCGCGGATCAGCCGCTCGATCGAGTCGAGGATCCAGGGGACGTGGCGGACGCAGCAGATGACCTTGGCCTGCGGGAAGAGCGAGGCGAGCAGCTCGATCCGGGCGGTCCAGCCGCGGTTGGTGTCGAAGACCGTCGTGCCTTCACCGGGGCCGCCGTAGTAGCTCGCGAAGAGGCCGCGCAGCATCGCCTCGCGTTTCTCCGGCGTGAAGAAGATGGCGCTCTCGTTGCCGGCGCTCATCTCGACGAGCAGGGCGTTGACCATCGCCCCGACCGGGCTGGTGATGTTGGCCTCAACAGCAGGGTTCTGCCGCAGCAAGGCGGCGAGCAGGGTGGAGCCGGCCCGCGGCAGCCCGGAGATGAAATGCAATCTCGACAAGTCTTGCATGATCCAGCAGACTCAGAAAAACGCACGCATGATCAAAGCGCCTTGCCCGAGCCGCCGGAAGGAAGTCCCGGTGGATCAAGCAGAACGCCAATCCGAATGCTGCGATGAACTCGGCCCCGATCTCTACCAAAGTTTAAAGATCCGTTAATGGCAGCCGACGGAACAGTCAACTCGCCTACCGGGAGACTTGGTTAACATTCATGGGTGTGTCTTGCACTCGCGGACCGGCAAGTGTCCGCATGCCTGCCGACGCGCGGCGCCGGCATCCTCGCCCGGCAGCGCACCGCCTTCCCAATGGACCGCCCATCATGGATGAGTTGCGCTGCCCGTGTCCACCGCAACCTCCGCGGACGAACCCCGACTTTCCGGCCATTGTCGCGGATGGCGCGACAGGCTTAAAGGCAGGCCGCGGCGGTTGTCGCGGCCTCGCCCCGACGGCGATCCGGTGGAGATGAATGGGATGTCCAATCCATATATTGGCCAGATCGCCCTTTTCGCGTTCAACTTCGCGCCGCAGAGCTGGCACCTTTGCGATGGGTCGCTGCTCCCCATCAACCAGTACCAGGCCCTGTACGCGCTGCTCGGCACCACCTACGGCGGCAACGGCAGCTCGACCTTCGGCATCCCCGACCTGCGCAGCCGGCGGCCCGTCGGCATGGGCTCCGGCCCGGGCCTGCCGACCTACAACCTCGGGCAGATGGGCGGCGCGGAAACGCAGTCGCTGACCCAGTCGAACCTGCCGGCCCACACGCACGGGACCACCTTCCAAGTCGTTCCCGAGGGCCGGGGCGGCACCCCCGCGCCGGCTCAAGCCGGCTATCTGCTCAGTTCGGACGCCAACGCCTACGTGCCGTCGGGCGGCGGTGCGTCCACCGCCCTGGGAACGGGAAACATCACGGTGCAGCCCACGGGAGGCTCGACTCCGTTCTCGGTGGTCGAGCCTTACACCACGTTGAATTTCTGCATCGCGCTCGTCGGCATCTTCCCGTCCCGACCGTGAGCGGGGCGGCACCGGAGGAGGGTGCGGACACGTCCTTCGCGGCCTTCCGCGACGCCGTGTTCGCCGACCATCTCCTCCTGCTCAGGCTCCGCGAACCGAAGGAGCGCGACAGCTACGTCGCGCATGTCGTCGCCGTCGGCGCCGGGCGCGGCTTCCGCTTCGACGACGCCGAGGTCCATGCCGCCATGCGCGAGGGCAAACTGGCGTGGCTGGCGATGGGAGCGGACCCGCCTTGAGTCCGCCTTCTCCGCGCTGGCCCGAACGGCTGTTCGGCTGGACGCCGTTCCGCGCCGCCTTCCATGGGCCGGAGATGCTGGTCGACTGGTGCCACCTGCACGGGCGGCGCGCGACCGAGCCGTTCTTCCATGCGACGGTCGCCGAGGCGATGCGCCACCCGTTCAACCTCGCCTTCCAGCAACGCACGCCGATCGAGGCGCTGGCCGAACTGCCGCCCGGCCTGCCGGTCGCCGGCTTCGTGTTCCACATGTCGCGCTGCGGCTCGACGCTGATCACCCAGGCGCTGGCCGCGTTCGAGAGCAACATCGTCGTGTCGGAGGCGGCGCCGCTGCGCAGCGTGCTGCGCGCCCATGGCGTCGGCCGGGCGTCGCCGGACGCGGTGTCCGGGTGGCTCAAGGGCCTCGTCAACGCCTACGCGCAGCAACGCTTCTCCTACGAAGCGCGGCTCGTCGTGAAGTTCATGGCCGCCGACGTCCTCGACATCGCGCTGGTGCGAAACGCCTTTCCCGACGTGCCGTGGATCTTCGTCACGCGCGACCCGGCCGAGATCCTCGCCTCGCAGGCGGCCTCGGCCGGCGTCGACCTCTTGCCCGGGCAGGTCGCGGCCTCCCGCCTCGGCCTCACCGGCGCCGTCGAGACGATGGAGGAGACGGCCTACCGGGCGCATGTGCTGGCCGCCTTGGCGCAGGCGGCACTGGATGCGCACGCCTCCGGCCGCGGCATCATCCTCGACCATTCCGAATTGCCGTCGGCGCTGTGGACGAAGGTGGCGGCGCATTTCGGGCTGCACCCTCATCCCGCGGCGCTGGATCTCATGCAGGCCGTCAGCCGGCGCCATTCGAAACGGCCCGCCGAACCCTTCGTCCTGGACCGGGACCCCAACCGGGCCGCGGCGGCGCCCTTTCGCGCGATTGCGAACACGATCATCGGCCCGCGGATGGCGGCGCTCGCGGCGCTGCGAGCGGCCTGAGGGTGGCACCCTTGCCCGCCGCGATCGCTCGTCGATCAGAGACCGAAGCGGACGCTGGTTTCCTTTTCCGATTGTTTTGCCACTCGCGATCTCCCGTGGAACAGCTGCCGGGCCTTGACCCTGATCTGCGCGGGCTGCTGCTGCGCCAGCAATTCACGGGGCAGGCGGCGAGCTACCGCGCGATGCATCCCACGGCCGCCTTCGACATCATCGAACAGGGCGAGGTGCCGATCGGCCGGATCGTCGTCGAGACAGCCGCCGACGCGGTCCGCCTCATCGACATCGCATTGCTGCCGGCGGGGCGCGGGCGCGGGATCGGGACAAGCCTGTTGGCCGCGATCTGCGCGGACGCGAAGGCGCTTGGTTTGCCGG
>CAXTMA010000281.1:0-5620 GCA_964245015.1 uncultured Beijerinckiaceae bacterium | reverse complement strand
CGTCCGCGCAGCGCGCACTCGGCCAGCGCCACGCCGCGTCCGGCCGCAACCGCCTCGCCGAGCAGCAAGGCCGTGCCGGACGGGGCATCGACCTTCATCCGGTGGTGCATTTCGACGATCTCGACGTCGAAGTCGCCAAGCACCTGCGCCGCGCGACGGGCGAGGGCGGCGAGCAGATTGATGCCGAGGCTCATGTTGCCCGATTTCACGATCGTCGCGTGGCGGGCGGCCGCTTCGAGGGGCGCATCCGCGTCTGGCGCGAAGCCGGTGGTTCCGATCACGTGCACGATGCGGGCCTGCGCCGCCAACGCGGCCAGGGCCAGGCTCGTCGCAGGCGTGGAAAAGTCGACGATGCCGTCGGCGGCGACCACGAGGGGAAGGGGATCGTCGCTGACCGGCACGCCCACAGCCGGTCCCCCGGCGAGAACGCCGGCATCCGCGCCGAGCGCCGGCGACGACCGATGCTCCAAGGCGCCCGACAGCGTCACGCCCTTGGTTTCACCGATCAGGCGAACCAGGGTCCGCCCCATCCGTCCGGCCGCCCCGACGATGATCAGCCGCATATCGTCCAGGTTCCCGATCGCTCCCGACAGGCATTCATCCTATAAAGGGCGACGCGCGCGAGCGGAAGTGCGGTTTGTTCCATGGGGCGCAGCAGCGGCGGGTTGGCGGATCCGGGCCGGCCGCTCGCCGGTTGACCGTGCGGTTCCGCTTGGAAAAGCCTCGTTCTTCTGCCAAGAGCCAGGAGCGGCGGGCGCGGCATGGGCGGAGCGATGACGGCTTCAATCACCAGGGCGACCCCGGGAGCTTTGAAGGCAACGCCCGTTCTCGCGCCGGATGCCGCCGAGGTTGCGTTGACACGGGCGCAGCTTCCCTTGGTCGGCGGTTTCGTTCTGCTGGTCCTGGTCGCGCTCGCGTCGGTGTGGTTCGCCATCAGCAGCCATCGCTTCAACGCCTCCGTTGCCCACGCCTTGCAGGTTCGAAGCAAGGCCTACCAGCTTCTCACCCTCGTGCAGGATGCCGAAACCGGACAACGCGGCTATCTTTTGACACGGGACCGCGCCTATCTCGCGCCCTACCTCGCAGGTTCACGCGAGGCGCCGTTGGCCCTCGCCGAGCTGAAGCGCGACGTCGTCGGCAGCGTTGTACAGGTTCAGACGCTGACGAGGCTCGATGCCTTGATCCAGGCCAAGCTCGCCGAGCTCGCCTCCACCGTCGCTTTTGCCGATCGGAACGACTTCACCGGCGCCCTCGCCCTCGTCAAGAATGACACGGGCAATAATTTCATGAAGGACATCCGAGCCAATCTCGCGATCTTCGAGGCGGAGGAGGTCCGTAGCCAGGATGCGCTGACCGCTGCCGCCAACGGCAACAACACACTGCTCGCGCTCGCGACCCTGGTCGGCATCGCCCTGGTGATCGGGCTGGCTACCTATACGGTGCTGTTGTCGCGGCGTGCGCTGAACGCCCTGGTCGGGGCGCAACGAAGGTTGCGCGACGCCAACGAGAACCTCGAAGGCCTCGTCGCTGAGAGGGTGTCCGAGCTGCAGGTCGCCAACGACGAGATCCAGCGCTTCGCCTACATCGTCAGCCATGACCTGCGCGCGCCCCTCGTCAACGTGATGGGCTTCACCAGCGAGCTCGACGCAGCCCGCGGCGCCATCGCCGGCTTCCTCAAGGACGCGGAAACGGCGGCACCGCAACTCGTCACGTCCGACCGACGCCTCGCGATCGAGGAAGATCTGCCCGAAGCGCTCGGCTTCATCCGCACCTCGACATCGAAGATGGATCGCCTCATCAATGCGATCCTCAAGCTGTCGCGCGAGGGCCGGCGCGTGCTGACCCCGCAGGCGCTCGATCTTCGCGAGCTGGTCGAGACGCAGGGCGCGAGCCTATCGCAACAGCTCTCCGCCGGACAAGCCGAGCTCGTTGTTCAGCCCGACTTGCCAGGGCTGACCAGCGACCGCCTTGCCATCGAGCAGATCTTCGGCAACCTGATCGAGAACGCGATCAAATACCTCCAGCCCGACCGTCCCGGCCGCATCACCGTTTCGGGAGAGCGTCACGGCGCTGTCCTGCGGTACAAGATCGAAGACAACGGCCGGGGCATCGACGACAAGGATTTCGAGCGGATCTTCGAACTGTTTCGCCGCTCGGGCGAACAGGACAAGCCCGGCGAGGGCATCGGGCTCGCCTATGTCCGCAACCTCGCCCGGCGCCTCGGCGGCAACGTCACCGTGCAGTCGCAACTGGCGGTCGGGTCGACGTTCATGGTGACCCTACCAACCGCCTTCCAGACCAAGGGATCCGCGAGATGAGCCTGCCCGTCGAAGTCATCATGATCGAGGACGATCCCGGCCACGCCAGACTGATCGAGAAGAACATCCGCCGCGCCGGAGTCAACAACGTGATCCGCCATTTCGAGAGCGGCACCGCCGCGCTGCGCCACCTCACACAGGAGGAGGTTCGCAGCAACGGACCCCTGCTCGTCCTCCTCGACCTCAACCTGCCGGACATGAGCGGCACCGACATCTTGGAAAAGATCAAGGCCGACGAGAAGCTGCGCAAGGCGCCCGTGGTCGTTCTCACCACCACCGACGATCAGCGCGAGATCCAGCGCTGCTACGCCCTCGGCTGCAACGTTTACATCACCAAGCCGGTCGAATACGAAACCTTCGCGCAGGCCATCCGGCAGCTCGGGTTGTTCTTGTCGATCATGCAAGTGCCGGAACCGACCTGATGCCGAATCCGATATGACTGGCATGGCAAGCCCGGCATGACGGACAGGACGGTCCCCCGCCTCCTTTACATCGACGACGACGAGGGGCTGCGCCGTCTCGTCCAACGCGCCCTGACGCGCCACGGCTACGAGGTGGTGCTGGCCGAAGGCGGCGCGGACGGCATCGCCCTGCTCAAGTCGCAGCGCTTCGATGCGGTCGCCCTCGACCATTTCATGCCCGGCAAGGAAGGGCTGGAAGTCCTCGCGGAGATCCGCGCCCTGCCCGAACATCCACCCGTCATCTACGCTTCGGGCAGCGACGAAGGCCGCATCGCCATCGCCGCGTTGAAGGCGGGGGCCAGCGATTACGTCATCAAGGACGTCGGCGGGGTCTTCATCGAGCTTCTTCAAAAATCCATCGACAACGCCGTCGACCAGGAGCGGATGCGGCGCCAGAAGCTCGATGCGGAACGCGAAATGCGCGAAGCACGGGAGCGGGCGGAGACGTTGCTGCGCGAGGTCAACCATCGCGTCGCCAACTCCCTGGCGCTGGTCAGTTCCTTTGTGTTTCTGCAGCAAAGGGCACTGGGGACCGATCAGGTCCAGGCCCGGTCGGCGTTGGCCGACGTGCAGCTACGCATCAGCGCCATCGCGCAGATCCACCGCCGGCTGTACACGTCCGACGACGTCAGCATGATCGACATGGACGCCTATCTCAAAGGCCTGATCGAGGAACTGTCGGCGGCCATCATCGCCGGCGGCCCGGAGCGAACCATCAAGCTTGACGTCGAGCCGGTCCAGATGGCGACCGATCGGGCTGTGTCGCTGGGCGTGATCGTCACCGAACTCGTCACCAACGCCTGCAAGTATGCCTATCCCAGCGAAGCTGCCGGCGAGATCCGGGTGGCGTTGCGCCATCACGACAGCTCGCTTTCGCTGGTGGTGGAGGATGATGGCGTCGGCATGGCTTCGGGTGTCGCACCAAAGGGAACGGGATTGGGCACCCGCATCATCCGCGCCATGGCGGCGAGCCTTCAGGCCAGCCAGCAGTCCGATCCCAGTCATAGCGGAACCCGGGTGACTTTATCGTTCCCGTTCGTCGCGGCGGCCTGAACGATGGCTTCGGCAGGAGGTGGGGCCGGCAGGTTGCGGAACGCAAAGGCACCGGTCCCGCGACCGGCGCCATAGGTTCAGGCAAGCCGTCGGATCAGGCGGCTTCGACGATGCCGCCCTCCTCGTCGGTTTCGTCGAGATCCTCTCCGGCTTCGGCATCCTCGGTCTTGCCGCGGCGCGGACCCTTCTGCAGTTGCGCCTCGATCAGCTTCAACGCCTCCTGATCGGTAAGCTTCTGCACGGCGGCAAGCTCGCGGGCGATGCGGTCAAGCGCCTGTTCGTAAAGCTGACGCTCGGAATAGGACTGCTCGGGCTGAGCGTCCGAACGATACAGGTCGCGCACCACCTCGGCGATGGCGACGAGGTCGCCGGAGTTGATCTTGGCGTCATACTCCTGGGCGCGGCGCGACCACATGGTGCGCTTCACGCGCGCCCGGCCGGTCAACGTATCGAGGGCGCGCTTCACCACCGGCGGCTCGGCCAGCTTGCGCATGCCGACGCTGGCGATCTTGGGGAGCGGCACCTTCAGGATCATCTTATCCTTGGCGAAGGAGATGACGAACAGCTCCAGCTTGTAGCCGGCCACGACCTGCTCCTCGATGGCCGTGATCTGCCCGACGCCGTGGGCGGGGTAGACGATGTATTCGGACGTCCTGAAGCCCTGACCCTTGCTCGCGGCAATCGGCTTGGCTGCCTTGGCAGGGGCTGCCGGCACAGCCGCCATCTGATCTTCGCCGATCGCCCTCTTAAACTTCTTGTCAGCCACCGCGATCCCACCTTTCGAATGCATCAAAAATCCCGTCGGCCCACACGAACGGCTTTGCGGCCAGCAGTCACAGGCCGAAGCGCGTCCTACACCCCGCCCGACGATCGAACCTTCACTCGCGATGATCCAAAACGACGAAACACCCAGGCGCCATCCAGCAGTCCGGCGATCCAAACTGCCTTAGCCAGATGACGCGAAGCCAAGTGCCAGCGCGCAAATTTGCGCTTGGCTTCGCCGCCGGCGGCGCTTAAAGCCGGTCACGAAGTTCAGGCAACGTTTTGCCAAGCAGCTCGTAGGCGCCAAGCAACTCATGGATCGCGAGCCGCTGACGCAACTCATCCTCGCAAATGCCGATGACGTCACACCCTCGACCGTTGCGTCTTCCGCCGACGCGTGGAGCAGATAGCGGACGCGAGACTTTCCGGAAGCCGCGACGTCAAGGTCGTCTATAAACCCGGCGCTTCAAATCCCCTTGTCGAGACATCGAACTCCGGGCCGCTGCGACCTGACGCGACGACAGGACCGCCCTTCCCGTTAACAGTCAGCTATCACGGAAAAGTCGGAAAATCAACGAAAACCGGACCTTGCCACCCTGCCCGGGAGGTAAGCCGGTTAACGAGGGCGTGATGACAACGATCGAATTCGATCGAACCCGCGTCCTACTCGCCTTGCGGGCGGAATGCGATCAGTCGCCCTCGCCCGGATTGGCGGAAAACATCGGCAGCTTGCCCTCCTTGCCGTCCATTTCCTTGGCCTCGGGCAAGGGATCTCGCTTCTTGGTGATATTGGGCCAGTTCTTGGCCATATCGGCGTTGAGCTTGAGCCAGGTATCGAGGCCCTTGCCGGTATCCGGCTTGATCGCCTCGGCCGGGCACTCGGGTTCGCAAACGCCGCAATCGATGCATTCGTCGGGGTGGATCACCAGCATGTTCTCGCCCTCGTAGAAGCAGTCCACGGGGCAGACCTCGACGCAGTCGGTGTATTTGCACTTGATGCAGTTCTCGACGACGACGAACGTCATG
>CAXTMA010000280.1:0-5676 GCA_964245015.1 uncultured Beijerinckiaceae bacterium | reverse complement strand
AGCGGCCGCGGTGCCAGTTGATGTAGCCGGTGATGCGCTTGCCGATGAGGTCGCGGCGGCGCGCGTGGGGGAGCGGTCCGATGTGGGCGTCCGACAGGTGAGCCAGCAGAAACGCCAATCGCGACCCGATCGAAGGGCGCCCGCGCTAGGAGGCGCCGATGAGGATGCCGGTGGCGCGCACGACCGCGCCGCCCAGCACGATCTGGAATATAGCCTTCGGCATCGGCATGTCCATGCAGCGGGCGCGCACCCGGGCGATCCGCCGGAGTTCGCAGAAGACAACCACGCCGGCCGGCGCCGGCGCCGGCCAGAAAGGGGGCGACCAGTTGCCTCGCCACAAGGTCGGGCAGGGATGCCCGAGGCCGCCGACCGCCGTCGGTGCCGCAGATCGCCCCGCGCGCCAGCGGCGAGCCGCGCCCCGACATCAGTCCGTCGTCCGACGAGGCTTCGGCGAAGCCCATCGAGATGCCGGCGCCGAGCGAGGCGGCAAGTCCGACCGCGAAGGTCGGCCAGTCGTTGTGAGTGGCGAAGCCGGCGGCAAACAGCGGCGCCAGCATCGACACCGAGCCGTCCATCAATCCGGTGAGGCCGGGTGGCACGTAGTGCAGGATGAACGGCCGGCGCTCGCTCGCCGCTTCGCCGTCGCGGGCATCGGTGGAATCGGCCGAGGCCGCCTCTCGCGCCGCCACCTCGTGTCCGTGCCGGGGCGGCGCCCGTGCAGGTCCTCGGCGACGGCTTGAGAGACGCAGGCCTCCTCTTCCGCGCGGATCGCCACGGCCGGGATTTCGCGCTCATCGAGGTCGATGAACCGCTTCATGGCATCCGGCTGTTTAGAACAGCTCTAAATAATTGGACATCGCCTCGGAAAGGTACACTCGACGGACCCGGTCAGTGCATTTTCGATCCTTCGCCGACGCGACCGTGACGGCGGAGGTAGTCGATCCGCTCGCGGATCGAGCGATGGCGGTCGGCGGCAAGGCGAACCAGCGCGACCTCGTCGGGCACGACACCGGGGTGGTGCAGCATCACGGCATCCAGGGTCGCCCGGCGAACCTCCGCGGATCTGTCGGCGATTCCGAGCGCGAGCAGATCAGCGACGGTGTCCGGCCGCTCGACCGGCCGCATGGTGAAGGCGGGAACGCTCCGGAACACGCCTGCCGACTTGTCGATCCAGCGCTTCTCGCGACCGGTGCGCCATCGGACCCGACCCTCAATCAGGATGTACAGCGCCTCGCGACGCATGCCCGGCAGGATCGCCGAGCGGGCGAGGTGAAGAAGATGGGCGTCGAGCCGAGGCGTGCGCAGATGCGCGACAAGCTGGCTCGGTCCTTGTCGCTGCCGAGCCAGCAAGGCAGCCAAGTGCGCGACCACGTCCGGACGGGTGAAGGCCTCGATGAGCACCTCGATCAGCGGATCGCGCGCACCCCAGTGGACGAGGCGCGGGGCGAGATCGAGGGCCGCCGCCGCGATCGTCTCCGCCGGGGTGACAGGAAAGACCCGCGCGGCGCAGGCAAAAGCGGCGAAGCGCACGGGGCGTGCCCAGTCGTTGAGGCGTGCGGCGATGGCCGCCACGGCGAAGGCGCTGCGCGCCGGCCCACCGAGCCGGCGGAGCGCCGCTTCGCGGAGGTAGCCGTTGCGATGGAAGATGAGCAGAAACGCCCACCACGGGGCCTCTTCCAGCACGCCGCGATGAACCGGGCCGAGCTTGGCGTATAGCCCCGCCCGCTCGGCGATGGTCCGCTCGGCCCAGGCGATCGCCGAGGCCGGCAGCGCGTCGAGCGCTGCGAACAAAGGCTCGGGGTCCGTCGCGATCATCGCCGGAAGGCTCATCGGAGCGATGGCGGCGAGCGCAGCATCCAGCGCATCGGACAGCATCGCGCCTTATGCGCAGATCCGGCGTCGGGTGAGAATGCGACTTGCGCCCAATGGGTGGAGCGTCGACGCTTCAGCAAGGATATCGTGTCAAACCCCGCGCTATTCGGAGTTCAGGCTCGATGACAAAGCCATCGCCGCAGGCATCCCGAACTGCGAGGCCCGCCAGGGACTGGCTGGTCCGGCAGGGCTCGCGGCTCAACCATGCCCTTTGGATCGGGCGGGCGATGACGCTGGGCGTGCGCGCGGTCGTGCTCGATGCGCGCGGCGTCTTCCTGGTGCGCCACACCTACCTGTCCGGCTGGTATCTGCCCGGCGGCGGCGTCGATCCCGGCGAGAGCGCCGAAGCCGCCGCCGTGCGCGAACTGCGCGAAGAAGGCGGCCTGCTCTGCCGTGGGCGACCGGTGCTGCACGGATTCTACCGCAACGGCCGCCGCGACCACGTCGCCTGCTACGTCGTCCGCCAGTTCGACGTGGTGCAGGAGGGTCCCGACGCGCAGTGGGAGATCGCGGAAACCGGCTTCTTCGCGCCCGACGCCCTGCCCGCCGATGCCACGCCGGCGACGCGGGCGCGCCTGCGGGAGGTGCTGGAGGGCGCTGCCGTCGCCGAGACGTGGTAGCGCCGATCTTTCCGTCCGGATCGGCGGCTCGGTTGTCGCGGGCCGAACGCGATGCTACCCCGCCCCGCGCATGCCGCCGCCCAGCTACGTCCTCCGCCTGCAGACGCCTGACGACCAGCCGGTGGTCGATCGCCTGACGACCCGCGCCTTCGGTCCCGGGCGCTATGCCCGCTCGGCCTACAGGCTGCGCGAGGGCGTGCCGCCGGAAGCCGACCTGTGCTTCGTCGCCTGCGTCGGCACCCTGCTGGTCGGCTCCATCATCATGACGAGGATCCGCTGCGGCGATGCCCCGGCGCTGCTGCTCGGGCCGCTGACGGTGGATCCCGTGTTCCAGAAGGCCGGCATCGGCGAGGCGCTGATCCAGCGCACGCTCGACACGGCGCGCCGAGCCGGCCACGCTCTCGTACTGCTCGTGGGCGATCATTCCTACTACGTCCGCTGCGGCTTCGCGCGGGTGCCCGACGGGCAGATCGTCTTCTGCGGCCCGGTCGACCCCGAGCGGCTGCTGTTCTGCGATCTCGTCGAGGGCGCGCTCGCTGCCGTCGGCGGCGGCATGGTGCGCCGCTCCCTGCCCTGACCGTCAGGGTCGCCCATCGACCATCAGGGCCTGCAGCCCGGCCGCGTCGCGCACCGGCAGCGAGCAGGCGCCGCCGCGACACACGAAGGCCGCGCCTTCCCCGGCGGCGGCGAGTTGCGCCCGCGCCGGATGGTCGGCGGGAAGACCGGCATCGTCGGTCAGTTCGATCACGCTGCGGGTCGTGAACGGCAGGCGCAGCGCCGCCGCGCGCAAGGCCGCACGTCGCGCCCCGGCCACCACGACCGTGGCCCCGCGCTGCGCCAAGTCGAGCGCGTTCATCACCCCGACGTGGCTGACGAAGTTGCCCTGCACCTCGCCGGACAAGGCGGCGAACAGCTTATCGGCGTGCGCCGTCCAGGTCTCGTCGCCGGTCAGCGCCGCGAGACGGAGAAGCGCGTCCAGCGCGACGGAATGCGCGTTGGGAATGGCATCGTCCGCCGTCGGCTTGAGGCGCAGGATCACGTCGCCGCTGTCGTCGGCGGCCATGCACAGCAGGCCGGAGGCGGGATCGCCGTGGCGGGCGAGTAGGGTCGCCAACAGCGCCGCGCCCTCGCCGAGATGGTCGCGCCCGGTGGCGCCGGCTTCGTGCAGGGCCAGGGCGGCGCGCGCCATCGCGGCATAGTCGAGGGCGAAGGCCGGCCGCACAAGCGCCGCGCCGCGCCGGCTGTGGGCGAGGCGCAGCTCGTCGCCGCTTCGCGCGGCCATCGCGTCCATCACGCCTGCGTAGGCGCGGGCGGCGTCGGCGATCCAGTCCGGCCGGTCGAGCAGGGTGCCGGCCCGGACCATAGCGGCGATCGTGAGCCCGTTCCAGTCGGCGAGCACCTTGTCGTCGAGGCCGGGGCGAACCCGTCCGGCGCGGTGGGCGAGCAGTCTCGCGCGCAGCGCCGGCAGCCGCGCCTCCTCGTCGGAGGACAGGGCTGACGAGGCGAGACGGTTCAACACGCTGACCGCGCCGGGGCCGTGCGGATCGTCCCAGTTGCCGCCCGGCGTCACGTCGTAGGCGCGGGCAAACAAGGCGGCATCGGATTCGCCCAGCACCACCGCGACTTCGGCGGCGGTCCAGACGTAGAACTTGCCCTCGACGCCCTCGCTGTCGGCATCGAGGCTGGCGCAGAAGCTGCCGTCGGCCAGCGTCATCTCGCGGCGCAGCCATTCGACGGTTTCTTCGGCCCGCTCGCGATACAGCGGCTCGCCAGTCGCCGCCGCGGCCAGGGCCAGCAGTTCGAGCAGTTGGGCGTTGTCGTAGAGCATCTTCTCGAAGTGCGGCACGAGCCAGCGGTCGTCCACGGAATAGCGGGCGAAGCCGCCGCCGAGATGATCGTAGATGCCGCCCTGGCTCATCCGCTCCAGCGAGCGCAGCACCAGCTCGCGGCAGCGCGACGCGTTGGCTTGATCCGCGGCGCGGTCGGCGGCGCGCCACAGGAACTCCAGGATGGACGGGTTGGGGAACTTCGGCGCCCCCTGCATGCCGCCGTTGACCGCGTCCATGTGGCCGGCGAGGCGGGCGGCGAGCCCGTCCATCTCGACAGCGGTGACGCTGGGCGCCGCCGCGTCTCGCGCGGCCTGCAGGTGGTCGAGCACGATGCGGGTGTTCTGCGCGATCTTGTCGGGCTGGCTGCGATAGGCGTGGGCGACGCTTCGGAGCACGTCGGCGAAAGCCGGCTGGCCGTACCGCGCCGTCTTGGGAAAATAGGTGCCGCCCCAGAACGGCTCGGCCGCCGGGGTCAGGAACATGGTCAGCGGCCAGCCGCCGCGCTCGCCGAAGGCGTGCAGGGCCGACATGTAGATGTGATCGACGTCGGGGCGCTCCTCGCGGTCGACCTTGATGTTCACGTAAAGCTCGTTCATCACGGCGGCCGTGGCCGGGTCCTCGAAGCTTTCGTGGGCCATGACGTGGCACCAGTGGCAGGCGGCATAACCGACCGACAGCAGGATCGGCTTGTCGAGGCGCCTCGCCTCGGCCAAGGCTGCGGGGGTCCATTGTCGCCAATGCACGGGATTGGCGGCGTGCTGCTGCAGGTAGGGGCTGGCGGCGGTGTTCAGCTCGTTGCTCATGTCCATCTAATTCCGCCGCGCGAAGAAAGCTGCGGCTCGTCGGGGGTCGAAGATTGCGGCCGATTGAGCCTGGGGACACCATCTTCGCGCTCGCCACTGGCGCGGGCCGCTCGGCCATCGCGGTCATCCGCGTGTCCGGTCCGCACGCGCCCGACGTCGCCCGCGCGCTCGCCGGCCGGCTGCCCGAGGCGCGGCGGGCAACCCTTGCCCGGCTGCGCGACCCCGCCACCGGCGACACGCTCGACCACGCCCTGGTGATCGCCTTCGCCGCCGGAGCGAGCGAGAGCGGCGAAGCGGGCGTAGAGTTTCATCTGCACGGCGGACCGGCTGTGGTCCGGGCCGTGCTCGCCGCTCTTGCCAGTCAGCCGGGGCTGCGGCCGGCCGAACCCGGCGAGTTCGCCCGCCGCGCCTTCCGCAACGGCCGCCTCGACCTCGCCCAGCTGGAAGGCCTCGCCGACCTGATCGAGGCCGATACCGATTGGCAGCGCAAGCAGGCGCAGCGCCAGCTCGGCGGCGCGATGCGCCAGGCATCGGCGCCCTGGCGGGCGGCGC
>CAXTMA010000279.1:0-5693 GCA_964245015.1 uncultured Beijerinckiaceae bacterium | reverse complement strand
GAGAGCTGCGGGCGCTTGTCGTCGCGCGACTCGACCTGGCGCGACAGCTGTGACAACGCCACCACCGGCACGGCCAGCTCCTTGGCCAGCGCCTTCAGCCCGGTGGTGATCTCGGTCAGCTCCTGCACGCGGTTGCCTTCCCGCGACTTGGAGCCGGACAGCAGCTGCAGGTAGTCCACCACCAGCATGTCGAGGCCGCGCTGGCGCTTGAGGCGGCGGGCACGGGCGGTGAGCTGGGCGATGGAGATGCCGCCGGTGTGGTCGATGTAGAAGGGGAGCTGCTGCATTTCGCGGGCCGCCTCGGCGACGCGGTGGAAATCCTGCTCGGTGATGTCGCCGCGGCGGATCTTGTAGGACGCGACCTGTGCCTGCTCGGCGATGATGCGGGTGGCGAGTTGCTCCGACGACATTTCGAGCGAGAAGAAGCCGACAATGCCTCCGTTCACCGTTTCGTGGCTGCCGTCGGGCTTCTGCCGGAACTGGTAGGCCTTGGCGATATTGAACGCGATGTTGGTGGCCAGCGCCGTCTTGCCCATGCCGGGGCGCCCGGCCACGATCACGAGGTCGGACGACTGCAGGCCGCCCATCATCCGGTCGAGATCGCTCATCCCCGTGGAAATGCCGGAAAGACCGCCGTCGCGCTCGAAAGCCTTGGCGGCCATGTCCACCGCGGCGGTCAGCGCGTCGGAGAAACGCTGGAAGCCGCCGTCGTATCGGCCGGACTCGGCAATCGAATACAGCTTGCGCTCGGCGTCCTCGATCTGTTCGCGCGGGGACACGTCGACCGGCGCGTCATAGGCACCGTTGACGATGTCCTCGCCGATCAGGATGAGGTCGCGGCGCACGGCAAGGTCGTAGATGGTGCGCCCGTAGTCCTCGGCGTTGATGATGGCGGTGGCTTCGGCGGCGAGCCGGGCGAGGTATTGCGGAATGGTCATGCCGCCGATGTCGGCCTCGCCCAGGAAGGTCTTGAGCGTGATCGGGGTCGCGACCTTGCCCGCGCGGATGAGCTGCGAGGCGACGTCATAGGTGCGCTTGTGCAACTCTTCGGAGAAGTGCTCGGGGCGCAGGAAGTCCGACACCCGGTCGAAGGCATCGTTGTTGATGAGGATGGCGCCGAGCAGCGCCTGCTCCGCCTCGATGTTGTGAGGAGCGACGCGATAGGCCGCCTCCTGCCCGGAATGCCGGACGAGCGGCGACACACGCCCGCCCGGGTGATCCATCAGGGTCATGCCGGAACAGCCAAGTCGTTGACAGCCAAATGAGTGTGGAAGGGGCGTCGGACGCCTCCTGCAGAATGTAGCACGAAGCGCCCTGCCCGGCAAAGGCACCGCGCGGCGGCCCTCAGGACGCCTTCGACAGCATGCGGCCCATCCGCGGAGGGTGGCGTCTGGCAACCTCGTCGAGGGGAAGTGAGGCCTCCTGCGGGGACAGCGGTGTCCAGCAGGCGACGCATCGGCGAATGCCGCCATCGACGTAAGGACGACCGTTCTCGTCATCGAAAGCGAGTTGCGGTGCCAAGGCACCGTGGAAGGATCGGATCCAGAGAAGATACACGCCGGCAGCTCCGGCCAAAGGTCGAACGGAGATAGGTGCGATGGAGGCAACGGGGAAGGGCGAGACTGCCGGGGATCGCTCTCGCCGGCATTTGAATCGACCTGCGCAGCGTCGAAACCGGCCTCCGCCGGTCATCCCGCGCCGATCGATCAGCGGCCGGCGACGGCCCAACCCCCAAAGCCGTGGCGGTGATGGGCCGGCCCATCGGCGGCCGTTGCTGCACGTCTGGGATAGGTCCTTGGTCGCCGAGGGTCTGCGCGCCGGCGCGCCCGGCGAGAAAACGAAGCTCCTGTGCGCGGGCGTAGCCGTACTTGGCGGCAGGCTCGCCAAACAGATCGGTCATCGGATCTACTCCCCGCGGTGCTCGCGTCCCCTCGGAAAACCTGGGCTCGACATTCGAACCCGCAACGACATCGCCCGGCCCTGCCGGC
The DNA here is from genome assembly GCA_964245015.1 of uncultured Beijerinckiaceae bacterium. GTDB lineage: Bacteria > Pseudomonadota > Alphaproteobacteria > Rhizobiales > Beijerinckiaceae > RH-AL1. The sequence continues at coordinate 3,705 of CAXTMA010000279.1, read as the reverse complement.
ACGGCGCGCCCACGAGCCATGCGCAAACGGCGGGTAACCTTTGCGCGACGGTCAGCGGAAGCCAGCGAGGCTCAAAAAGGCCGTCGTCCGCACCACTCCGGTCGCTTCTCGACCGTAAACCATGCGACGCCCAGTCCTGGAACCGCTCGGCGAGCGCCGCACTTCTGCGCCTATGCCCAGCACCGCACGCGTCCGCGACGTCACTCCGCGCGGCAAGACCCCGCAGGCCATCGAGACCGCCTTGGACGTCCCCGCCCCGGCGCCAGCCATCGCGACCGACGCCGAATCAGGCGAAGCGCGCGGCGAAGAGGGTCGCGAGGTGGCCGAAGCGGTCGGCCTCGTCTACGTCAGCGACGAGGATCCCGGCATCACCCGCCGAAGGAGCGGCAAGGGATGGCGCTTCCTCGACCCCGAAGGCGCCGCCATCCGCGATCGCGGGGAGCGCGAGCGCATCGAGAAGATCGGCATACCGCCGGCCTACAGCGACGTCTGGATCTGCCCGAAGGCGAATGGTCACATCCAGGCGACCGGGCGGGACGACAAGGGGCGCAAGCAGTACCGCTATCATCCCAAATGGACGCAAGCGCGCGACGAGGCGAAATACGCGCACATGGCGGAATTCGGCCGCCTGCTGCCGACCATCCGCAAGCGCGTCGCCGCCGACATGAGCAAGCCCGGCTTCGGCCGCGCCAAGGTGCTGGCGACGGTGGTATCGCTGCTTGAAAAAACGCTGATCCGGGTCGGCAACGAGGACTACGTTCGCGACAACAAGAGCTTCGGCCTGACAACGCTGCGCAATCGCCACGTCGACGTCGCCGGCTCGCACCTGCGATTCGACTTCAAGGGCAAGAGCGGCAAGATGTGGAAGCTCGACATGGCGGATCGCCGCGTGGCCAAGGTGGTGCGCTCGATCCAGGACCTGCCGGGCCAGCACCTGTTCCAATACCTCGACGAGGACGGGGACCGGCACCCGGTCGACTCTGCCGACGTCAACGACTACCTGCGCGACGCGTCGGGGGGCGCCGACATCACCGCCAAGGACTTCCGCACCTGGGCCGGCACCGTGCTCGCCGCGATGGCGTTGGGCGAATTCGAGAAGGTCGACAGCGCCGCCCTGGCGAAGAAGAACATCAAGGCGGCGATCGAATCAGTGGCCAGGCGGCTCGGCAACACGGTCACCATCTGCCGGAAATGCTACGTGCACCCGCAGGTGATCACCTCCTACCTCGACGGCACGCTGCTTGAAGACATCAAGCATGAGGTCGAGGCGGAGTTGTGCGAGGACGCCGATCAGCTCAAGCCGGAAGAAGCGGCGCTGCTCGGCCTGCTCAGCCGCCGCATCAGCCGCGACGTCAAGGCCGGCCGGGTCGCGGACGAGGTCGCCTGAGCTATCGATCGCCCTCGTCGGCGAGGGCGGCGCCGACTTCGAGGCCGAGATCGTCGATGGTGTCGCGTTCGATCACGTTGACGTCCTCACCGCGCGCCTGACGCTCCGCTTCCTCGGCGGAACGGGCGACGTTGACCTTCACCTTCACCTCGACTTCGGGGTGAAGCTGGATGACGAGCGGATGCACGCCGAGCGTCTTGATCGGGGTGGTCAGGTTGACTTGGTTGCGGGTGGTGCTGAAGCCTCCCGCGGTGAGCGCCTCGGCGATGTCGCGGGTCGACACGGAGCCGTACAGGTATCCGGTCTCGCCGGCCTGCCGGAGAACCACGAAGCTTTGACCGTCGAGCTTCTCGCCGACGCGCTCGGCCTCGCCCTTGGCTTCGAGATTGCGGGCTTCGAGTTGCGCCTTTTGTCCTTCGAAGCGCTTCTTGTTGGTCTCGGTCGCTCGCAGCGCCTTGCCGCCGGGCAGAAGGAAGTTGCGGGCATATCCATCGCGAACCCGGACGGTTTCACCCATCTGGCCGAGCTTGGCGACGCGTTCGAGCAGAATGACCTGCATGGTTCTGTGTCCTTATCAAGAGTTACAGCTTGCGCACCGCCGCTGGCCTTTGCCGGTCGCGGAAGGAGAAAGCCGCATCGAGGAGCCCAAGCACACCCCACAGCAGCAGGGGCCAAGGCATCAAAGCGGCGATGGTGAGATAGACAATGACCAGCAGCGGCACCCGCGAGCCCCTGTTCCGGGTGAGGGCGTGCGCAACGGCGAGCCCCTGGATGGCCAGCGCTGCCATCAGGGCCGCGCTGATGATCCGGCTGAAGAGGCCGACGAAGCCGCCGATGAAACTGAACGGAAGCGAAACGGCGAGCAGCAGCGCGGCGAAGCGGGGCAGGCGCATGTGCTTGGGGATGTCGGGCCAGGAGGTGCCGAGCAGGTCCGACACCTGGGCGATGCGTCCGGCCAGCCACAAGCTGCCGAGATAGAAGAACACCGCCGCCGCGCTCGTCAGTGGCGGCATCAGGATCGTCACCTCCCTGGCGATCTGCCCGGCATCAACCCCCTTGGGCAAAGCCCGCTGCTGCGCGACCATTTGCCAAGCCTCCGTCAAGGTGGCGGTCAGGTGCGCGTTGAACGGCTCCAGGCCGCCGCTGGCGGCGACCGCTACGGCGAGAACGGCCGACACCGACAGAGAGGCGAACAGAACGGCCATGACCGCGACCCGCCCGAGCAGGCGCTCTTCCGGCCGGGCCTGCGGCGTTGTCACGGCCACCGGCCTGCGGCGGGCTGCGACTCCGAGCAGGCACGCCGGCAGGCCGAGCACCAGCAGGAAAACGCCGGCATTGAAGCCGGCGCTGCTGGGGGCGCGCAACCCGTTGAAGACGAGATGGCCGAGTTGGAGGTCGAACAGCGCCACGAAGGCCGAACCGACGACCAGCGCCAGTGCGCCGGCGAGAGGTCCAAACCCCAGCGAGGCGATCATCAGGGGCAGCGGCGCGAGCACGCCCATCGCCAGCGTCAGCGGCGGATGCGACGGCGCCAGCATCGACAGCAACGACCCGGCCAATCCGCCGCCGGCGGCGGCCACGAGGCCTGTCGCGCTGATGCGCAAGGCTGGAAGGCGCGAGAAGGAGGAGCGCATGGGGCTTTCGCTGTCCCGCTCCGGGAGCGGAGCGGTTAGGGACCCCTCGAGGCAGGTCCCAGCTTGGATGCATCCGCCGCACGGGATGCGCGACGGTTGATGGTCAAAATCGTGCGACTCCGCCGAGCTGGATCGAGCCCGCTAGCGGATGACGTAGGGCAGCAGGCCGAGGAAGCGGGCGCGCTTGATCGCCTGGGCAAGCTCGCGCTGCTTCTTGGAGGATACGGCGGTGATGCGCGAAGGCACGATCTTGCCGCGCTCGGAAATGTAGCGCGAAAGAAGTCGCGTGTCCTTGTAGTCGATCTTGGGCGCGTTGGGGCCGGAAAACGGGCAGGTTTTGCGGCGGCGAAAGAACGGGCGACGGGCGCCGGCGGCGGGAGCCATCAGTTCGCTCCCTCTTCAGGCTGCACATCTTCGCGTGGGCGGCGGGGCGGACGGTCGCCGCGCGGACCGCGACGATCGCCGCGGTCGTCGTCCTCGCGCTTGCGCATCATGGCGGAGGGACCATCCTCGTGCGCTTCGACGCGAATGGTGATGAAGCGCAACACATCCTCGTTGAGGCCGAGTTGGCGCTCCATCTCGGCGATGGCTGCCGCCGGTGCATCGATGTTGAGAAGGGAGAAGTGCGCCTTGCGGTTCTTCTTGATGCGATAGGCGAGCGACTTGACGCCCCAGTACTCGACC
>CAXTMA010000278.1:4438-5703 GCA_964245015.1 uncultured Beijerinckiaceae bacterium | reverse complement strand
CGATCCAGGGCTTCGAGCAGGCCGGCGACCTCGCGGAACTGTTCGCCCGGCCGCTGTCGCGCCGCCTCAGGCTGGTGGCCTGAGATGCAGCTGACCGTCTGGACCTACGAGGGACCGCCCCACGTCGGTGCCATGCGCATCGCCACCGCGATGGAAGGCGTGCACTACGTGCTGCACGCGCCGCAGGGGGACACCTACGCAGACCTTCTGTTCACCATGATCGAGCGGCGGCGCAAGCGCCCGCCCGTGACCTACACGACCTTCGCCGCCCGCGACCTCGGCGGCGACACGGCCGGCCTGTTCAAAAGCGCGGTGCGCGACGCCCATGCCCGCTTCGCCCCCCAGGCGATCCTGGTCGGCGCCTCCTGCACGGCCGAGCTGATCCAGGACGATCCCGGCGGCCTCGCCGCCGCCCTCGACCTTCCCGTGCCGGTGGTGCCGCTGGAGCTGCCCTCCTATTCCAAGAAGGAGAACTGGGGTGCGGCGGAAACCTTCTACCAGCTGGTGCGCGCCTTCGCCGGCCCGCACGCCGCATCCCGTCCTTTCGCACCCGGCGCGAAGCGCGCGCCGCCGGGCGACCGCCCTTCGTGCAACATCCTCGGACCGGCGGCGCTGGGGTTCCGTCATCGCGACGATGTCGTCGAGGTCGGCCGCCTGCTGACGAGCCTCGGTATCGACATCAACGTCACCGCGCCGGAGGGGGCGACGCCGGCCGACCTTTCGCGCCTGGGCGAGGCCGACTTCAACGTCGTGCTCTACCCCGAGATCGCCGGCACGGCGGCGAAGTGGTTGGAGCGATCCTTCGGCCAGCCGGCGACGAAGACCGTGCCGATCGGCGTCGGCGCCACCCGCGACTTCGTGGCCGAGGTCGCCGCGCTCGGCAGCGAGCAAACCCGCGAGCACGCCGCCGTTCTGCTCGCCGCCGAGCACTCGCGCCTGCCCTGGTATTCGCGCTCCGTCGATTCGACCTACCTGACCGGCAAGCGCGTCTTCGTCTTCGGCGACGCCACCCACGCGCTGGCCGCCGCCCGCATCGCCCGCGACGAGCTCGGTTTCACCGTCGTCGCCATCGGCACCTATTCCCGCGAATTCGCCAGGGACGTTCGCGAGCGTGCCGCCACCTACGGGGCGGAAGCGATCGTGTCCGACGATTTCCTCGCGGTGGAGGAGGCGATCGCCCGGCTGCGGCCGGAGCTGGTCCTGGGCACGCAGATGGAGCGCCACATCGCCAAGCGGCTCGGCATTCCCTGCGCGGTGGTGTCGGC
>CAXTMA010000278.1:0-4338 GCA_964245015.1 uncultured Beijerinckiaceae bacterium | reverse complement strand
GCCGAGAAGGAACTCGGCAAGATCCCCTTCTTCGTCCGCGGCAAGGCGCGCCGCAACACCGAGGCCTTCGCGCGCGAGCGCGGCCTGTCAACCATCTCGATCGAGACGCTTTACGATGCCAAAGCCCACTTCGCCCGCTGAAACCGCTCCGGCGCGCTGGATCGGGCGCAAGATCGCCCGCCGGGCGATGGTTTTCCCGCCGGCCCTGGTGCCGGACGCCGCCGCGCCGCAGGGCGCTTCATCCCATCCGACATCGTCGAGAGGTCCCGCGTGAACGCTCCCGTCAAGCCGCCCTTCGCCCAAACCTGCCGCGCCGCCGGCTTCCTCGACGGCGACGGCTCGGTGCAGGTCCACCTCGATCCCAACCTCAAGATCGGCACCGCCAAGGTCTTCGCCATCTATGGCAAGGGCGGCATCGGCAAGTCGACGACCTCCTCCAACCTGTCGGTGGCCTTCGCCAAGCTCGGCAAGCGGGTGCTGCAGATCGGCTGCGACCCCAAGCACGATTCCACCTTCACCCTGACCAAGACGCTGATGCCCACCGTCATCGACGTGCTGGAAACGGTGGACTTCCACACCGAGGAGCTGCGCACCGAGGACTTCGTCTTCACGGGATACGAGGGCGTGATGTGCGTGGAAGCCGGCGGGCCGCCGGCCGGCACCGGCTGCGGCGGCTACGTCGTCGGGCAGACGGTGAAGCTGCTCAAGGAACACCACCTGCTCGACGACACCGACGTGGTGATCTTCGACGTGCTCGGCGACGTCGTTTGCGGCGGTTTCGCCGCGCCGCTGCAGCATGCCGACCGCGCGCTGGTTGTCACCGCCAACGACTTCGACTCGATCTTCGCGATGAACCGCATCGTCGCCGCCATCGAGGCCAAGGCGAAGAACTACAAGGTGCGTTTCGGCGGCGTCATCATCAACCGCTCCGAGGGTACCGATCAGGTCGACAAGTTCAACGGCGTGGTCGGCCTCAACACCGTCGCGCATTTCCCCATCCTCGACGCCATCCGCAAGTCGCGGCTGAAGAAGGCCACGCTTTTCGAGATGGAGCCGACGCCCGAGATCGTCGCCGTGCAGAACGAATACCTGCAGCTTGCCGCCCGGCTTTATGCCGGCACCGAGCCGCTGACGCCCAAGCCGATGAAGGATCGCGACATCTTCGACCTGCTGGGGTTCGACTGATGGGCACGCATTCCACCCTCGCCGGCTCCTACCTCGCCCGACGCGGCCAGCTTGAAACCTATTTCGACCGCACCGCGCTCGATGCCTGGTCGCGCCTCACCTCCGACGCGCCGGTCAGCAGGATCCGGGCGACGGTGCGCGCCGGTCGCGACGCGATGCGCCGCACCCTCCTCGACACCCTGCCCTGCGACCTACGCGGCGCCCGCCTGCTCGATGCCGGTTGCGGCACCGGCGCGCTCGCCGTCGAGGCGGCGTGGCGCGGCGCCGACGTGGTGGCGGTCGACCTGTCGCCCAGGCTGGTCGAACTGGCCCGCGAGCGGCTGCCGAGCACGCTCGGCCACGGCCGCATCACCTTTCTGTCGGGCGACATGCTCGATCCCGCCCTCGGCCGCTTCGACCATGTCGTGGCGATGGACTCGCTGATCCATTATCGCGCCGGCGACATGGCCGCCGCCGTGGTCGGCCTCGCCGCGCGCACGCGACGATCGCTCGTCTTCACCTTCGCCCCGCGCACGCCGGCCCTCAGCGCCATGCACGCGCTCGGCAAGCTGTTCCCGCGCGGCGACAGGTCGCCGGCCATCGAGCCGGTCTCGCCGGTTGCGATCCAGCGCCGCCTGACAGCTCTCGACCGCACTTTGCGCCTGGGCTTCGGCGCGCGCGTCGCCTCCGGCTTCTACATCTCCCAGGCGCAGGAGATCCTGGTCGGATGACCGTTCGCCCCGACGCGCCCGCCGCGCATGACGGCTCCACGCAGGCCGACATGCTGCAGGCCGGCCTCGTCCAGGGCTGGATGCGGCTGGGGTCGCGCCTGCTGCCCTTCGCCGATGCCGCCACCACCGGCCTGCCGCTCGCCAAGCTGCTGCGCTTGTCGCTGTTCCAGGTCACGGTCGGCATGGCGGTGGTGCTGCTGATCGGCACCCTCAACCGGGTGATGATCGTTGAACTCGGCGTGCCGGTGTGGCTGGTGGCGACGATGGTGTCGCTGCCGCTGGTGTTCGCCCCGCTGCGCGCCCTGATCGGGCTGAAGTCCGACGCGCACCGCTCGGCGCTGGGGTGGCGCCGCGTGCCCTACCTTTGGTTCGGCACGCTGCTGCAGTTCGGCGGCCTGTCGATCATGCCCTTCGCCCTGATCCTGCTCGGCGGCGACACGAGCGCGCCGCCGGTCGTCGGACAGGGGGCGGCGGCGCTGGCCTTTCTGCTGATGGGAGCCGGCATGCACACGGTGCAGACCGCCGGCCTGGCGCTCGCCACCGATCTGGCGCCGCCGCGCGCCCACCCCCGCATCGTGGCCCTGCTGTGCGTGGCCATGATGGGCGGCATGGTCGTGTCCGCCCTCATCTTCGGCGCCTTGCTCGCCCCGTTCTCGGAAGTGCGGCTGATCCAGGTGGTCCAGGGCGCCGCCTTCGCCACGATGGCACTCAACCTCGTCGCCCTTTGGAAGCAGGAGCCGCGCCGGCCGCGTCGCGAAGCGCCGGACCCCGGCTTCGCCCAAGCCTTCAAGCTGTTCGCCGCGCACGGGCGGCCGGCTCGCCGGCTGATCGCGGTGGCGCTGGGAACGATGGCCTTCTCCATGCAGGACGTGCTGCTCGAACCCTTCGGCGGGCAGGTCCTTCACCTGTCGGTCGGCGCGACCACCACGCTGACGGCGATACTGGCCTCCGGCGGCATGGTCGGCTTCATCGCCGCCGCCCGGCACCTGGGGGCCGGCGCCGATCCCTACCGCTTCGCCGGCGTCGGCGTGGCGATCGGGTTGCTGGCCTTCACCCTGGTTCTCGCCGCCGGGCCGCTCGGCACCACCGTGCCTTTCGTCGCCGGCGTCGGCCTGATCGGCCTTGGCAGCGGCATCTTCGCCCATTCCACGCTGACGGCGGCGATGGGTCTTGCCCAGGCCGGCCAGACAGGCTTCGTTCTCGGGATCTGGGGCGCCGTCCAGGCTTCGGCCGCGGGCACGGCGGTGGCGGCCGGCGGCTTGGTACGCGATGCCGTCTCGACCCTGGCCGCGAGCGGCGCCTTCGGGGCGGCCCCGATGCCGCCGTCGCTGGGCTACGGCGCGGTTTGGGGCTGCGAGATCGTTCTGCTGCTGGCGACGTTTCTGGCGCTCGGGCCGCTGATGGCGCGCAACGGACCGCCGGAGGGACGGAACGCTCCCCTTCCCACGAACGGCGGCAAAGGCCGGAGCAACCATAGGACAACGGGATGAGCATGGATCACGTGCCGACGGCCGGGCGCCCGCGGAGCAAGGAGACGGTGATCATTCCCAAGGGCGTCATCGCCGCCGCCGGCGCGCTGCTGCTGTTCACCATCGCCCTCGCGGGAGCCGCCCGCATCACCGGCAACAACCACGTCGCCCTGCCACCGACGGAAGCGGTGGCCAGCCGCGACCTCACCTTCACCGACCAGCCCGACGGCGGCATCCTGATCGATGACGCCGTGACGGGACGAAGGGTCGCCCTCGTTGCGCCTACCACCGGAGGCTTCCTGCGCGGCATCATGCGCGGACTCGTGCGCGAGCATCGGCTGAACGACCTTGCCGCGGGCTCGTCATTTCGCTTGACCCGCTGGGCCGATGGACGATTGTCCATCGAGGATCCGGCGACGGCGGAGCGCTTCGAGCTCGAAGCCTTCGGTCCGACCAACGAGGCCGTCTTCGCGCGGCTGCTGGACGACGTGCGGGAAGCTTCCGGCGGGCAGGATCGGTCGCCCGTCCGGCAGGCGGCCGTCAAGGGAACGGAACCGTGATGAGGGCAGGCTGGTCGGCGCGTAACTCGATCGAGGTTTCCTGCACGCTCGATCTCGAACAAACGCCAGACAGCCTGCACGCCTACGCGGACCTCGTCGGGTTCAATGTCGGTCCCGGCGACGAAGTGCTGATCCACGACGCGCCGGCCGGCATCGCTTTCGGCGAGAGAAGAGTGATCGAGCGCCGCGCCAGCGTGCGCCGAGCCGGCCCGTTCAAGCGCTTCTGGGCGCATGTCGAGGGCTACCTCGAATTGACCGAACTCTACGAAGTCAGCTTCTCGGAAGGGAGAGCCCCATGATTCCCATCGAAGGCGGCGGCAACCGGGGCTTGGCGGCGCTTGATCCATCCTCGCTGGAATCGGCGAAGGAGGACACGATCCTGTCGCCGCGCTTCTACACCACCGATTTCGCGGC
>CAXTMA010000277.1:0-5711 GCA_964245015.1 uncultured Beijerinckiaceae bacterium | reverse complement strand
GGCGCGGCCGGCAGGGCCCGACCCGACGCCTCGACCCGCTGGGTGGAATGGTCCGCCAACTGGAAGCACGTCGCCCCGGCCTTCGCCGCCCCGGCCCCCGCGCTGGCCGCCGGCGAGGACCATGCGGCGGCCGTCGCCGACGGCGTGACGGTCACGGTTGCCTTTCCCAACGCCGTGGTCCTGTCCCGGGGGGACGCGGCCTGCGTCGTGGTTCTCCAGCCGACGGCGCTGGACCGCACCCTCTGCCGCATCCGCGCCTACGGTGCGGGCCCCGGATGGGACGACGTCCTGGATGGCGCGAAAGCTCGCGCCGAGGCGCGCCAGGCCGCGTCGTCCGGGCCGGCGCCGGCGGACACCCCCGACGGTCCCCTCGGTCTCTGGTTCGAGGCCAGGGTGGCGCGGGCCGTCGCCGGGCGGCGCGCGCCGGACCCGGCGGTGCCGCTGTACCGCACGGCCGATAGGGGAGCGTGGTGATGGGCGCCGCCGCCTCGACACCGGCGCCTGCCTCTGCGCCAGACACTGCGATGGCCGGGGCGGTGGCGGCCTTCTCGCGCGGCGACTACGCCGCCGCCCTCCCGGTGTTCCAAGACCGCGCCGAGGCCGGCGACGCGGAGGCGCAGGCCTGGCTCGGCGCCCTCCACGCCAACGGCGCAGGCGTCGAGCCCTCGCTGCCGACCGCCTTCGCCTGGTACCTGCGCGCCGCCGAGCAGGGCCACGTGCAGGCCGCCACCAACGTCGGCGCCATGCTGGCGATGGGCCAGGGGGTCGCGCGCGACCGCCTGGCCGGCCTCGGCTGGCTGGAGAAGGCGGCCGCCGCCGGCGACACCATGGCCTGCTACAACGTCGCCACGCTGCTCGCCAAGGGCGACGGCGTCCCCCAGGACAACCCCCGCGCCGCCGCGCTGTACCGGCAGGCGGCCGAGACCGGCCACTACCCCTCGCAGGCCCGGCTGGGGCACATCTACGCCGTCGGCCTGGGCGTCGAGAAGGACCGCGTCGCGGCCTTCGCCTGGCTGTCGCTGGCCGCGCAGCACGGCATCGGCACGGCACTCAACGCGCTGGAGGCCCTGATCGAGCAGATGTCGGCGGACGAGAAGGCGAAGGGCGCGGCCATGGTCCAGCACTGGCGCACGCGCCACGGCGCGGCGGCGCCGGCCGCCCACGACCCGGGGCCGCGCTGAGCCATGGCCTGTTGAGGGATGACCTACAGCGTCCAGCAGATCAAGTTCGAGCTCGTCAGCTACGTCAAGGAGTTCGGCGGCGACTTCACCCAGTGGCACGTCGGCGCCGCGCGGGACGCCCGCAAGGCGCTGTTCGAGACGCACGGGGTCGATCCCGAGCGCGACATCTGGCTGTGGAAGCCCGCCCTCACGGGCGCGGCCGCCGCCCTGGTGGTCGCCTGGATGCGGGACCGGCAGAACGCCCGAACCGCCGCCGGCGACGCGGGGGGCGACTGCGTCTTCATGTTCAGGAAAGGCGTGGCGGCGAGCGCCCCGCCTGCCTGAGAGCGTCCCCTACTTGCGCCGCGCCGCGGGCGCCGATCCGGCCAGCGCGGCGAAGGCGACGGCGAAACCCGCCTCCAGGCCGGCGCGCAGCGCGCCCCCGTCGGCCGCGAGGCAGCGGACGAGGCGGCCGGCACCGTTCGGCAGGGTGGTCGCGGCCGAAAGGCAGCCGGCTGCATCGCAGGCGCCCCGCAGCCGCTCCGCCGGGGGCAGCGCCTCCGTCTCGCCGAGGACGTAGATCGAGCCGCAGGCGCGGTAGGCGCCGAGCGGCGAGGCGGGCGACAGCGCCTCCGGCCCGGCCAGCACCCCGTGCTCGCGCACGAGGCAGCGGCCGCTCGCGTCCACGATCTCAAGTCGCTGCCGCAGCACGTCGAAGACGTGCTGCGACCCCGGAAGGTCATGCCACGTGAAGCCGTCCACGAGGATCGCCCGAGCCGACGGATCGACCACCAAGCGGGTGGCGCTGGCGAGCGCCGCTCCGGGGAACAGGATGAGCGGCTCCGGCGCGTAGGCGAGCAGGGCGCCCGCCATGGCGCGCAGCGCCGCGCGCTGCCGCGCCGGGGCACCGCCGGTGTCGTGGACCACGGTGGCCGACTGCGTGGTGACGTGGGCGCGGGCGCCCGGCCGCACGGTGACGGCGAGGCCGAGGTCGTCGCCGCGGTAGAGCCCGCCCGAGGCCGATTGCAGGTAAAGGGTGGCGATGTCGGGCCCCTCGCGGTCGAGCGCGAAGGTTCGGGTCACGTGAAAGGGGTAGGGCACGCGCTGCCGCGCCAGCACGGTGCGGCCGCCGCCCACGGCGAAGGTCAGCTCTGCCTCGGCCGAGCGCCCCTCCACCAGGCCATCCCCGGCCGAGCCGTCCGGAAAGGCGGGCGGGAACACCCGGCCCAACACGCTACGCCCTGAACAGCACGGCGCGGCCGATCGCGTCGGCGACCGCCTCGACGCCCAAACCGGCGCGGGCGTTGCTGGCGATGGTGGCACGGCCCTCGCGCAGCGTCGCGGCCTCCGCGAGCATGGCGTCGAGGTCGACGCCGACGTGCGGCGCGAGGTCGACCTTGTTGACGACAAGGCAGTCGCAGCGGATCACCCCCGGCCCCTTCTTGCGCGGGATGTCGCCGCCGCCCGCCACGTCGATCACGAAGATCCACCAGTCGACGAGGTCGAGCGAGAAGGTCGAGGCGAGGTTGTCGCCGCCCGACTCGAAGATGATAAGGTCGAGGCCGGCGAAGCGCGCCTCCAGCTCGTCGCCGGCGACCATGTTGAGGGTCGGGTCCTCGCGGATCACCGTGTGCGGGCAGGCGCCGGCCTCCACCGCCGCCACCCGCGCCGGGTCGATCAGGCCGGAACGGCGCAACCGTTCGGCGTCCTCGGCCGTGACGAGGTCGTTGGTGACCACTGCGAGGTCCACGCCGCGCGCCTGGAGCACCGGGATCAGCGCCTCGATCAGCGCGGTCTTGCCCGAGCCGACCGGGCCGCCGATGCCGACCCGGGCGGCGGAGGCGGGCTTGATGGCAGGCTTGGTCGTTTCCACCGGGGTCATCGCAGCACGTAGCGCTGCGCGAGCGGCAGCACCTTGGCCGGCTCGCAGGTGGCGAGCGCACCGTCGACGAAGACGTCAAAGGTCTGCGGGTTGACCCTGATGGTGGGGCAGCGATCGTTCCACAGCATGTCGGCCTTGGTAAGCTTGCGGGTGCCGCGCGCCGGCAACAGCGCCTTGCGCAGCCCGAGCGCCCCGCCGAGGTCGGCCGCGATGGCGAGCGGGTGGACGAAGCAGGCGGAGAGCGCCGCGGCGGCCGTGCCGCAGGCGCCCCACTGCGGGCGCAGCCGCACCGGCTCGCAGGTCATCAGCGAGGCGGCGCTGTCGCCCATCGCGCCCCACGCGATGAACCCGCCCTTGATGACGAGCTCGGGCTTGATGCCGAAGAAGGCGGGGCGCCACACCACAACATCGGCCATCTTGCCGTCCTCCAGCGAGCCGACGTGCGCGGCGATGCCGAAGGTGCGCGCCGCGTTGATCGTGTACTTGGCGATGTAGCGCTTGATGCGCGCGTTGTCGGCGAAGCCGGGCCTGTCCTCGGGCAGGGCGCCGCGCTGGTCCTTCATCTTGGAGGCGAGCTGCCAAGTCCGGCAGATCACCTCGTGGATGCGCCCCATGCCCTGGCTGTCGGAGCCGATCATGGAGATGGCGCCGATGTCGTGCAGCACGTCCTCGGCGGCGATGGTCTGCGCGCGGATGCGGCTCTCGGCGAAGGCGACATCTTCGGGGATGGCCGGGTTGAGGTGGTGGCACACCATGGTCATGTCGAGGTGCTCGTCGAAGGTGTTCACCGTGTAGGGGTTGGTGGGGTTGGTCGAGGAGGGCAGGCAGTAGGGCTCGCCGGCGACGCGGATGATGTCTGGGGCGTGGCCGCCGCCGGCGCCCTCCGTGTGGTACATGTGGATGACGCGGCCGCCGATGGCGCGCAGCGTGTCCTCCACGAAACCCGACTCGTTCAGCGTGTCGGTGTGGAGCTGCACGGGGAAGTCGTGGTCGTCGGCGACACCCAGGCAGGCGTCGATGGTCGCGGGCATGGCGCCCCAGTCCTCGTGGATCTTCATGCCTAGGCAGCCCGTACGCAGCTGCTCGATTATGGGCGCGGTCCTGTGCGAGTTGCCTCGCCCGAGGAAGCCGAAGTTCATCGGCCATTGCTCGGCCGCCTGCAGCATCCGGCCGGTGTTGAACGGCCCCCCTGAGTCGATGCCCACCGTGATCGGCCCGAGCGAGCCGCCGAGCATGGTGGTGACGCCGGAGGCCAGCGCGTGGTCGACGAGGCCGGCCGAGTCGAAGTGCACGTGGACGTCGATGCCGCCCGGCGTGACGATGAAGCCCTCGCAGTCGCGCACCGTGGTGCCCGCGCCGACGATGAGGCGCGGGTCGACGCCGTCCATGACCGCGGGGTTGCCGGCCTTGCCGAGGCCGACGATCCTGCCGTCCTTCATGCCGAGGTCGCCCTTGACGATGCCGAGCACGGGATCGATCACCGTGGCGTTGCAGAGCAGGAAGTCGAGCGCGCCCTCCGCGCTGGTGACGCCGGCCGCGAGGCCGAGGCCGTCGCGCAGCGTCTTGCCGCCGCCGTGCAAGCACTCGTCGCCGTAGTGGGCGTGGTCGGCCTCCACCACGGCGACGAGGGAGGTGTCGCCGAGGCGGACGCCGTCGCCGACGGTGGGGCCGTAGAGCGAGGCGTAGTGCGCGCGGGTGATGCTCACCATGGCCGGCCCCTCACGCGCCGCGGAAGCCGCCGGCCTTGGCGCGATCGACGGCGTCAGCCCACCCGGCCGGGTCGCGGGCGCCGCGGCTGAGGTCGTTGAGGCCGGACAGGTCCCGCGTGCCGCCGAAGGTCGTCAGCGCGACGCTGCGGCGCTGGCCCGGCTCGAAGCGCACGGCCGTGCCGGCGGGGATGTCGAGCCGCATGCCCGTCGCCGCCGCCCGGTCGAAGTCGAGCGCCCGGTTGGCCTCGAAGAAGTGGTAGTGCGAGCCGACCTGGATCGGCCGGTCGCCGGTATTGGTCACGTCCAGCGTGCGGCGCGGGCGGCCCGCCGACAGCTCGATCTCGCCCTCCGCCGGCAGGAGCGCGCCCGGCTCCACGGTGTCGGCCGCAGCCCCCTCCGCCGGGCGGATCGGCTCGTGCACGGTGACGAGCTTGGTGCCGTCGGGGAAGACGCCCTCGACCTGGAGGATCGGCATCATGCCCGCGACCCCGTCCATCACGTCCGCCGTGGTGAGGATGGTCGAGCCGAAGCCGATGAGGTCGGCGACGCCGCGCCCCTCCCGCGCGCCCTCCAGGATCTCGTCGGTGATGAGCGCCACCGCCTCGGGGAAGTTCAGGCGCAGCCCCTTCGCCCGGCGCCTGCGGGCGAGCTCGGCCGCGGTGAAGATGGTCAGGCGCTCCATCTCGGTCGGCGTCAGAAGCACGCGTGGTCTCCCTAGTTGGCGAAACGGCGGAGGTCGGCGGAGGAGGAGCGCGTGGCCGCGATCTCGACCAGGGGAACGAAGCTCGAGAAGTCCAGGCGGTCGTCGTCGGCGTCCACCGGCGCGCAGGCCGCGATCATCGGAAGCATGTCCCGCACCACCGCCTGCGCCTCCATCGCACCGACGCAGCCCAGCCGCAGGGCGGCGCTGGCGAGGCCGGACACCGTCTGGTAGCCGGCCACGGCCGCCGCCTGCTCCTC
>CAXTMA010000276.1:0-5821 GCA_964245015.1 uncultured Beijerinckiaceae bacterium | reverse complement strand
TTCAAGGTGCTGTGGATGGACAAGGAGCACCATTCCGACACCTACGAGAACGCTTACATGCCCAACGCCATCTTCTTCGCGCCGGGCTACGCCATCCACGGTTTCGGCAAATCGCCGTGGGGTCACAAGGCCTCGCACGGCTGCATCCGCCTGCCGGCCGCGAAGGCCGCGATGCTGTTCGACCTCGTCAAGGCCGAGGGCGCCGAGATTTCGATCACCGGCGATACCTCCGTGGTCGCTCCCACCGTGGCGTCGGTCAACCGGCGCAACGAGCAGGCGGCCGCCGAAGCGCCACGCGATCCCGGCGCCGAGAACTACGACGTCGACGCCTATCAGCCGCGACGTGCGCCGCGCGATTACATACCGGCCGAGGAACGCACCCCGAGGGTAGACCCCGGCTCGCTGTTCGGCTCCTTCTACTGAGGCGCCGCTAGCCGATTTGAAACCCTGGATCTGCCTCGCCGCGGTGGCGATCCCCGGAGAGGCTCCCGGAAAGGCCGAAGTCCTGCGCTTGTGGCAGCGCGGCGAAGAGTTCTCGATCCGGCTCGGCCCGGTCGAACTGATGAATTCGCGGCGCGGCGGTTCCGAGACCGCCCTCGCCGTTCGCGCCTGCCACCTGCTGCGGGACCGCGCCCAGCCGAGATTGTTGATCGGGGGACTGGGCTTGGGCTTCACCCTGCGTGCGGCGCTCAACGCGCTTGGACCGCAGGGCGAGATCGTGGTCGCCGAACTGGTTCCGGCCGTTGTGGCGTGGGCGCGCGGCCCCCTCGCCGATTTCTTCGCGGGCTGCCTGGACGACCCCCGCGTCCATCTCTTCGAAGGCGACGTCGGCGACCTCATCAGGGCCGGAGCGACGCATTACGATGCGATCCTGCTCGACGTCGACAATGGTCCGGCCGGTCAAGTGCGCGCCGGCAACGATGCGCTTTACCGCGCGCCGGGGCTGGCCGCGGCGGCCTGCGCGTTGCGCCCCGCAGGTGTTCTCGCAGTCTGGTCGGAGGCGCCCGACGCCGCCTTCGTCACCGCAATGCGTCGCGCCGGATTCGTCGTCCAGGAGTTCCGCGACGGGTCCGGCGGCGGTCGGCGCGGCGCCCGTCACGTGATCTGGCTCGGCCAACGAAGCCAGCCGCCACTTCATGCCCGTCATCCGGATTGACATCCGCGACGGCACGAGCCCTCAGCGCCGGCGGAGCGCTGCGAACGGTGCTGGAACGAAGCCGCAGAACGTGCGTTCGTTTATCGCACCTGGATCATGGCCGTGAACAAAACTCAAAAGCTCGCTCGCGTCGTACGCGCCATCGAAGACCAGAAGCAGTATATCTCGCGCGTTCCCGATCCCGACAACCGATCGTCTGCCGAGGTGAACTTGTCCATCCTTGTGGAGCTGCGTGAGCAGCTCTGCCGTGACCCAGGGAGCATGTCGGGCGGTCGGGAAGCGTCCAATGGGCCTTCACTCTGCTGACACTTAGCTGAACCAGATCTTTTGCCTGCAGATGCTGCATCCTCGAAGAGACTTGATGTCGTGCGACACCTTCTTTTCATCGCCCTGGTAATTATCCCGGCCGGTTCCGCCGCGGCGCAGACGGCACGCGGCGGCGCTTCGCTCGCGATACGATCTGCTACGAAGAACGATTGGCAAAGCACCGGCCCGCAACGTGACTACTGGCTGTCGCGTGATCTCAATTCGATGTATGGAAAATTCCGCTCAATCAAGCTTCACTGAAGCTGAGCTTCGAGCCCGACCGCTCGGCGGATGCTGACTCGAAGTCAGTCGGTTCCGGGCAGCGAAACGGTTTTCAGTATGACCAACGAGATTTCTGGTTTGATTGTTGTCGTTCGACGATCTTCCCCTTGCGATGACACTTCGAAGTAGTCAGTCTAAGACGCCGCAGCCTCATTCCTCCCTGTAGGATGAGTGGTCAGTTACTCGCCTCACTTTCAGTCCTTCAACTGCGACCTCGCTGAGATCCAAAAAGACTGTCGAGGTCATTACCGTCTCTCCCCGTTGCGAGAGCGAGGGGCAGGATGACGTTTGTCGTCGGTCCAGGTCGTCAGGCTCGCGCCTGACTTGGAGGCGCGACCGTCTTTCGCCGGGCCTCTTTGTTCCATGCTGCCGCCCGGCGTCTGCGGTTTGCCATGCAACGTAAAAATTCCGCTGTCGGCTTTGCTCAAGGCTCCGAGCGCCCCGCAGACCCGGCCCTCGCGCCGGGCGTGACCTTCTGCGTCGATGCGGGACCGACCTCGGATGTTGGCGATCCGCTGGACTGCTTGTCGCCGCAGGGTCCGGCAGGCACGGCCGGGCCGGACAGGGCCTTTCGGGCGATCAGGCCGACGGTGCATCGCATGGTCAGCATTTGTCTTCCTGCTGCCTTCCAACGCTTCACCCTGTATCGGTCCCCCGGTCACGCTGTCGCTCCAGCCAACGAAGCAGTCGCTCCACCGATCCCGCGCTTGGGCATCGGACCGGAACCTGCGCGGCGGCTTCGGACAAAAGCGACACAACAGATTAGGGCATCGGACCGGACCCTCTCGGGTCCGATGTTGTGAGCGGGCGCGCATCGGGACGTGGCGTTAAGTCGAACGTTACGCTTTTCGCATCAGGAAGAGGAGGACGGAGCGTCCGGTGACGTCATAGCGGTCGCCGGGATGGAAGTTCGGTTCGGTCGACAATGCCGGCTGGTTGGTATCGACAAGAAGCGTCCAGCCCTCGCCATCCGGTGGCTCCGGCAAGGTGAAGCCGACCAGATCCTGCCACCCGTTGAACACGATCAGAACGGTGGCATCGGAGCCGCGTTTCTTCAGGCCCGTTTCAGGCGCGCGTCCGTCCAACAGCATGCCGATGCAGCGCGTGTTGGGGTCGTCCCACTCGCCCGGCCCCATTTCGGAGCCGTTGGTGGCGATCCACGTCAGGTCTTTGGTTCCCGTATCGACGTTGAGATCGCCCGACAGGAAGCGGCTGTGGCGCAGGATGGTGTAGCGTCGGCGCAGCGAGATCAGCTTCCGTGTGAAGTCGATCAGGGACTGCCCCTTCGCCTCGACCGTCCAGTTCAGCCATGAGATATCCGAGTCCTGGCAGTAGGCGTTGTTGTTGCCGCCCTGCGTGCGCCCGAACTCGTCGCCGGCGAGCAGCATCGGCGTCCCCTGCGAGAGCAGAAGCGTCGCCAGCATGTTGCGGATCTGGCGCGCGCGCAGCTCGTTGACTCCCTCGTCGTCCGTCGGCCCCTCGATCCCGCAGTTCCACGAGCGGTTGTCGGAATTGCCGTCGCGGTTGTTCTCGCCGTTGGCCTCGTTGTGCTTCTCGTCGTAGGTGACGACGTCGTTGAGAGTGAAGCCGTCGTGGGCGGTGACGAAGTTGACGCAGGCCCAGGCCCGGCGTCCGCCGTGGTCGAAAGACTCCGCCGAAGCGCACAAACGCGCCGCCAAGGGACCGACGCCGGCCCGCCCCCGCCAGAAGTCGCGCACGTCGTCGCGGAACTTGTCGGTCCATTCCGCCCAGCCCGGCGGGAAGGAGCCGACCTGGTAGCCTCCGGGCCCGATGTCCCAGGGCTCGGCGATCAGCTTGACGGCTCCCAACACCGGATCCTGGCCGACCGCCTTGAGGAAGCCGGACTGGTTGTCGAAGCCGTTAGGTTCGCGGGCGAGAATGGTGCCGAGATCGAAGCGAAAGCCGTCGACGTGCATTTCCTCGACCCAGTATCGCAGGCTGTCGGTCACCATCTGGATGACGCGGCCATGGCTGAGGTTGAGCGTGTTGCCCGTCCCGGTGTCGTTGATGTAGTACCGCGGCCGGTCCGGCAGAAGCCGGTAGTAGCTGGTGTTGTCGATTCCCTTGAAGGACAGCGTCGGGCCCTTCTCGTTGCCTTCGGCGGTGTGGTTGTAGACGACGTCGAGGATGATCTCCAACCCGACCTCGTGGAAGCGCGACACCATCTCCTTGAACTCTCGCAGGGAGTTCGGCACGTCGGCGGCGTAGCGCGGGGTTGGCGCGAAGAAGCCGATGGTGTTGTACCCCCAATAGTTGGCAAGGCCCTTGTCGACGAGGTTGTCGTCCTGGACGAAGGTATGGATCGGCAGCAGCTCGACGGACGTGACGCCCAGCTTCTTGATGTAGTCCACGACCGGCTTGCAGCCGAGCCCGGCATAGGTGCCGCGCAACGCTTCCGGCACGGCCGGGTTGAGCTTGGTGAAGCCCTTGACGTGGGTTTCGTAGACGACCGTGCCGTCCCACGGCAGCTGCTTGCCGGCCGGCGCGCCGTGCCAGTCGAAGTTCTGATCGACGACCACGCATTTGGGCATGAACGGCGCGGAGTCGCGATCATCGAAAGTGAGGTCGTCCCCGGTCTCCATCTTGTAGCCGAAGACGGCCGGGTTCCACGTCAGTTCGCAGGCATGGGCGCGGGCATAGGGATCGAGCAGCAGCTTGTTGGGATTGAAGCGATGACCGACGTCGGGCTCGTAGGGCCCGTGGACGCGATAGCCGTAGAAGGTGCCGGGATGAACGTCGGGAATGTAGCCGTGGAAGATCTGGTTGGTGTACTCCGGCAGCTCGATGCGCGCCGTTTCCTTCGCGCCGGCGGCGTCGAAGAGACAGACTTCGACCTTGGTGGCGTTGGCCGAGAAGAGGGCGAAGTTGGTCCCTTTGCCATCCCAATGCGCGCCGCGGGGATAGGGAAGACCTTCTCGAACCTGCGGTCCCATGTGCGTCACGATTGATCCCCTTGGCGATGCCGCATCCGGCGCCCTGCCGAGCGTAACGGGTGGCGCCGCGACTTGTTCACCGCGGGTTCATCCTGTCCACCGGAACCCGACCAGACCTGCGGACGCGACATGACCGAACCCCGCGCTCTCGTCTTCGACGTCCAGGGAACCCTGGTCGACTTCTTCGAGCCGGTGAGGCGGATGGGCGCGGCCGCGAACCAAGCCAAGGGGCTCAGCCTCGACTGGCCGGCCCTTTCGGTGCGCTGGCGCGAGCTTTACCGGCAGGGGATGGATGCCATCATCGCCGGGCAGGCGCCGTGGCGGCGCGTCGACAAGATCACCCGCGAGGCGCTCGACGTGCTGCTCTTCGAAGCCGGCTGCGCCGATGCCTACGCCCCGACCGAGCGCGACGCGATGAACGCGGTCTGGAGCCGGCTCGATCCCTGGCCCGACAGCGTCGCCGGCCTGCTCAGGCTGCGGCGGCGATACACGCTGGCGACCCTGTCGAACGCCGGCATGGCGGCGGCGATCGCCGTGGTCAAGCACGCCGCCCTGCCAGTCGACGCCGTGCTGACCGGCGAACTCGTGCGCGCCTACAAGCCGGCGCCGGCCGCTTACCAGCTCGCCATCGACTGTCTCGACCTGGCGCCCGAGGCCGTCATGATGGTCGCCTGCCACCCCTACGACCTGCGCGCCGCCAAGGCGTTCGGCATGCGAACGGCCTTCGTCGCCCGGCCGCTGGAGTTCGGCCCGCCGCCGCGGGGCCGTGCGCCGGAACCCGTGAAAGATGAGGCCTTCGACATTTGCGCCCGCGATCTCATCGACCTTGCCGAACAACTCGGCAGCTGATCGCGCCCGGAGCCGGAGAGTTCGCCACGCGGGGGCTTGGGCGAAGGTCGCCGATCTCGTCGGATGAGGTTCGTGCGCCCTTGGCAGACCTCCTCCTGGCCTTGGACGCGGTCGCCGACGCTTGTCAGGCCGGGGGCGATTTGTTAGACGGGCCGGCGCCTGCGGCACGGGTTCCCGTGGTCGCCGGATGCGGCCATGGCGGAATTGGTAGACGCGCTAGCTTGAGGTGCTAGTCGGGAGACCGGTGGAGGTTCGAGTCCTCTTGGCCGCACCA
>CAXTMA010000275.1:0-5867 GCA_964245015.1 uncultured Beijerinckiaceae bacterium | reverse complement strand
CCATGGCTCATCGAATCAGCGATCCGGGTGCACCGCAAGGGCGTGGGTAATTACTTTCGTGCTTTTCAGGAAAAGGCCGATCAAGCCGACATGCGTGAGGATCCGGGACAGAAACGCATAGTTGTGGAGGAAACAGGTCAGACGGTGTCTTGGATGCAGCCGGGTCGTCAGGTACTTGTCGCCGAAGCACTTCGCGATGGAAAGGCTATGCGCGATCCTGTTGATGTTGAAGTGTTCTGGCGACCAGTAGAAGGTCGTGATCAGGTCCCAGAGGACTGGTGACATCTTGAGATGATGCGCAATGACGTCCTCGTCCTCCGGCTCCCGGCGAAGGAACATGCGATAGCATCTGATGACATCCTCGCGGGACGGCTGCATCAGCACAAGCTCGTGCAATCCGCTCGCTAGATGACTCTCAACATGAAGTTTGTCAGAAACATATCGCATAATCAGACCTGAACGCCTGTGATACGAGTCCCGGAGTTGACTTCGGGTTAGCGGAGCGATCTATTCTGCGCAAGGTTAAGCTGAAGAAAGCACCGTCGTCCTTAATCTGCCTGAAGACGTGCTTGATCCGGGAGAACAAAACTTCAGAACGCTCCGCTGGACCCTGTAGCGAGACTGCAGGAGCGACAGCCACGGTCCAATTTGATTAACGGCGAGGTGTCGGCGCTGCAAGCGTACGGAAAGTGCGTTCCCGCAGCGTCACGGGATGACACGTGGTCCCATGCCGGCTGGAAAGGTCCGCGACGCTGCCGCTTCGCCAGCCGGGCCGATCCGACATCAACAACCTCAACCGAACAGCCGTTGCTGGTAGGCCGGCGCGATCTTCAGCTCGGCCGGAGTCGGCAAACGGGGCGGCGGACGTCGCACGCATTCGCTGAGATAGCGCAGCGTCGCCGTGATCCCCGACTGCG
Source organism: uncultured Beijerinckiaceae bacterium (assembly GCA_964245015.1). Lineage (GTDB taxonomy): Bacteria > Pseudomonadota > Alphaproteobacteria > Rhizobiales > Beijerinckiaceae > RH-AL1. The sequence continues at coordinate 4,950 of CAXTMA010000275.1, read as the reverse complement.
AGAACGGCTTCGACACGATCCCGGCCGCGCCCTCGTAGTCCTGCGGCAGGCGGGTGGCATTGGCGGTGATGAACACCACCAGCGTCTTGTCCGATCCACGCAGGAAGCGGGCGACGTCGAGTCCGGTCGGCCCGTCGAGGAGCTGCAGGTCGACGAAGGCGACGTCCGGCGCCACCATGCGCGCCAAGGTGATCGCCTCGCCCGACGTCATCGCCGTGCCCACCACGTCGTGGCCCTCCGCCTCGACGGTGGCTTCAAGCTGCATCAGCAGCAACGCCTCGTCCTCGACGATGAGGACGCGCAGAGGTTCAAACATCGAGGCTCCCCTCGTCCGCGCGCCGGATCGGAGAGCGTACCTCCACCACCGTTCCGGGACTTCCGTCCTTCCATAGGACCTCAGCCTGGAGCTGTCGCGCCAACGTTCGGATGAGTTTGCTTCCGAAGCCGTTCCGCAGCTTCGCGTCCGGCAGGCCCACGCCATCGTCGGCGACGGTGACGCTGAGACGGTCGCCGGAGTCGTCCTGCGTGCAGGCGATGGCGATGGCGAGCCGTCCCGGCCGTCCATCGGGAAAGGCGTGCTTCAGCGCGTTCATCATCAACTCGTTCAGCATCAACGCGTTCGGCGAGGCCTGTTGCGAGGGCACGTGAACGGATTCGAGGTCGAGGTCCAGCCCGATGTCCTCGCGCCCCGACGACTTCAGGAGATCGTGGGCGATGTCGCGGATGAAGTCGGCGAGGTCGAACTGCCGGACGTCCTTGGACTGGTACAGCCGCCGGTGGACCGTGCCGATCGCCTCCACCCGCTGCAGCATGGAGGAGATCGACGCCCTTGCCTGCGGATCCATGATCGCGCTCGCCTGCATCGCCAGCAGGGCGGAAATCATCTGGATGTTGTTCTTCACGCGGTGGTCGACCTCGTGCACGAGCATGGTTTGCACGGCCAGGGCCTCCCGCAACTCATCGGTGCGCCGGGCCACCTCGCGTTCCAGCCATTCCTGCTGACTGGCGAGGAAGCGCTGCGCCTCGACGCGGTCGGTCACGTCGAGTTGCGAGGCGAAAAAGAACTGCAACTCGCCCGAGCTGTTCGTCACCGGGCTGATGTAGAGACCGTTCCAGAAGGGTCGGCCGTCCTTGGTGTAGTTCAGCAGGTCGATGTTGATCTCGCGCCGCGCGATGATCGCGTCGTGGATCGCCTGAACGGACCCGGGATCTGTGTCGGGTCCCTGCAGGAAGCGGCAGTTGGTGCCGAGCACCTCGTCGCGGGTGTAGCCGGACAGCGCGAGAAAGGCGGAGTTGGCGAAGACGATCGGATTGTCGGGCTTGCGCGGATCGGTGATGATCATCGCCATCCGGGTCGCGCGGACGGCGGCGGCGAAGGGATCGCCCTGGCCCTGTTCGGCATGGAGTCGATCTGTTTCATGCCAATCGTGGATGTCAGACAAACCCAAACTCCCACGCGCCCGCCGCGAGACCGGCCTGCGATCATCTTGCCGGCAATCCTTATGATCCGCGATGGTTCGCTTCAGGGCAGCGGCCGGAAAGGACGGAGACGCGCCGGCGGACCAGGAGCAGCCGAGCAAGGCCGATGGCGGCGCCCCTGCAACCCTGGATCAATCGGGCCGCGCATCGGATCGGCTCCGGCCGCAGCCGTGAGGCGGTTTTCAGCCCTGCGTCTCGCTGATCTCCCCTTCCCGACCCAGGATTTCGAGAACCCGGTCGAAGTGGGTGGCCGGCACATGCGCGGTCAGCACGACGCCGTGCCGGCTTTCTTCGGCCTGGGTGCTGGGCGCGTCCTGCGCGAAGGCGTTCTTCAGCGTATCGGGCAGTCCGCCGGCCGAAGGCTGCGCCGCCGCCGAACGGCCGGTGATCGTGCCGCGCCCATCGGTGATCTTGACCGCCTCGATCGAGACGCCTGTCTCGACCACGGCGGCCTTGGCCTGCTCGGCCGCCGGCCGCGACGCGTAGAAGGCGCTGGCGCTGCGGGTTTGCGAAAGCTGATCGTTGCTGCCGGACAGCAATCCCATGGGAGTCTCCTGCCGCGGCCATCGTGCCCAGGCCGCTGTTAGCGTCATCCCGGATCGAATGCCGGAGCGACGCCTTCGTGCCTGCGGCATCGCATCAACGAGAGGTGGACCGAGCTTCAGGCGGCGAGGCGGATGCAGCTCTCGGCGCATTCGCGACACGCCCGTACGCAATTCTCCATGGCGCCGACGACTTCGCAGCTCAGGGCGCAGTCGGCGCAAACTTTGGCGCAGGCGCGGCAGGTCAGCTTGTGGTCGGCGGTGCCGAGCAGCATCATGTGAGCCCCGGTGCGGCACGTCTCCGCGCAGGCCAGCATGAGCCGGAAATGGGCGGGGTCGACGTGTTCGCCGCCGGCCGGCAGGCAGTGATGCGTCGCCGCGGCGAGACATGTGCAGTAGCACGACAGGCAGTTTTCGATGCAGCGGCGCATGTCTTCGGGCAGCATGTCCATCGGCGGCTCCAACTCTCTCGACGGGTGTCCCGGGGCATGCACCGGCTCGCAGTCAACCAGAATGCCGCAGGGAAGTTCGGGGGCGACGGATCGTACCCCGATGAAATCTTCGCGAAAGCTGCGCCGTCGTTCCCTCAGGCAAAGGGATCGGTCAAGCTTGCGGGGTCTCGCCGTCCGCGCTAGCGTCGGTGTCGCCAGGGGTGCTGTCTTCCGTGGACCACGGAACGGCGGCTGAGATCACACCCTTCGAACCTGAGCCTGGATAATGCCAGCGCAGGGATCGGCCTTCGCGACCACCCGTGAACCGTTCCCCGGCGGATGGATCCCGGCTTGCCGCCGCCGCCTCCGCGCCTCAGCCAACGGAGCTTCGCGATGAACTACCAGCCAAAAGCCAGCACCCTTATCCCCGAAACCGTCACCACCGGCCCGCTGCCGGGCTCGCGCAAGGTGTACCATCCGGCCGGCGAGGGGCTACGCGTGCCTTTCCGCGAGATCGCGCTGCACCCGTCCGCCAAGGAGCCGCCGGTGCGGGTCTACGACGCGTCCGGTCCCTACACGGAAGAGGGCCTCCGCGTCGATCTCAGCGCCGGCCTCAGTCACGGGCGGCCCTGGCTGTCGGGGCGCGGCTACGCGACCTACGACGGCCGCGCCGTGAAGCCCGAGGACAACGGCAACGTCGGCGCCGACAGGCTGGTGCCGCCGTGCCCGGCGGTGACGGCGCCGCGCCGCGCCGCGCCCGGCCAGCTGGTGACGCAGTACGAATATGCCCGCGCCGGCCTCATCAGCGAGGAGATGCGCTACGTCGCCGCCCGCGAGAACCTCGGCCGCGAACAGGCGCTGGTGGGTGCGCAGGCGGCGCTCGCCGACGGCGAATCGTTCGGCGCCGACATTCCCGCCTTCGTCACGCCGGAGTTCGTGCGCGACGAGATCGCCCGCGGCCGCGCGATCATCCCGGCCAACATCAACCATCCCGAACTGGAGCCGATGATCATCGGCCGCAACTTCCTGGTGAAGGTCAACGCCAACATCGGCAACTCCGCCGTCACCTCCTCGGTCGCCGAGGAGGTGGAGAAGCTGGTGTGGTCGATCCGCTGGGGCGCCGACACGGTGATGGACCTGTCCACCGGCCGCAACATCCACAACATCCGCGACTGGATCATGCGCAACTCGCCGGTGCCGATCGGCACCGTGCCGATCTATCAGGCGCTGGAGAAGGTCGACGGCGACCCGGTCAAGCTGACCTGGGAGGTGTTCCGCGACACGCTGATCGAGCAGGCCGAGCAGGGAGTGGACTACTTCACCATCCACGCCGGCGTGCGCCTGCCCTACGTGCCGCTCACGGCGCGGCGCACCACCGGCATCGTGTCGCGCGGCGGCTCGATCATGGCGCGCTGGTGCCTCGCCCACCATAAGGAGAGCTTCCTGTACGAGCGTTTCGACGAGATCTGCGACATCATGCGGGCCTACGACGTGTCGTTTTCGCTGGGCGACGGGCTGCGCCCGGGCTCGATCGCCGACGCCAACGACCGCGCCCAGTTCGCCGAACTGGAAACGCTGGGCGAGCTGACGAAGATCGCCTGGGACAAGGGCTGCCAGGTGATGATCGAGGGCCCCGGCCACGTGCCGCTGCACAAGATCAAGATCAACATGGAAAAGCAGCTCAAGGAGTGCCATGAGGCGCCCTTCTACACGCTGGGGCCGCTGACCACCGACATCGCGCCGGGCTACGATCACATCACGAGCGGCATCGGCGCGGCGATGATCGGCTGGTTCGGCTGCGCGATGCTGTGCTACGTGACCCCCAAGGAGCACCTCGGGCTCCCCGATCGCGACGACGTCAAGACCGGCGTGATCACCTATCGCATCGCCGCCCACGCCGGCGACCTCGCCAAGGGTCATCCCGCCGCGCAACTGCGCGACGACGCGCTCAGCCGCGCCCGCTTCGAGTTCCGCTGGGAAGACCAGTTCAACCTCGGGCTCGATCCCGACACGGCGCGTCGATACCACGACGAAACCCTGCCCAAGGACGCGCACAAGGTGGCGCATTTCTGCTCGATGTGCGGACCGCAGTTCTGCTCAATGAAGATCACGCAAGACATCCGCGCCGAGGTTCTGAGCCTGGAAGCCGCCAAGACCGCTGCCGCCGAGGGCATGGCGCACAAGAGCGCGGAGTTCCTGGAGAAGGGCGGCAAGCTCTACGTCGAGACGGCGGCGGAGTAGCGCTCGCGGGGGCAAGCGGCGACGCTCCAGGATTCACGAGATCAGACCGAGCCATTGGCTCGGTCCGCATCCCGATATCTCGCGCACGGTCGCGGGCACCATGGTGCTCCGGCGCCTGCAGCCGCTTCGCTCAGCGGAAAAGGCGTCGGCAGAGGCCGGCGCGGAAGCGCGCCCTGGTGCAGGGCGGGCGGAAGAACGGATTGCGGAACCCGAAGCGCGGACCGCGATCGCCGAAGCGGCCGACATCACGGCCCCCG
>CAXTMA010000274.1:0-5877 GCA_964245015.1 uncultured Beijerinckiaceae bacterium | reverse complement strand
TGCCCGACCACTTCATCGAGCACGACAAGCCGGAAAAGCTCTACGCCGCCGCCGGCCTCGACGCCAAGGGCATCGTGGCCAAGGTGCTGGACACGCTGGGCCAGGCGGACACGATCCGCGGGCCGCGCAGCCTCAGGGCGTAAGGGGCGGCATCGAGGGTTCGCGCCTGAAGCAGCGGACCCGCCGATGATCGACGACATGCGTGCGCCTGATGCCGGCTGCGTGTCCGCCTCCGTGCGCGCCATCGCCCCCTCCCCCGTTGCGCGGAAACGGACACCTCCGCCATCGGCCAGCCATTCGCGCGGGCCGACCGGTCCGGCTTGACCCATGGCGGATCGGCGCGAGCCGACCGATCCTCTGCAGGTGCGATCACGCGCCCGTCGATGGCCTCGCGACAGGCTGCCGACGCCGACCCGGACGGCTCGCCGCGACCGAAACCTCCTCGCTTCCGACGAGGTGAACGGCAAGCCGGCCGCCCTCACCGCCGGCCTGATCGGCGGCACCCGCACCGTCACGCTGGCCTGGGTGGTCCTGGGCCCGCACGTCTCGCCGATGGCCGACCTGTTCCTCGCCTCCAGCAGGGTCGCCGAAGACACGGCGCCGGGGCTGAGCAAGTGGCTGCGGTCCGGCCTGTTCGGCGCCGGCGACCGTGCAGCCGGTCGCGGCGCCGAAGCCGGCCGCTTGGCGGCGGGCCAACCGCCCGCCCCGGTCCCCAACCGATGTCACCGCGCCCGCGCCCGGAACGTCGCCCGGGGGGGCCGTTCGCGACGGGCTGCGCCGACTGGCCCCGCTGCATCCATGCTCGGGGCGTGCTATGCCCGGCCTCGCTCGGAAGGATGTGCTTTCCCGGATGAAGCCGATGAACCAGACGCTGCACCTCAATGGCGCGACGCGCGCCGTCGTGGTCGATGATCCCGATACGCCCCTCCTTTACGTCCTGCGCGACCAGCTCGGGCTGCACGGACCCCGGTTCGGCTGCGGCCTCGGCCAGTGCGGCGCCTGCACGGTGCACCTCGACGGTCAGGCGATCCGCTCCTGCATCACGCCGGTGTCGAGCGTCGGCGAGGGCAGGATCGTGACGCTGGAAGGGCTGGGCACGCTCGACAAGCCGCATCCCGTGCAGGCCGCCTTCATCGCCGAGCAGGCCGTGCAGTGCGGATACTGCATCAACGGCATGATCATGCAGAGCGCCGCCTTTCTCAAGGACAACCCCAAGCCCAGCGCCGACGAGGTCAAGGCGGCGCTGGCCAACAACCTGTGCCGCTGCGGCACCCACCTGCGCATCGTGCGCGCGGTGCAGCGCGCCGCCCAGGCGATCTAAGCAGGTTTCGCAAAAGTGCCCCGCGGTTTCGCGATCGAAACCTGCGGCTTGTCCGAAACCTCAGCGGGTGAAGCTTTGGCCGGCCAACGCGAACCTGCTCAGAACAACGGACAGTCGATCGGACCCGGTCCGATAGTCTCGCTTGTCGTGCCGCATCGAAACCTGCCGAAAACCGCCGCGCCCGTTTCGGTCCGATGCTCTTGAGGAGCCGCCGCCATGAAAGCTCGAATGAACGTCCACCTCGACCGCCGCGCCCTGCTCGCCGGCCTCGGCTCGCTCACCGTGGCCTTCAGCCTGCGTCCGGCGCTGGCCGACCCGGCGCAGGACCTCGCCACGCTGGAGGTCAACAAGGTCTACGCCGGCAAATCGGTCGCGTCGACCGAGGTCGACGCCTATCTCGCCATCGACGCGCAGGGCAAGGTGACGCTGTTTTCCGGCAAGGTGGATCTCGGCACCGGCGTGGAAACGGCGCTGACGCAGATGGTCGCCGAGGAACTCGACGTGCCGATGGCGGATGTGGCGGTGATCCAGGGCGACACGCTCCTGACCCCCGACCAGGACCCGTCCTACGGGTCCAACAGCATCCAGAAGGGCGGGCTGCAGATCCGCCAGGCCTGCGCCACGGCGCGCCACGCGCTGCTCGCCGAGGCGGCGGATCGCCTGGGCCAGCCGGTCGATCGCCTCGCCGTGCGCGCCGGCGTGATCGGGCCCAAGGACGGCCACTTGGACGGTGAAACGGAGGGCAAGACCATCGGCTACGGCGAGCTGATCGGCGGGCGTCGCTTCAGCCTCAAGCTCGACCCCAAGGCGCCGTCCAAGAACCCCGACGGCTTCACGGTCGTCGGCAAGCCCGTGGCCCGGCTCGACATCCCGCCCAAATGCGTGGGCGGCTTCACCTACATGCAGGATGTGCGCGTGCCCGGCATGCTGCACGGCCGCGTCGTGCGCCCGCCCGGCATCGGGGCGACGCTGAACGGCGTCGACGAGGCGTCGGTCGGCGACATCCCCGGGCTGGTGAAGGTCGTCCGCCTGGGCAACTTCCTCGGCGTGGTGTGCAAGGGCGAATGGGCGGCGATCAAGGCGGCGCGGCAGCTCAAGGCCGACTGGTCGGACTGGCAGGGCCTGCCCGATCAGGCCAAGCTTTGGGACCACGTGCGCGGGACCAAGGTCGCCAAGGAGGACGTCACCAGCAACGTCGGCATCTTCGCCTCGGGCGCCGACGCGCTCGCCCCCGGCAACCTCCCCGAGGGCGCGCGGCGCTTCAAGGCGTCCTACGACTTCACCCTCCACACCCACGGCTCGATCGGCCCGTCCTGCGCCATCGCCGACGTGCGCGACGGCGCTTTGACCTGCTGGACGGCGTCGCAGGCGACGCACAACCTCGCCAAGCAGCTCGCCCTGATGACCGGCCTCGCGCCCGACAAGGTCCGCTGCATCTACGCCGAGGGTTCGGGCTGCTACGGCCGCAACGGCCACGAGGACGCGGCCGGCGACGCCGTGCTGCTGTCGCGGGCTGTCGGCGCGCCGGTGCGGGTGCAGTGGAGCCGGGCCGACGAGCACGGCTGGGATCCCAAAGGACCGCCGACGCTGGTCGACATGGAGGCGGCGCTCGATGCCCACGGCGACGTGGTCGCGTGGTCGTCGCAGTTCTTCATCCCGCAGGGCGCGGCCGGCTTCGTGCCGCTGGTGCCGGCGTCGCTGGCTGCCCTGCCGCACACCACCGTTCTGTCGCCGGGAGGCATCACCGGCAACACGGCGATCCAATACGCCATCCCCAACATCCGCACGGTGGCGCACCGGTTGGAAACGACGCCGCTGCGCCCGTCCTGGATCCGCACGCCGGGGCGGATGCAGAACACCTATGCCAACGAAAGCTTCCTCGACGAGCTGGCGCTCGCCGCCGGCGTCGACCCCTTCGAGTACCGGCGCAAGCTGCTGACCGACAAGCGCGGGCTGGAGCTGCTCGACCGGCTGCGGGAGGTGGCGAAGTGGCAGACGCCCGACCCCAAGCGCGACCGCTCGGGGGCGGTGCTGACCGGGCGCGGCATGGCCTACGTGAAATACGAGCTGATCCGCACCTACGTCGGCGGCATCGCCGAGGTGGCCGTCGACCGCCACACGGGCGCGATCCGCTGCACCCGCTTCACCGTGGTGCAGGACTGCGGCCAGATCATCAACCCCGACGGCATCCGCAACCAGCTCGAAGGCAACGTGATCCAGACGGTGAGCCGCACCCTGCTGGAGGAAGTCACGTTCGACCGGGCCAACGTTACCAGCCTCGACTGGGCGAGCTATCCCATCCTCACCTTCCCCGACCTGCCGGAGGTGGTGACCGACCTGATCGACCGCCCGCACGAACCGCCGTGGGGTGCCGGCGAACCTTCCGCCGCCATCGTGCCGCCGGCGATCTGCAACGCCGTCGCCGACGCGCTCGGCGTCCGCTTGCGCTCGATCCCGTTCAAGCCGGAAAAGGTGAAGGCGGCCCTGGGGCAGATCTGAACGGCGGGCTGGGTGCCATCTGGCGCCGCATGGCTCCGTCCGGCGGCATCGAGGGCGAAAGGCATCGCTTCGCTCATAAGATCTTGCCGATGACGACCGCGTCGGGGCTCGCCCGCGGCCCGGCGAGGCAAGAAGAGCTTTCGTTAACCATGTTCGTTTACCGTTCCGGCAGGTTTTCCCGCAGGACCGCGATGCGCCCGCTTGCTTCAACGATCCTCGCCGCAGCGCTGCTGCCGTGTCTTGCACTCGCCGGCGCCGCGCGCGGCGCCGATCTCGGCGGGGACGGGCTGCGCCCCGGTTTCGCACCGGACCTGCCGCCCGCCGCCTTCACCTGGACGGGCGCTCTGGTCGGCGTGCATCTCGGCGTCAACGTCGACGGCGGCAGCACGATCGGGCTCACCGGCAACGACGCCATCCTGCAGAGCAACACGAGCAACGGGCTGCGGCCGGGCGGCGAGCAGATCCACACCGGCGGCTTCACCGGCGGCGCCCAGGCCGGCTACAACTACGAGTTGCGTTCGCCCTTCGGCTTCGGCGACGCCGGCATCGTGGTCGGCGTCGAGACCGACATCGCCGCCACCGGCACCAGCGGCAGCGTCACCGCCACGAGCGACCGCGCCTCGACCTTCGCCTCGCGCACCGACTTCCTCGGCACGTTGCGCGCGCGCGTCGGTTACGCCTCCGGCCGGGTCCTGGTCTACGGCACGGGCGGCTTCGCCTACGGCGGCACCGCCGACAACACCAGTTTCCTCAACGGCGTCGGCCGGCAGATCTACCACGGCAGCAGCGATACGATCCGCACCGGCTATGCGGTCGGCGGCGGCGTCGAGGTCGGCCTGCCGGGAACCCTGGTGCCCTACGGCCGCCTGAACGGCGACGTCGTCGCCAGACTGGAGTTCCTGCACTACGAACTCGGCGCCACCGCCAACACCCTCGCCAACAACGACGGCCTCGATCCCGGCTACACCCAGCGCACGCGCAACAGCGGCACCCTGGTGCGCGCCGGGCTGAGCTACAAGTTCGGCACGCTCAGCGCGCCGGCCCCGGTCGTCGCCCGCTATTGAGCGCGCGTCACACGATGGCGAGGCGCAGCGCCGGCAGGCCGGCGACCGCCGCCAGCAGCGTGTCGCCGGGCCGTACCGCGCCGACGCCGGCCGGGGTGCCGGTCATGATGAGGTCGCCGGCCTTCAGCTCGCTCCACCGCGACAGCTCCGCGATCTGCTCGGCGACGCTCCAGGTCATCTCGGACAGGTCGCCGCTCTGGCGCAGCACGCCGTTGACGTGGAGCGTGATCGCACCCGAGCGGGGATGGCCGCGGCCGGCGACCGGGACCACCGGGCCGACCGGGGCGGCACGGTCGAAGCTCTTGGCCGTTTCCCAGGGGCGTCGCGCGTCCTTCATCCGCCGCTGCGCGTCGCGCCGCGTCATGTCGAGGCCGACGGCATAGCCGAACACGCATGCGAGCGCGTCGCTCGCGGCGATCTCGCGGCCGCCGCTCCCCAGGCAGGCGACCAGCTCGACCTCGGGCTGGTAGTCGGCGGTCAGCGGGGGCATGGGATGCTCGGCGACGGCGGCGACCGGCTGCACGGCGTCGGCCGGCTTGCAAAAGAAGAACGGCGGCTCGCGCCCGGGATCGCCGCCCATCTCGCGGGCGTGGGCTGCGTAGTTGCGCCCGACGCAGTAGATGCGCCGCACGGGGAAAAGGCCGCCGCCGTCCACGGCGAGGGCGGGTTGCGGGAGCGTGAAGATCGCGTCGGTGCTGGGCATCGCCATGAGATAGCGCGCCGGCGCGGACGGACCGTGCGTGGCTGAAATATTCTCCCGCCGCGAAGCGGGGAAGTGCATGGAGGCCATCGACGCGCCGACCCTTGCGCGGGAGACCGGCAGCGAGCCTTCGCCGGCAAGGCGGGGCGACAGCCCCTCAACCGCCTTCGAACGCTCCTCCCCCGTGCCGTGCGCAGGGGAACAGGCTGCGGCGATGCGGCGAAGGCCCGCTGCCCTCGCCGTTCGCGTCAGCGCCGGCCGCGTCCGGAGGCGGCGCGGGCGCGGCCCTCGCG
>CAXTMA010000273.1:0-5919 GCA_964245015.1 uncultured Beijerinckiaceae bacterium | reverse complement strand
AGCGATGCCGCTCAACGCCGCCGTCAGCGAGCCGGCGCCGGGCGCCACCTTGCCGGCCGGGCGCGCGGCGGTGCGCGGCTACGCGGTGGCGAGCGACCGCGCGATCGTGCGCGTCGACCTGTCGGGCGACGGCGGCCGCAGCTGGCGGCAGGCGACGATCGAGGACCACGGCGCCCATCGCTGGGGCTGGTCGTTCTGGCACGGGGCGCTCGAGCTGCCGCCCGGCGAGCACGAGGTCTGCGTCCGAGCCTGGGACGCCGCCGGCCAGACCCAGCCGGCGCTGCCCGACGACACCTGGAACTGCAAGGGCTATCTCAGCGCGGCGTGGCACCGGGTCCGTGTGACGGCCGAATGACCGAGAAGTGAGCGCGGTCGGCACGCCGCTACCCAACGCCGCCGACGCCGAGGCGCTCGGCTGGCGGCTCTGATGCCTCGTGCCCGCCACCGGCGTCACGGCCGGACTGGCCGCAGGCCTGCTGATGCGACTTCTGCGCCTCATGCAGCACCTCGCCTGGGGCGAGGGTGCGGGCGGCTTCCTCCGTGCCGTCGAGGCGGCGAGCCCCGGCCACAGGGTCGGCGTGCTGGTGCTCGGCGGGCTGGCGGCGGGGCTCGGCCGCGCCCTGATCCGCCGCGAGGGCAGCCACGCCGGCGGTCTCGCCGCCGCGGTGTGGTTCCGCGCCGGGCGGCTGCCCTTCGTCGCCACCGTGGCGCAGGGCGTGCTGTCGATCGTGGTGGTCGGCCTTGGCGCCTCGCTCGGCCGTGAGGCGGCGCCCAAGCAGGTCGGCGCCGCCTTCGGCAGCCTGTTCGCCGGCCGCGCCGGCCTGCCGCCCGGCCGCCACCGCCTGTTCGCGCTGGAGGTGCTGCTCGGCTCGCTCGCCCTGCCGCTGGTCGCCCCGGCGCTGCTGGCGAGCGGGCTGGCCACCGCCGTCGCTTGGCTGCTGCTGCCGGACCGGCCGACCTACGACGTGCCGGCCATCCCCATCACGGCGGGTCTCGTCGCCTTCGCCCTCGCCGTCGGCCCTGTCGCCAGCGTCGTGTCGGCCGGCTACGTCAGGCTAGTCGCCTGGGCCGACGGATGCAAGCCGTCCGGCCCGGCGGTGATCGCGGCGCCGCTCGCCGGCGCCCTGCTGGTCGCGCGCGCCCTGGAGCCGCGCTCGATCTAAAGGTGTCGCATCCACGACGCGCGGCGCGCGGCGGAGCGGCGCCAACCGCCCACCATCTTGGCGGAGGTGCGCTACCCCGACCTTTTGCGTGCCCTGCCGGTCGACGGCGCGCCGCTGAACGTCGTGGACGAGGCGGGCGGGGCGCTCGGGACCGTCTCCGTCGACCGGGCGCGTCACCCCCAACGCGACGACGGCCCCCTCGCCACCGCCGCGGCCGGCGACTTCATCGGGGCGCCAACGGGTGAATTGCTGACTCCCGCCGCAGTGCCGATGACCGACAGGGGCAGCCAACGCTGCTGAACGACCGCTGTCTCAGCCATCCGTGCCCGGACCCGCCATTCCGGTTCCGGCCAGCTCCGGTCGAGTGTTGGGCAACTCGCTCGCGAGCGATCCGCCCTTTCAGACATCGTAGGCCGGGATCTTGTCGATCTCCCGCTTGAGCACGTCGATCGGGAACGCGACGTAACCGTCCGAGGCATCTTTCTTCCGGTTGTGCCCGGCGATGGCGTTGGCGTGGCGCTTGGAGATGCCGACGCCCTCGGCAATGGTGAGGAAGGTGTGCCGCCAACCATGGTTGGGGCTGACGCCGTCCTCCAGCGCCACGTTCTGCTGGATCCAGGTGGCGAGCTCGCTGGCACGCATCTCCGCCGGCGTGCGCATCACGCCCGCCTTCTGCGACGTGTCGCCCGTGAACAGGGCCCCGTCCGGGGCGCTTCGCCAGAACTCGATCCAGCCTTCCTCGATCAGCGCGTCATGCACGGGAACGATGCGCGCCCTGGCTTCCTTGGTGCGCGGGAAGCGGACCACCCATATCGCACCCTCCAGCCAGACGTCCTCCTTGCGCAGCCAACAGACCTCCTGGATGCGCGCGCCGGTGTAGGCGCAGATCCACGGCGCCCAGCGGCGCGAGGCTGCCGCCTTCGGATAACGCCGGCCCTTGGCGCTCCGGGCGAGGCGCAGGATGGCCCTGACCTCTTGAGCCAGGAAGGTCTTGTCGCGGGTCTCGGGCCGGCTCGGCAGGTCAAGCTTGACGCCACGCGCCGGGTTGACGGCGAGAAGGCGACTGCCGGCGCGCGTGGTCGCGAACTGCAGGACGGAGGCGACTGCGACGAGGTCGTTGCGATTGATGGTGCGAGGCGCGATGCCGTCCGCGTCGCGCCGCTTCTCCGCCCAGGCCCAAATGTCGTCCTCGGTTACGAGGCGGACGTCTCTGGAGCCGAGGTGCGCGATCAGGCTCTGCAGGGAGGGCGCGTAGCGGCGCAGCGTCGAGGCGGCGCGCTTGTCGGCGTTGTGCGCCCGCCAGTCCTCGTGCAGCTCGGCCATCGTCTTGGGATCCTTCGCGATGGCGGGCTGCGCAGAGGGGGGCTGTGGCGGTCCGGAAGGCTCGAAGGCAGGGAAGCGCTTGGGGTTCTCGTCCTCCGCATAGTCGCCAGCCATGTTGCGAGCGAGCTTGTCTCCCGCAAGCCGGACCACGTCGGCGATCTCGCGGAGCAGCCTTGCACGCGTGGCGGCGTCGACCACGACGTGGCGCCGCGCGCAGATCGCGTCGGCGTCGGTGCCGAACAGATGCTCGAGCGCCTCCGCGTAGGTGACCGTGCAATGGCCGAGGTCGACGTCGGCGCGGGTCTCGTAGGCGAGGCGCTCGGGCCCGGACGAGCGCTGGATGGCGGCGTAGAAGCGGGCGCTCTCATCCGAGATCTCGCCGAGGCCGTCATCGTCGCCGTACTTCCAGTCCAGGAAGGCGTCCCGGTCGGCCTCAGCCTTCTTCAGGAAGAGGGCAGGGTCGCAAGCGGGGTCGGCTTCGAAGCGGGCGACGCGCTCGCGGTAGACGTCCCCGGCGAGCGCGACGAGCTGCTTGTGGGTGAGAGGCTTCGGGCCGGCCCTCATCGCCTCCCAGTGGCGGGCGAGGGCGGCGTACGCGTCGGCGAAGCGCACCCGGGCCACCGCGGGGTCCTTGGTCCTGAGAGACAGGAACACCTTCGTCGTGACCGCGATCGTCGTCGTCGCGTCGCCGACGGGCAGGGTGACGCGGGTAGAACGCGCCTTGGCGGCGAGGTCCTTCGGGACCTTGGCGTTGAGGAAGAAAATGCCGGAGCTGTGCTCGAAGGGGCGGGGCATGCGAAGGGCCAAGTGTGCATCCGCGGTGTGCATGCGGACGTCGACCAACCCTTTGTTTCGCAGCAACTTCTTGACAAAACGTCAAGAAATCGGTGGTGCCCAGGAGAGGACTCGAACCTCCAAGTCACCTGCTAAGTGGTTGATATTGCTTGTGCGAAGCAGCCTCGGCTCGGGTCATGTGTCAGTCTGTTGTGTAAGCCGCGGGCGGGGCCACCGCAACAGGCGTTCCAGCCTTCTCCCGTCCTGAGTTGGCCGGAACCGCGCTTTCCCTTCCAAGCGACGAACTCGAGAAGTGAACGTGGATCCCGCGGCGGCGGTCCCGCCCGATACAGAGCTGACCTATGCTATCGTTCTTCGCCGATATTCCTACACTCGACGTCGGCCTTCGTCGGCATGAACTTGTCAGAAGGGTAGCTCCAGCGCGTCCCGCTCGCCTGCGCCCGCCGCCACGGGCCGCACGGGTGCCGGCTCGTCGCCTCCCATCGCCTCGCGCCGACGCCGCATCTCGTGCTCCACCGTGAACAGCACGTCGGCATCGAAGTCGCGCTCCGCGACCCAGCGCAGGAAGCCGTCGTCCACCTCGCGCCAGGGCACGCCGCGGTGCTTGCCGAACCGGCAGCGCACCTGCAAAGCCGGCTCCGCCGTCCAGGCGATGAGCTGATCGAGCGAGGCGAGCGCCAGCATGTCGCGGAGGTGGAAGGCGGTGACGTAGGCGTCGGGACCGGCGCGGTGGGCGACGTGGGCGATACTGCGGTCGAGGCCGGCGGGCCTGCGCCAATAGCGTAGCGCCTGGTTGGAGTGCGACGGCGCGTCGGGCCACAGCCGCAGCGCGCACTTGTAGGTGCAGATGAACGGCAGGCCGCCGGTGAGCGCGTCGGTGATCCATTGCCGCTCAAACTTGGCGGAGTGCGCGGCAAGCGCGGTGATGCGCTCGCCCGGCGCGTCGAGCATGTGGGCGGCCGCCTCCGGCCAGGGTGGGGCGTCGGCGATGTCGTCATCCACGATGTGGTGCACGGCCGAGGTCTGGGGCGTGATGGGCCGGCCGGGGTTGACGAGGAGCGAGGTAAAGCCGTGCTGCACCTGCCAGCCGGCTGGGTCGCCCAGGGCCAGCGTGACGTCGGTCCAGCCGACCTCGCACACGCCGTGCTCGGGCGGGCTGTGGCCGGTGGTCTCCAGGTCGCACACGCGCAGCAGCATCGACTTGCTCCAGCCCTCCCATACGCAGTGGCGGCGATCTGGTCGGCACCGGCCAGCATAGCGCGTTCGATCTCAGCGAGCCTGCCTGCTATGTGCCGCAGCCTCGGCGATCGCGCGGTACTGCTCGGCTGATTTCATCGGGAACTGGCCGAAAGGAGAATGGCTCGTCTGGAGGATGTCTGGGCGTTGAGCCGACATCGGTCGATCGACGGCTAACGACCCATGCACGAACCCGCTACGCGGGAGGCGCTCGGCGCGGTGTCGCGTAGCCGTGGTCGTTAGAGCAGGTTGAGGGAAGCCGGATCGGGCTCCGAGCATGAAGGGTCACCCTTCAGCTCAAGGACGATCCGATGTCCAACCAAGTCATCTCCAAGTCCATCACCGCCAAGCCCATCAGCCCGCTGCGGCGGCGCATGCTCGAAGACATGGCCATGCGCGGCCTGTGCGAGGGAACGCAGCGCGACTACCTTCGCGTGGTGAGCGGCTTCGCCGCGTTCCTGGGGAGGACGCCCGACACGGCGACCGCCGAGGACATCCGCCGCTTCCAGGTTCATCAGAGCGAGAGCGGCATTCAGCCGGCGACGATCAACGCCTCCGTCTCGGCGTTGCGCTTCCTGTTCACCGTGACGCTGGACCGAACCGACCTGTCGCGTCGCTTCGTCCTGGTGCGCCATCCCCGCAAGCTTCCGGATGTGCTGAGCGTGGAAGAGGTCGGGCGGCTGCTCGAAGCGGCGCCCGGGCCCAAGCACAAGGCGGCGCTCGGCACCGCCTACGGCGCCGGGCTTCGCGTGTCGGAGGTGGCCGCGCTCAAGGTCGACAACATCGACTCGACGCGCATGCTGATCCGCGTCGAGCAGGGCAAGGGCCGCAAGGACCGCAACGCCATGCTGTCGCCGCAGCTCCTTGAGCTGCTCCGGCTGTGGTGGCGCGAGGGCAGGCGCCGCGGCGTGATGCTGCCGCACGGCTGGCTGTTCCCCGGCCGCACCGCGCTGGAGCCGATCTCGACACGGCAGCTCAACCGCGCCGTTCACGAGGCGGCGGAGGTTGCCGGCATCCGCAAGCGCGTGTCGCCTCACACTCTGCGGCACAGCTTCGCCACCCATCTCTTGGAGCAGGACGTCGACATTCGCGTCATCCAGGTGCTGCTCGGCCATGCCAAGCTCGACACCACCGCGCTCTATGCCCGGGTCGCCACCAAAACGATCCGCGCGGTGACAAGCCCGATCGAGGCGCTCAAGCTGCTGATGGAGGGCCACAGCGCCGGCGGCTGAGCCCGGGTGCGCACCGCACTGGAGGTCGCCGACGTCTTTCGTCGGCACGGGCCGGCGTGGCGGGCGGACCATGCCGGTCACATCGGCCTCGATCAGCTCAAGGTGATGGCGGCGGTCGAGACCTGTCGGACGGCGGCGCTCGGCGGCCATGTCGAAGGCTGCGCGGACTG
>CAXTMA010000272.1:0-5933 GCA_964245015.1 uncultured Beijerinckiaceae bacterium | reverse complement strand
CCGGGGGCAGGGAGATGGTGATGGTTTCGCGCACGGCCATGCTTGGCCGTAGCATTATCCCACACTGTCACACAGCTACATATGTGTGATTTGATCGAGGAGGTTGCAGTCCGCTTCACCACCGATTGCGGGCAGTGCAACATGCCAGCAGGAATTTCTTAGAGCCTGTTTGAGGGCCTGATCTCAAGCAGGATTGTTGAGGGCGTTGGCGGCCATCAGGCTGGCAACGCAGGCAAGGCGTCCGGCTGCGACATCAAGGCGGCCAGCGCGCTCGCGGTGCAGGCCACCCCAGTGGCTGAGCCAGCCAAAGGTCCGCTCCACAAGCCAGCGCCGCTCCAGCACAACAAAGCCCTTCTGGTCCGGCTTCTTCTCGACCACGCGATGGCGCATGCCGTGCCCGTGGCACCAGGCCTCACAGCGCTCGGCCGTGAAGGCCCCATCCAGAAGGGCCAAACGCAGGCTCGGCCACGCCACCTTGCCCTCGTCCAGCGCCGGCAGCGTGTCGCGATCCTGCACGTTGGCCGGCACCACCGCGAGCGCCAGGAGATGCCCACCAGCGCCACGCGCTTGCGCCCGACCAGTTTCTTGGCGCCGTGGTAGCTGCGCGGGCCGCGCACCCCGATGCATTTGACGCTCTGGGTGTCGACGATCGCCAGCCGTGGCTCGGGACGACGCCCGCAGCGGCGGCGCTGGAAGCGGGCCAGGGCGCGCATCAGGCCGGCAAACAGCCCGCGCTCGATCCAGCGCCGGAACCAGCCGTAGACCGTGCGCCAGGGCGGAAAGCCCGCAGGCAGCGCCCGCCAGGCGCCGCCAACGCGCAGATGCTAGGCGATCGCCGCCAGCACCACCCGCGCCGGCGTCGCCTCCGGGCTGCCCGGCGGGTCGGACCGCTCCAGAACGCGGGCCATCTCGTCCAAGCCCGTTTGCGCAACTAGATCCTTCAGGCGCGCCTGGTGATGCGCCCGATGTTGGTCCGTCCACATCTGCTCTCCAGGCCGCCCTGCCAGGCGGATGTTGTTTTCGGATCGGAGACAGATGGGGACGGTCGGCAAAAACAGGCTCTAAGTCGAGCTAGACAATGGCCGAGACAACGAGCAAGCCTCTTGCGTTGTGAGGACGTATATATGCGCACGATCACCTTCGCCCTTCGATGCGCCGCTACGCTCGCGTTCCTCGTCTCGGCAGCTTACGAAGTGGCGGCGCAAACGGCCTCCCCGCGCACCTATTGCGCGACGCGCGGACACAGGGAAGTTTCAAAGACGCCGCCAGAGCTGATGCCGCTGATGCAGAAAGCCTTCGGCATCGACGCTTCTTTGGCGCGGGATGCCACCTACGTGCGCTGTGTTGGTTCGACAATGATGGGCTGGTTCGTCGGAGCTAATTTGTCATGTGGCAAGGCCGACCAGCGCCGCACCCTTGCAGGCGCAACGGCATTTTGCCGGGAGAACCCTAACAACGATGTCGTGCCGATGGCTGCGACCGGTCACGACTCGATTTACGATTCGTCTTGTCAGGGGCAGAAGGCTGTCGCGGGCAAGGCTACGACGGCGGTAGACGCGCAGGGTTACATTGCCTCGAATTGGCTTGAGGTAAGGTAATCACTAAATAATTGTCGTTGGGTACATCGAGATGGCGAGGAAAATAGGAGTACTCGCACCGTTGATACTCCTGCTGCTTGTAAGCAGTAGCGAGGCCGGGTCTGAACCTAGTTGGGGGGAAATCTGCAACCCGTCGTGTCCTGAAGCATTTGGTGCAGAAGCTGTGGAGTTTATAGCTCGATGTAAACGCGAGGTAGGAATAAATAAGGCCGGCGGGGATAAGGAGAGAAAGGCCATCAAGGATAAGGAGAGATCATTCACGATCTGGAACATCGTCATCGAGAACCTCCTCCTCGACCCACTCCGTGCGGAGAATGTGAGCGCTTCTTTGATTATCTGAAGACGTGAGGCCATTGCAACGAGAGTGGCTGCACTATCGGCCGCTTCCCACACACGTAAGACGGACTGCCACCGCTGGGTACGTCTGCTTCGAAACTATTCCAAAAGCGCACGAGACGACCAGCATGGGCGCACTGCCGTCGGAATGGCGGTAATCGAATGACCGCTTCCGAACGAGGCAACGTTGGGCTATTACGGCGAGGTTGGTGAAGGTTTCCAGCTTCCGAGCGCAGCCTATCGCCCCGGCGGGCGCACTCGAGAAGGGAACGGCGCAGCAGATGCCACGCCGTTCCTATAGTCTGAGCAACGACCAACGTACGCGCCAGCCTCAGTTCGCGAGCGATACCTCGACGAGGTTGTCCGAGAACGACGGCGCGTGCCCCATGTCGGTGAAGGCGCCCGACGAGATGGAGTTCACCGTGCCCTCGTTGAGCTGGCGCCAGTAGCCCAGCGTCGCGACCACGATGCCGGCCGTCACGTCGGTGGTGATGCGGGCCACGCCTTTGAAGGCGCCGCGGTCGTTGGCGACCTGCACGCGGTCGCCGTCCAGGATGCCGCGGGCGTCGGCGTCGTGCTGGCTGATCATCACGAACTGCTCGCCCTGGCCCTTCTGCTTGTCTTCCATGTTGGCGTAGCAGGAGTTCAGGAAGTAGTGGCTCTTCGGCGACACGATGTTGAGCGGGAAGCGCTTGGCCAGCTCAGGGTCGTTTTCGTGCGACTCGCGCGGGCCGAGGTAGTCGGGCAGCGGGTCGAGCGCCTCGCCGGGCTGGAAGCCCTCGTACATCTGCCGGAACGGCGGCGCGACGAAGTTGGTGGCGCCCTCCACCTTCAGCATGCACTTGCCGGTCGCGGTCGGGAAGTTGCCCTCGCGGTGCGGCGCCCGCTCGTCCGGCGTGCCGACCTTGAGGCGGGCGAAGCCGTGCTCGCGCATGTACTGGAGGTCGATGCCCTCGCACGCCGGGGCGTTCCAGTCGACGTAGTGCTCCAGGCACTCCGAGTCGGTCCACTTGAAGTTCTCTTCCTGGTAGCCGAGCCGGGCGGCCAGGCGCCGGAAGATCTCGTTGTTGGGGATGGCCTCGCCCGGCGCATCCGCGCACTTGGTGTTGTAGGTGAGGTAGAGGTGGCCCCAGGACAGGATCATGTCCTCCATCTCCGCGCCCATCGTCGCCGGTAGCAGAATGTCGGCGTAGGAGGCGGTGTCGGAGATGAAGTGCTCGGCCGAGACCATGAACAGGTCCTCGCGCAGCAACCCTTCGACGATCTTGTCGGTCTCGGGCGCCTGCGTCACCGGGTTCGAATTCCAGCACATCATCGACATGATCGGCGGATCGAGCTTCATTTCGCCGGTGAGCGCGCGGCCGATCTGCAGGTTGCTGACGACGCGGGTGCCCTCCGGGATCAGGTCGGGCCGGCTGATCACGTCGAACTTGTAGGGGTGCTCCCAGACGCCGAACTGCGTGACGCCGCCGCCGACATGGCGCCACGCGCCGGTGAGCGCCGGGATGCAGGTCACGGCGCGGATGGTCTGGCCGCCGCCGTAGTGCCGCTCCAGCGCCACGCCCATGCGGATGCCGACCGGCTGCTCGGTCGCCATCTCGCGGGCGAGCTTGCGGATGTCGTCGGCGGGGATGCCGGTGACGCCCTCCGCCCACTCGGGCGTGCGGGGGGCGGCGCGCTCCTTCAACTCCGCGAAGCCGACCGTGTGGTTGTCGACGTAGTCCTGGTCGACGAGGCCCTGCGCGATGATCGAGTTGATCAGCGCCATCGCCAGCGCGCCGTCGGTGCCGGGCTTGGGCGCGATGTGCCAGTCCGCCGCCTTGGCGGTGCGCGAGGCATAGGCGTCGATGACGACGACCTTGGCGCCCTTCTTCTGCGCGTCTTTGACGATGGCCCAGTGGTGCAGGTTGGTGCTGATGCTGTTGCAGGCCCAGATCACGATGTACTTGGAGTGGATGTAGCTGTCCGGGTCGAGGCCGGCGGTCGGGCCGACCGTCAGCAGCCAGGCCGTGCAGGAGCCCTCGCCGCAGAAGGTCCGCTCGGTCACGGTGGCGCCCATGCGGTTGAAGAAGGCGTCGCCGCCGTTCAGTCCGTGCACGAGGCCCTGGTTGCCGAGGTAGCTGTAGGGGGCGATGGCCTGCGGGCCGTACTGGTCGATGATCGCCTTCCAGCGCGTGACGATGGTGTCGAGGGCCTCGTCCCAGGTGATGCGCTCGAACTGCTTGGAGCCCTTCGGCCCGACGCGCTTCATTGGGTAGAGTAGCCGGTCGGGATGGTAGTGCCGCTTCTCGTAATCCTTGAGCTTCACGCAGAGACCGCCGCGGGTCATCGGGTGCACCGGATTGCCGCGCACGCTGAGCAGCTCGCCGTCCTTGACCTCGAACAGCATCGAGCAGGTGTCGGGGCAGTCGTGCGGGCAGCCGCCGAAGAAGGTCTGGGTCTTGCCCTGAAGCAGGGCTTCGGGGTTGACGATCTCGTTCATATGCTTGTCCTCTCAGCCGAGCAGCGGGCCTCTTGGACGGGCCGCCTCGCTGGTTCCTCCCGGATTGCGTATGATAACAGCAAGACGCAAAAACTTGGCGTTTTAAAAGAGCCAAGTCATCCTGTCGCGATGGTGCCAATGCGGCCCTCTTGTCACGGCGGTACGCTTGAAACGGCGCGGTCGGTCGGCGTACCTTGGCGATTGCTCAGCTCACGATCACCCGGATCGTGAGACCAAAAGGGCGCAGGATATCGGAAGACGCGTGGAACTGACGCTCACCCTTGACTCCGCTTCGACGAAGTCCTTGCAAGCGCAGGTGTTCGACCAGGTCCGCGACATCATCCTCGACGGACAGCTGGCCGCCGGGACGGCGCTGCCCCCGAGCCGCCTGCTGGCGGACCGCCTGCAAGTGTCGCGCAACACCGTCACGACAGCCTACGAGCGCCTCGCGGCCGAAGGCTACGTCAAGGCACGCAGCACAGCGGGGCTGTTCGTCGAGCCTATCCCGCCCGACAGCCTGCTGTTGATCCAGCGCGGCCACAGGTCTCGGACGAACGGGCCGATACCGGAAACCTCCAGCGAGCCCCTGCTGTGCTTCGCCGGCTCACCGGGCGGCGGCAGCGATCGGCCGGAGCTCGACTTCTGGGTCGGCCGCTCGGACCCGGCCGGGTTCCCGCTGCGCGTCTGGCGGCGGATCATCAACCGCCTCCTGTCGCGGGAGACCGCCTACCTCACCGACTACTGCGATCCCGCAGGCCTTCCGGAGCTGCGTGCCGCCATCAGCACGCATCTCCGGCGCGCCCGCGCCGTCGCGGTGACGGAGGATCAGGTCATCGTCACCACGGGCGGACAGGACGCCCTCAACCTCGTGTTCAACCTGCTGCGGCCGCAAACCCGGCAGCTCTGCATCGAGAACCCGTGCTACCTCGGCGCGTCCTTGATCTTCAACGCGGCCGGCCTGACCATCCACCCGATCGCGGTCGATGAAGACGGGCTGCGGACGGAGCTGCTGCCCGGCGTGCGGGGCAGCCTCCTCTACGTCACGCCCTCGCACCAGTTCCCGACCGGCGCGATCATGCCGCTCGCCCGGCGCCTGGCCCTGCTGCGGTGGGCGGAGGCGACCGACAGCTACATCGTCGAGGACGACTACGACAGCGACTTCCGCTACGACGGGCCGCCGCTCACCGCTTTGGCCGGGCTCGACGGGGGGCGGCGCGTCTTCTACGTCGGCACCTTCTCCAAGTCCGTCGGCGCCGGCCTGCGCATCGGCTTCGCGACGGTGCCGCGCCTGTTCTGGGACGAGGCGCGGATGCTGAAGGCCCGGATGAGCAACGGCCAGGCGTGGCTGGAACAGGCCGCACTGGCCGCCTTCATCGATGAGGGTCACTTCGACCGGCATCTGCGCAAGTTGCGGCAGGTCTACAAGGCGCGTCGCGACTGCCTCGTCGCGGCACTGCGGAGGACCTTCGACGATCCCGTCGTGCTGGGTGGAGGAAGCGGCCTTCACCTGGTCTGGC
>CAXTMA010000271.1:0-5934 GCA_964245015.1 uncultured Beijerinckiaceae bacterium | reverse complement strand
ACCGAGATCGGCTGGATCTGCGACACGGTGACGATGCCGGTGGTGTCGGTGGCGTGGATGAGGTTGCCGACGTCGACGTTGCGGATGCCGGTGCGCCCGGCGATGGGTGAGACGACGTCGGTGTAGGACAGCGTGGTGCGGGCGCTGTCGATGGTCGCCTGATCGATGGCGACCTGCGCCTCGCTCTGCGCCACGGTGGCGACCTGGGTGTCGAGCTGCTGCTGCGTCACGGCCTTGGTGGCCGAGAGTTTCTTGTAGCGGTCGAGGTCGCGGTAGGCGTTGGCCAGCGTCGCCTCGTCGAGCTTCTTCTTGGCGACGTTCTGGTCCAGCGTCGCCTGATACAGGCGCGGGTCGATCTTGGCGATGATGTCGCCGGCCTTGACGGTTTGTCCTTCCGTGAAGTTCAAGGCGTTGAGCACGCCATCGACCTGGGACCGGATCAGCACGGAGTTCAGAGCCTGCCCGGTGCCGACCCCTTCGACGTAGACGGGGACGTCGGCCCGGTGCGACTTGGCGACGAGCACGGGCGTCGGCCCGTCCTCACCGTGGCCGCCGCGACGGCCGCCGCCTTTTCCCGAGCCCTTGCCGGCCTCGCCCGCGGCCTGCTGTCCGTTCTTCGGGCTGTTGGGCAGACTCGTGGTGAACAGGGGCGTCACCAGGGCGACCACCACCGCCAACCCCGCAACCCAGGCCACGAGCCGCCAGAACCGTTTCATGGCCGTCTTTCCTCGATCGGGTCAACAACCCCGCGTCTCGTCCGCCTCGAACTGCCCGCGCCGACTCGTCCGCCCCGACTTGACCGCCTCGAACTGGCCGCTCGCCGCGGCTAGATCCTGCTTCTGCCGGCATAAGCGCCGCCAAGAGCCTGATACAGGGCGATCGCCTCGGTGAGGCGCGACAGGCGCACCTGCACCAGCGTATCCTGGGTCGTAAATAAGGTCTGCTCCGTTTGCAGCAATGTTACGACGTCGAGAACGCCCTGCTTCAACCTGTCCTCGGATAGCTGCAGGGCCTTGCGCGATGCCGCAAGGGACTCGCGGGTCAACTCTTCTTGTTCGGCGTAGAGCTTCAGGGCGGTGAGCGCCCGGTCGACGTCGGAAAAGGCGGTGACCACCGCGAGCTTGTAGTTGGCGACGAGTTGGTCCTGCACGCCCTTCTGCTGGTCGAATTGCGCGCGCAACAGGCCGCCGTCGAAGATCGGCTGCGCCAGGCTGTAGGCCGCCTGGTAGAAGAACGAGGCCGGCGAGAACAGCGTGCTCAGCGCCGTCGACGAGAAGCCGGCGTTGCCGGTGAGCGAGATCGTGGGAAAGAACGCCGCCCGCGCCGCGACCAGGTTGGCATGGGCCGAGGCGAGGTTCGACTCCGCGAACTCCACGTCGGGGCGCTGCGTCAGCACCTCGGAGGGGATGCCCGGCGCGACGCGCGGCACCGGGCTGTTGAGGACGCTGCGGCCGTTCACCGTGACCCGCTGCGGCGTGCGCCCGAGCAGGATGCCGAGCATCGTCTCGTTCTGGTTGGCCGTGACCTGCAGCGGCGGGATCGAGGCCCTGAGGTTGGCAACCAGCGCCGCCTGCTGCGCCACGTCGAGCGCCGTCGCCGTGCCGGCCTTTTCGCGATCCTCGATCAGCTTGAGGATGCGGCTGGAATCGGTGACGTCCTGCCTCGCGAAGGTGACGCGCTCGCGGGCGGCCAGCACGTTGAAGAAGGTCGTCGCCGTTGTCGCCAGCTGGGTCAGCTGCACCGTTTGCCGGTTCCAGCGGCTCGCGGTGGCGTTCTCCTGCGCCGCCTTGTAGGTCGCCCTGTTGCGGCCCCAGAAATCGAGCTGGTAGCTCGCCGCGAAGGTGGCGTTGAAGTTTTGCACGGAGGACAAGGAGCTTCCGCCCGTCCCGATGCCCGTCCCGATGCCGCTGGCAAGCGCGCTGGTCCCGCCCCCAAATCCTGCCGCGCCAATGCCGCCGCCGCTTCCGCCCGCCCCCGATTGCGTCACCGAATTGGACGCGCTCAGCGTCGGGAACAGGGCCGCGCCGGACTGCCGCGCCAGCGCGTCGGCCTGTTCGAGCTGGCCGATCGCGGCGGCGATGGAGAAGTTGGCGACCTCCGTTTCTTCCATGAACCGGGTCAGCTCGGGCGAGCGGAACTGCGTCCACCAGTCGATCGCATGATCAAACAGCCGGCCGTTGGCCGAGCCGTAGCGGTACGAGCCGGGCACGTCGATGGCGATGTCGGGCACGACGGCGTTCGGGATGCAGCCGCCGAGCAGACCGGCCGCCAGCAGGGCCGCGCACCCCGCCGCCCGGCGCCGGCTCGCCGGAGGCCGGCTCGTGCCTCGTTCGATCGTGTCCGCACCCACCGACGCACCAACCCGCGCTGCCCGTCGCAATCGCCGTGTCGTCCTGGCGGACCTGCGTCGGTCGCTGAAACTCATCGTAGGTTTCAGGCGAGGCATCGCGGCCAAACCGTGACGGCGCCCGGTCACGTCGCCGTATATGCCGGGCGCAGGCGAAGTGGAGGCCCAGGCGTGCCCGCCGTGTCACAGGCGCGGACCGTCACTACGGTCCACCAACCCGAACAAAGGGTCGCAATCGTTTCCGGCCGCTTCACGCGTTGCACCTGCGTTTCACGGCGCCGCGCATCCCTGCGCGCGCGGGAGGCCCGCTTGTCCCGTACCCTTCGCCTCGTTCTCGGCGACCAGATCTCCGATGATCGCCTGTCGTCCCTGCGCGACCTCGATCCGCGTCACGATAACGTGCTGCTGGCCGAGGTGCGCAGCGAGACCGGCTACGTCCGCCACCACAAGAAGAAGATCGCCCTGGTGTTCGCCGGCATGCGCGGCTTCGCCGAGCGGCTGCGGGCGCGCGGCGTCGACGTCCGCTACATCGGCTTCGAGGATGCGGACAACGCCGGCTCGCTCACCGGCGAAGTGCGCCGGGCGCTGGCCGAAGGCGGCTTCGACCGCGTGGTGCTGACCGAGCCGGGCGAGCACCGGCTGATGACCGAGTTCGCCGATTTCGCCGCCCGGTCCAACGTGCCGGTCGAACTGCGCGAGGACGACCGCTACCTTTGCAGCCGGGGCGACTTCGCCAACTGGGCCGACGGCAAGCGCCAGCTGCGCATGGAGTTCTTCTACCGCGACATGCGCAAGCGCCACGGCCTGCTGATGGACGGCGACAAGCCGGTCGGCGGGGCGTGGAACCTCGACAAGGAAAACCGCAAGGCGATGCCCCGGCGCCTGCGCCCGCCCAACCACCGCTTCGTGGCGCCCAACCCGGTGACGCGGGGCGCGATCGCCGACGTCGCCCGGCTGTTTCCCGATCACTTCGGCTCGCTCGACGGCTTCGGCTTCGCCACCACGCCCGGCGAGGCGGAGGTGATCGTCGCCGACTTCATCGCCCACATCCTGCCGGGCTTCGGCGACTACCAGGACGCGATGGTCAAGGACGAGCCGTGGATGTGGCACTCCATCATCTCGGCCGCGATGAACCTCGGCCTGATCGACCCGCTCGACGTGTGCCGCCGCGCCGAAGCCGAATACCGTGACGGCCGCGCGCCGTTGAACGCGGTCGAGGGCTTCATCCGCCAGATCCTGGGCTGGCGCGAGTACATGCGCGGCATGTACTGGCTGTGCATGCCCGGCTTCAAGGCGCTGAACGCGCTCAACGCCGACCGCCAGCTGCCGTCCTTCTACTGGTCGGGCGAGACCGACATGGTCTGCGTGCGCGACGCCGTCGCGACCACGCGCGACAACGCCTACGCCCACCACATCCAGCGCCTGATGGTGACCGGCAACCTCGCCATGCTGATCGGCGTCCACCCCGACGCCATCGACGAATGGTACATGGTTGTCTACGCCGACGCCTATGAATGGGTGGAACTGCCCAACGTGCGGGGCATGGCGACCTTCGCCGACGGCGGCCTCATCGGCTCGAAGCCCTACGCGGCATCGGGAGCCTACATCAACCGCATGAGCGATTATTGCGGGCGCTGCCGCTACGACGTCGGCAAGCGCACGGGCGCGGACGCCTGCCCGTTCAACGCCCTGTACTGGGACTTCATGATCCGCAACGAGAAGGTGCTCGCCGGCAACGGGCGGATGGCGATGCCATACCGCACGCTCGGTCGGATGAGCGAGGGCAACCGGGCGGACGTGCGCAGGGATGCCGAGCGGATCAAGCAGGCCTTCGGGGCGGAGCGGATCGCCGCGAGCTGAAGCGATATCCTCCCCCGCTGCGCACGGGGACAAGCCCTGTGCCCGTCGTGCTTCCGGCTGGACCGCCGCGATCGAGGCCGCCTCCTCGTTGAGCCGGCGCAGCGGAGGGTGGCGCGGACAGCAGCGTTGGTGCAGACGAACTCGCCGCGCCCGAGCTTGAGCCGGAGATCGGCGGAGATGGTGGTGGTCCGCCCGCCGGGGGCGGGATAGTGCCGGGCGATGCCCTCGATGGCCAGGACCCGGTCGAGAACGATCGCCCGGCCGTGGCGGCAGAGCGGACCTGCCGGATCGCGCGAGCGGAGGGAATGGTGATGACACGGGTGATCCAGGCCGCCGATCTGCCGAAGCTGGTCGGGCAGGACCTCGGCCGATCGGAGTGGCTGCGCGTCGACCAGCCGCTCATCGACGCCTTCGCGGATCTGTGCGGCGACCGGCAATGGATCCACGTCGACGTGGAGCGTGCCACCGCCGCCCTCGGCGGCACGATCGCCCACGGCTTCCTCAGCCTTTCGCTGATCTCGGCGATGGCGCAGCAGATCTGGCGGGTCGAGGGCGTGGCCAGCGCCATCAACTACGGCTTCGACCGGCTGCGCTTCACCGGCGCCGTGCCGGCCGGGGCGCGGATCCGCCTGCACCAGACGCTCAAGTCCGTCGAGCCGAAGGCGGGCGGCCTGCTGGTCACGACGCAGGCCACGGCCGAGGTCGAAGGCAGCGACAGGCCGGCGCTCGTCGCCGACTGGCTGGTCCTGTTCAAGCTGTAGCCGCGACAACGTCCTCCCCGCTTCGCGACGGAGGAGAAGCCAATGCCCGAGGCCGTTGCGCGTCAGCGGGCCGGGCACTCGGCGATCAGGTGGAAGAAGCCGCCACTCACGTTCGCGCGGCGGCTGCCGGCCTCGCGCGGCGGGCTGCCCGAAGCGTCGCGGGCGAGAACCAGCGGCGGATCGGGCCGTTCGCCCTCGCTCATCGTGGCGTAATGGAACTCGTGGCCGCGCAGGCGGGTGCCGCGTCGGCCGAGGCATCCATCGGCGGCGAGCGTCACCTCGCGGTAGCCGAGGTTCATCTTGCGCGTGGCGAAGGAGAAGGACGCGCCCAGCAGGCCGGCCATCGGATGGGCCACGCCGTCGGCGTCGGTGAGGCTTTGGCCCAGCACCATGTAGCCGCCGCACTCGCCGTGGACGGGCCGCGTTCGCGCGAAGCCGCGCAGGCCGTCCAGGGCGCGCGTCGCGGCGGCGAGGCGGGCGGCATGGAGTTCGGGGTAGCCGCCGGGCAGCCAGCAGGTGTCGCAGGTGTTCGGCGGCGGCTCGTCGGCGAGGGGCGAGAAGAAGGCCACGGCCGCCCCGGCCCGCCGCCAGCCTTCGAGCAGGTGGGGGTAGAGGAAGGAGAAGGCCGCGTCGCGGGCGATCGCGATGCGCTGCCCCGGCGGCCGGATCGCCGCCGCCGGGACGTGGTCGCCGAGGATGAGCGGTCGCGCCAGCGCGCGCACGGCGGCGAGGTCGACGTGTTCGGTCACGAAGTCCGCGATGGCGTCGAGGATCGCAGCGAGGCGCGGCAGCTCGCCGGCCTGCACCAGCCCGAGGTGGCGCTCGGGCAGTGCGAGCGCCGGCGCGCGGGGTAGCGCCCCCACCACCGCGAAGCCGGCGGCGGCCAGGGCCTCGGCGGCGAGGCGGCGGTGACGCTCGCTCGCCACGCGGTTCAGCACCACGCCGCCGACGCGCACGCCGGCGCGC
>CAXTMA010000270.1:0-5978 GCA_964245015.1 uncultured Beijerinckiaceae bacterium | reverse complement strand
GCCGACGACCTCGTCCAGGAAACGCTGGTGAAGGCGTGGAGCAACCTCGGCTCCTTCGTCGAGGGCACCAACCTGCCCGCGTGGCTGTTCACCATCCTGCGCAACATCTACTATTCCGAATACCGCAAGCGCCGCCGCGAGGTCGCCGACACCGATGGTGCGATCGCCGCCAAGCTCGCCGCGGCGCCGGCCCAGCACGGGCATATGGATTTCCAGGACTTCCGCTCGGCGCTGCAGCGCCTGCCCATCGACCAGCGCGAGGCGCTGATCCTGATCGGGGCGTCGGGGCTCAGCTACGAGGAGGCGGCGAGCGTGTGCAATTGCGCCGTCGGCACCATGAAGAGCCGCGTCAACCGGGCGCGCAACCGCCTCGCCGACATGCTGTCGCTGCAAACCAGCGGCGAGTTCGGCAACGAGGGCGATTGGCAGGCGATCGACCCCATCTTCCTCGGCCAGCGCTTCTCGCGCACCGGCAGCGAGTGAGGCTTTCCTTCAGGACCCTTCCGGAATGACGAGCCAATCGACCGACGGTGCGACCCGGTCGGAAACCGACAGCTTCGGCCCCATCGATGTCGCCGCCGATCGTCTTTGGGGCGCGCAGACCCAGCGATCCAAGCAGAACTTCGCCATCGGCGGCCAGCACGTCCCGCTTCCCGTGGTGCATGCGCTCGCAATGGTGAAGCGGGCCTGCGCCGCCGTGAACAGCCAGCAGGGTCAGCTCGACCCCAAGCTCGCCGCGGCCATCGCCGATGCGGCCGGCGAGATCGAATCGGGCTCGCTCGACGATCACTTCCCGCTCGTGGTCTGGCAGACCGGCTCGGGCACCCAGTCCAACATGAACGTCAACGAGGTGATCTCGAACCTCGCCAACGAGAAGCTCGGGAGCGAGCGCGGCACCAAGGCGCCGGTCCACCCCAACGACCACGTCAACCGCGGCCAATCCTCGAACGATTCGTTTCCCACCGCCATGCACATCGCCGCCGCGAGCGAGCTGGTGCGCAAGCTGCTCCCGGCGCTTGCCAGGCTGCGCGAGTCGCTCGCCGCCAAGGAGGCGGCGTTCGCCGACATCATCAAGATCGGCCGCACCCACCTGCAGGACGCCACGCCCGTCACGCTCGGCCAGGAGTTCTCCGGCTACGTCGCGATGATCGGCAATGCGGAAGAGCGCGTTCGGGCGACGCTGCCGGGTCTCTACAAGCTCGCGCAGGGCGGCACGGCCGTCGGCACCGGCCTGAACGCGAAGAAGGGCTTCGACGTGGCGTTCGCCGCGGCCATCGCCGCCTATACCGGGCTGCCCTTCGTCACCGCGCCCAACAAGTTCGAGGCGCTGGCCTCGCACGACGCCCTGTCGTTCGCCCATGGCGCGTTGAATTCGCTGGCGGCCGGGCTGTACAAGATCGCCTGCGACATCCGCCTCGCCGGCTCGGGGCCGCGCTCCGGGATCGGTGAGCTGCTGCTGCCGGAGAACGAGCCGGGCTCGTCGATCATGCCGGGCAAGGTGAACCCGACGCAGGTCGAGGCGATGAGCATGGTGTGCGCCCGCGTGATGGGCAACGAGACGACGATCGCCTTCGCCGCCTCCCAAGGTCATTTCGAACTCAACGTGATGAAGCCGGTGATCGCCTTCGCCTTCCTGGAAAGCGTTGGGCTGCTCGCGGATGCCGCCGATTCGTTCCGAGTGAACTGTATCGACGGGCTTCAAGCCGACGAGGCACGGATCAAGGAGCTGCTCGATCGATCGCTGATGCTGGTGACGGCTCTGGCCCCGACGATCGGCTACGACAAGGCCACCAAGGTCGCCAAGACCGCGCATCGGAAGGGCACCACCTTGCGCGAGGAAGCGCTGCGGCTGGGCTACGTGACGGCGGAAGAGTTCGACCGCGTGGTGCGGCCGGAGACGATGATCGCGCCGGGAGACTAGCCCTGCCCGCGGGCGATCCGGTGAGCTTTGACCCCGCCGACGAGCCCCGCGCGACAGTGGCGACGGCGCAGCCGGCGGAGGCGGCGGCGCTGGCCGTG
The DNA here is from genome assembly GCA_964245015.1 of uncultured Beijerinckiaceae bacterium. GTDB lineage: Bacteria > Pseudomonadota > Alphaproteobacteria > Rhizobiales > Beijerinckiaceae > RH-AL1. The sequence continues at coordinate 3,959 of CAXTMA010000270.1, read as the reverse complement.
TTCGTGAACCGCGCCTATCGCGGTGCGGCGGCGCGCGAAGGATGGGCGCACGAGGCGGACCTGCTCGATGGGCAACGCACCGATGCCGCGACCCTCGCCGCGGAGATGGCTGGGCCGGGTACGATCCTGGTCCTGCGCGCGGTTGGGACGGGCGAAGTCCTGGCCTGCGTGGCGACGCGTCCGATCCGTGCGCCCGACGGCCGTGACGATTGCTATTTCGGCATGCTTGCTGTTGATCCGCCACGGCAAGGTCGCGGGCTCGGCCGCCGGCTCGTCGACGTCGTCGAGGAACGGGCTTGCGTGGCAGGGTGCATCGCGGTGGAGATCACCGTGATCCATCTGCGCGCAACCCTGATTGCTTGGTACGAGCGGCTCGGCTATCGGCCGACCGGGCGCACCGAGCCTTTCCCCTATGGTGACCAGCGCTTCGGGCTGCCCAAGCGCGACGACCTTCATTTCGTGGTTCTGCGGAAGCGGCTCGCCGGAGCGGCCCCGCCCTGACCCAAGCCCCGGACCTACGTGCCGCTGGCGGCCTTGAACTCGCGGATCTGGTCGCGGTGCTCGATCGCGAGCCGGCGCGTTTCGTCGCCCTGGGCGGCTTCGACCACCCTGCCGGCCGCCTCGATGTCGGCGTCGAGCTTGGCTCCGTCGACCTCGCCCTCGGGCAGGGCCTGATCGGCGAGGATGGTGAAGCCCGAGGGCGCCACGTCGGCGAAGCCGCCGCGCACGAACAGGCGCTGGTCCTTGCCGCCGCCGGCGATCCGGACCCAGCCAGGCTTCAGCGTCGTCATGAACGGCGCATGGTCCTTCAGCACCGTGAACTCGCCCTCGATGCCGGGGGCGACCACCGACTCGACCTCGCCGGAGAAGAGGAGACGTTCGGGAGAGACGAGTTCGAAGGAAAACGCGGCCATGGGGAGTTCCTCAAGCATGACCCCGAAAAGCTGCGGACTTTCCGAACGGGATCATGCGCCAAAGGTAAGGAGCTGAGGCAGGGGAGGTCCCCCTGCCTCAGCGGCGGCGGTCGGCGGCGAGCCCGGCGAGGAGGCCGATGATGCCGCCCGCCACCGTGAAGAGCATGATGCGTCGGCCCTGGCCGGTGGTGACGCCGGACGAGGGCGCGGCGGCGACGCCGCTGTCCTGCAACTCGATCGAAGCGCCGCCCAGCCTGATCTCGGTGGCGGCCGGACGCGTCACGTAGCCGAGGGCGCCCCCGACCAACAAGCCGAGGAGCAGCAGGGCGAGACGCGTTTGCGACGCCATCGGCCGGCCTAGTTGCCCTGCAGCTTGCGGGCCTTTTCCTCGGCTTCCTCGATGGTGCCGACCATGTAGAAGGCCGCCTCCGGCAGGTGATCGTACTTGCCTTCGACGAGGCCCTTGAAGCCCTTGATGGTGTCTTCCAGCTTGACCTGCTTGCCGTCGGAGCCGGTGAACACCTTGGCGACGTCGAAAGGCTGGGAGAAGAAGCGCTCGATCTTACGGGCGCGGGCCACCGTCAGCTTGTCGTCCTCCGACAGCTCGTCCATGCCCAGGATCGCGATGATGTCCTGCAGCGACTTGTACCGCTGCAGGGTCTGCTGCACGGAGCGGGCGACGGCATAGTGCTCCTCGCCGACGACGAGGGGCGACAGCATGCGCGAGGTCGAGTCGAGCGGGTCGACGGCGGGGTAGATGCCCTTCTCCGCGATCGAGCGCGACAGCACGGTGGTGGCGTCGAGGTGGGCGAAGGAGGTCGCCGGCGCCGGGTCGGTGAGGTCGTCGGCCGGCACGTAGATCGCCTGCACGGAGGTGATCGAGCCCTTGGTGGTGGTGGTGATGCGCTCCTGCAGGGCGCCCATGTCGGTGGCGAGCGTGGGCTGGTAACCCACCGCCGAGGGGATGCGGCCGAGCAGCGCCGACACTTCCGAGCCGGCCTGGGTGAAGCGGAAGATGTTGTCCACGAAGAACAGCACGTCCTGCCCCTTGTCGCGGAAATCCTCGGCGATGGTCAGGCCGGTCAGCGCGACGCGGGCGCGGGCGCCTGGCGGCTCGTTCATCTGGCCGTACACCAGCGCGCACTTCGAGCCCTCGGCCGAGCCGTTGTTCTCGTGCGGGTCGACGTTGACCTTGGACTCGATCATCTCGTGGTAAAGGTCGTTGCCCTCGCGGGTGCGCTCGCCGACGCCGGCGAAGACGGAATAACCGCCGTGCGTCTTGGCGATGTTGTTGATGAGTTCCATGATGAGCACGGTCTTGCCGACGCCGGCGCCGCCGAACAGGCCCACCTTGCCGCCCTTGGCGTAGGGCGCCAGCAGGTCGACCACCTTGATGCCGGTGACCAGGATCTGGCTCTCGGTGGACTGGTCGATGTAGGGGGGCGCCGGCTGGTGGATGGCGCGGCGCGATTCCGTTTCCACGGGGCCGAGCTCGTCGACCGGCTCGCCGATCACGTTGATGATGCGCCCGAGCGTCTTCTCGCCCACCGGCACCAGGATCGGCGATCCGGTGTCGGTCACCTGCTGGCCACGCACGAGGCCGTCCGACACGTCCATCGCCACGCAGCGCACGGCGTGCTCGCCCAGGTGCTGCGCCACTTCCAGCACGAGGCGGTTGCCGTTGTTGTCGGTTTCCAGCGCGTTGAGGATTTCGGGCAGGTGGCCCTCGAACTTCACGTCCACCACCGGGCCGATCACCTGGGTGACGTGTCCGACGGGCTTGTTGGTTGCGGTCTGCGGTTCGGCCATGATGTCCCCTTGGATCTCAGAGCGCCTCGGCGCCCGAGATGATTTCGATCAGTTCCTTGGTGATGAGCGCCTGCCGCGAGCGGTTGTAGAGCAGCGTCTGCTTCTTGATCATGTCGCCGGCGTTGCGGGTGGCGTTGTCCATCGCGCTCATCCGCGCGCCCTGTTCGGAGGCGGCGTTTTCCAGCAGCGCCCGGAAGATCTGCACGGAGATGTTGCGCGGCAGCAGGGCGTCGAGGATCGCCTCCTCGTCGGGCTCGTACTCGTAGACGGCGTCGGACCCCGGCGCTTTCCCGGCAACCTCGCCGTCCTTCTTTTCCGGCGGGGGCAGGGGGATCAGCTGCAGCGCGGTCGGCACCTGCGAGATCACCGACTGGAAGCGCGAGAAGAACAGGGTGCAGACGTCGAACTCGCCGCGCGCGAACAGGTCGAGCACCTTGGCGCCGATCGGCTCGGCCACGGAATAGGTGAGCTGCTTGGCCGTGATCTCGATCACCTCCAGCATGTGCTCGCCCAACTGGCGGCGCAGCATGTCGGCCCCCTTGCGGCCGACGCACAGGATCTTCACGCTTCTGCCCTCGCGCAGCAGCCGGTTGGCGTGCTCGCGGCAGAGCCGGGCGATCGAGCCGTTGAAGGCGCCGCACAGGCCGCGCTCGCCGGTGGCGAGGATCAGCAGGTGCGTTTTGTCGCCGCCGGTGCCGCGCAGCAGGGCGGGGGCGGGCGTGTCGGGACCGACGCCGGCGGCGAGGCTCGCCAGCACGCGCGCCATCCGCTCGGCATAGGGTCGCGCGGCTTCCGCCGCCGCCTGCGCCCGACGCAGCTTGGCGGCGGCGACCATCTGCATCGCCTTGGTGATCTTCTGCGTCGCCTTGACGGAGGAGATGCGGTTGCGGAGGTCCTTGAGCGAAGGCATGGCTGATCCGTCTGGGATGCCCCGGCCCGAAGGCCGGACACACCGTTCACCACTGACAGGTTTGGCTTAGGCGGCGGTCGACACCTTGAGGTCCGACCCGGCCGGCTCGAAGCTCCTGGCCAGCGAGCTGACCGCCTCCTTGAGCTTGGCCTCCGAGTCGCCCGACAGGTCGTTGGACGAACGGATCGCGTCGAGCACGTCGGCGTGCTTGGTGCGCATTGTGGACAGCAGCTTGTCCTCGAACTCCCGCACCTTGTTGAGCGGCATCTTGTCGAGGTAGCCGTTGACGCCGGCGTAGATCACCGACACCTGCTCCTCCATCTTCA
>CAXTMA010000269.1:0-5984 GCA_964245015.1 uncultured Beijerinckiaceae bacterium | reverse complement strand
AAGAGCTATCCCCAGCCTGTCAAAGAGTCATAAACTCTGTGCAGAGCCACTAGTGGGATCAGGCACAATTCGCGGCAGACGCGGATCGCAATCGTTGGCGCCGTGTCCTGCCGTCGCCTCGGACCAACGGTCCTGGAATGCGCCGAGGTGCGGGCGACCGCCGCGCTCGCGATCCAGGTAGCTGACGAGGCTGGCGACCGCTTCGGCATGGCCCTGCTGGCTGGTGCGGCCGGTGAGCAGAGCGTGGCGCAGGTAGAGCCCATAGGTGTTCAGCGTGTCGACCTCGCAGTATGCCCGCACCTCGGCGATGCGGCCCGCGGCGACGAGGGTCTCGACCTCGGAACCGTGGCTGACCATCTTGCCGGGCAGCCCACAGGCGGCGGCCGCCTCGTCCAGCCCGAGCTTGGCGCAGGCGCCGTGGTCGGCGATGACGTCCATCAGGTCGCAGTGCCACGCGTCGCTGTAGCGATAGCCGTAGCCTTCCAGGCGCGGGCCGGCACGGAACCACGGCGCCGCGGCGAGCCCGTGCAGCATGCTTCGCTGCAGGATGACGGGCATGTCGAAGGCTCGAGAGTTCCAGCCGCAGACGCGCGTCGGCCGGCGGGCGAAGAAGGACCAGAACGCAGCAAGAATGCGCCGTTCGTCCCAGTCCGCCTCGCCGCCGGAGCGGCAGCTCGTCAAGGCGTAGCGCTCGCCGCCGTCGGCATCGATCGTGATCGTCGCCTCGACGAAGCTGAGGCAGGCGATGCGGTGGTAGATCGGCTTGGGGAAGCGGCTGCCATGATCGGCCGGCAGCCGCTCGCGGTCGGGCGTGGTCTCGATGTCGAGCACCAGCAGGCGATCGGGGCGGCGGCCGAGATGATGAGGGTGCACAGGTGTTCTCCTGATAATGCTGGTGTGATGTCGGTCGCTGGAGCGACCGGCGGCGAAGCCACGAGGCTTGGTGTCAGCGAGCAAGGGTCGGCGAGGGCAGGCTTGACGATGCCGCCCGGAGACGTTCCGGACGGCGTGGCATCGGCCGCAGCGATGGCTCATCGCCGCGGCTTCGGCGTACCGCGGTCAGTTCAGGCCGCGCCCGCGGTCGCGCGCCCGGAGCACCACCGCGAGATAGGCCCGGAGCCGCCGGACGGAGCCGCCCCGCCATTTGGCCGCGAGCAGCGCCAGTTCGTCGGCGTCGAGCGGCTGCCACCAGCGTTCGTCGAGGCTCTGCTCGGCAAGGAGGTCGCAGGCGAGCGGGGTGACGAGGCTGGCGAGGTCGCTCGCGCGCGGCTCGGGGACCTCGACGATGCGCAGCCGGTCGAGCAGCGGCGCCGGTAGCGGCGTCAGGCTGTTCGCCGTGGCGATCAGCGACAGCTGCGACAGGTCGAGGTCGACCTGCAGGCAAGGATCCGGGTACGCCCGCACCGTTTCTGGTTCCAGGAAGGCAAGCAGGCTGTCCCACAACCTGCCGTAGTCCGACCTGCTCGCAGCCTTATCGACCTCGTCGACGAGGATCAGCGGGTTGGCGACGCGCGCCCGCGACGCGGCGAGAAAGGGATGGCAGGGCTCGGCCGAGTACCACCGCCGATCGGTGCCGCCGAAGGTGGCGCCGTCGGCGCGCGCGCCGTCCGTGCGCCACAGGCCGACGCCCAGGCACTCACTGAGGCGGCGCGCCAACCGGCTCTTGCCGGCGCCGGGCGCGCCGACGAGGCACACCGGCGGGAAGCGCACGGTGGCGCGGCCGACGAGCGGCGCCAGCAGGGTGTCGATCGCGGCAACGGCATAGGGAAACTCGAAGATGAGCCGCGTCCGCGGTCTGCTCCTTGGCCTTGGCGTCCGCCGCGCGCCGGCCGTGCTGCTCGCGCTCGCTGACCTTGTCCGCCTCGTGGATGCGGACATGGTGCGTCGCGGCCCGACCCAGCTCGTAGGCATGGCGGTGCGCATGCGTACCAGCATCGATGAAGCGCCCCCGGTCGCCGCCGGCGAGGGCCGACCAGCCGATCACCATCTGCTCGCCCAAAGCGAGCAACCGCGTCGCGATGGTGGGCTTGATGTCGGCTTCCCGCAAGGCCGCGTCCAAAGCGGCGATGACGCGAAGGGCCTCGGCCGGGTGCGCCCTGACCTCGCCCACCGTCATCGAGCTCAGCCGCACCGCGTCGGCGAGGCTGCGCAGCGCCGGGCGGTCGAGTCGCACCGCGGCGCCGTCCAGGCGGGTGGCGAGCGGCTGCCAGCCACGGTTTTGATGGTTGTCGCTCCACGCCGCCGCGGCGGCGGTCTCCTCCGGCAGCAGTTCGGCAAGTTCGGCCACGACGCGTGGCTTGGCATGTCCGCCGATAGCGTGGTGGGCAAGGCGCAGCAGGCGCGGCAGTGCGCCGACCTCGCCTTCCGCCTCGGCGCCGTCCGCCGCCGCGCCGTCGCGCACCACTCCACCAGAGTCGCGCCCGTCGTCGTCCCGCTCCTCGCTCATCGGGCGACCTCCACGACGAGCTGCGGGTCAAAGGCGGGGTTCTCCCGACCGTAGCCGTGCGGGTTGCAGAGGATCCGGGTGACGCCGACGCGGTAGTCGATCGAGGAGTGCACGTGTCCGTGCAGCCACAGCGCCGGTTGCGCGGCGGTGATCAGATCGGTGAGATCGCTGGCGAAGGCCGGGTTGAGCAGATCGCCGGCGTAGCGGGGGTGCACCGAGCCGGGGTGCGGGGCGTGATGGGTGACTACCACCGTCGGTCCGGCGTATGGCTCGGCCAACGCATCGGCGAGGAAGCGGCGCGAGACGAGGTGCAGCGCCAGTGTCTCCTCCGGACGGAAGCGCTGCCACGGTCGCTTGCGCCAGCCGATCATGCGGTGGTCGTTCATGCCGTGGCGTGCCTGCGCCATCGCCGCCGCTTGCTGGTCGGCGCCGTCGAGGCGGTAGTCCGTCCACAACGTGCAGCCGAGCAGGCGCACGCCGGCGAACATTGCTGCCTCGTTCTCCAGCAGCGTGATGCCGTGGGCCGGCGCGAGGCGGCGCGCTTCGTCGAGCGTCTCGGAATAGAATGCCCGGTAGTGCTCATGATTGCCGAGCACGGCAACGATTGGCGTCGGCGCGGGGACTGCTTGGCGAAGCAAGGCGAAGGTGCGCTGCGGCCCCTCGCAGGTATCGCCCGGCACCACCACCAAATCGACGCGGGGCGCCAGCGTCGGCAGCGGTGCCGGGGTGACATCGTGGTGCAGGTCGCTGAACACCTGAAGACGCACGCGGGATGGCGACGAGGTAATCGCGACGGAGCCGGGCTGCGGATCGCTGCCGCACGCGGACGACAGCGGCTGGACCTGCGGCTTGGCCGAGCTGGTGAGAGTGCGGCTGCTCATGCGAGGTCTCCCTCGCTGGCGACGGGGGCGACCCGGGCCGGCACGAAAGCCGAGCAGCCAGCGAAGCCGAACAAGGCCAGCGCCGGCTCAAGCTGCCGCTGCAGCTCCTCCAGCCGGCCCGGCGGCAGGCCGAGGCGGGGCGGCTCGGCGTCGATGCGCTCCACCCGGCCGCACGCCTTGAGACGGTCGGATAAGTGCTCCTGGAAGAACAAGGCTGCGCTTTTGTCAAAATCGTCCGGCGAGGCGAGGCAATGGATGGCCTGCACCAGGCTGAACGGCGCGTCCGACCGGTGCTTGGGCAAACGGTCCCACAGTCGCGAACCTTCGCCGACATAGGCCACCGGTCGCGTGCCCTCCAGGCCGGAGAGCACGTAGGCGCCACTGCCCTCGTGACACTTCAGCCAGGCGCGGAGTTCGGCGAGGTCGCACCAGTCGCAGGCGAGCAGCCGCAGCGCGTAGCCGGGCGCGTGCAAAATGCGGAACGTCGATGAAGAGTTGGGCCGCGTCACGAAGCAGCGATGGATCGGCATGGGGGCAAGCTCCCGGCGCGCGGCGCTGGGCGCGCGACGCCGTTGCAGGAGGAACGGGAAAGGAAGGAGGGAGAGGGCTGGACGCGTGCGGCGCTCAGCGCCGCGTCGGCTCCGGACGCCACAGCTGCACGGCGGCGTCAAAGGCGCTGTACTGGTCGATAGCCAGCACGCCGGCGTCGACCAGCACCAGCACGGCGGAGATCGGGGCGGGGTGGTCGGAGATGCGGGTCACGAGGTCGCCCAGCGCGATCCGGCCCTCGCGCTCGGCGGCGGCAACCAGCCTCAGCTGGTCGTCGGGGCTGACGAGGGGGTGATCGACGAGGTCGGGGTGCCAGGATTGCGACTGGCGGCAGGCACGGCGGCGGGCCGGAGCGGCGACGAGAGAGTGGCGGCGGTCGTGATTGCGCGGGCGCGCGGCCTCGCGATAGATGGCGTCAACCATCGGAGCTCCTGTGTCTGCAGGGGTAAGGTGGCCAGGTCGCTGGCGCGGCGGGAACCGCGTTGGCGACCGCCTTCGGGAAAAGGCGAGCGCCGGGACCTGACGAGAGATTCGTCTCGCAGGAGAAAAGCTAGAGAGCCTGCCAGGCAGCGCAAGCAGAATGTGCCAAGTGCAGCTTGCTCGATTACATTATGATTAAGAGTTCCAACCGCGCTTTCCACATCCGATGCAACAGCTCAGGACAGGGTCTTCCGCTTTCCGACGTTATCATCTCGCATTCAACGACCGCCAGAGGTAGGCGGGTTGGATGCGTACTGTCGGATACCGATGGTGGAATGCACGATGCCGAAGGGGTTTGCTCTCGAGGCGAGTTTCACGCCGTTGCTACAGCAGTACGCACCGCGGCTTCGCTTACAGCGGACCACATGATCCGAAAGGGACTACTAAATATTTGCTGGACCACCGCCGACCGCAGGTCACGCTAACGAGAGTAAATATTTGATCTCCCCTTCCGGAAGGGCATGTGCGCTATGCAATCGGCCAAATTGCGACCGCGTGACTGCGCGCTTTGCCGACTTCCAGGACCGGAGTTGTGAAGGGTTTCGGATGGCGGCCGATCGCGATGGATCGACCGGGTGTGCGGCCGGCGTCCGAAAGCCTCCAGGGGACGAAACCGCGGGCCGGTTAGCCTCGCGGAGCCCGCGGGACCGACCTATGGCGATTTGAGGTAGTGCGCGGGCATGGTCGCGACCCTTGCTGTCGGGATCCACGACAGCAAGGGTGTTCCACTTGATCGTCGGAGGCAAGCATTGCCGTCGTGACCGGGATCGTGGGGACGCTCGGCTCGGCTCGTCATGGCCGGTTTGCTCGTCACGGCGCGAGCCTGGTCGTGGCAGGTCGGTTGACCCGCAACAAACGCTCGTCGAGTGCGATCGTGTTCAGGCGCATGATCATCATGAGGTGTCGGCCCAAGCGGCGGTTGGACGTGTCCGGGGAACCTCGCCCCGGTTGAAGCGCTCGATGACGACGAGCCGTCCGCCGCAGCATGGACAGGGTGGTGCCGACGGATCGGCGGTGTTAGTTTCAGGACCTGCCGGCGCCGAGGCTGACGCGAGCAGGCTCCTGATCCGGGTGATGCTGGCGGCACGCACACCGCTGGCGAACAGGCCGTAGTGCCGGATGCGGTGGAAGCCGCTCGGCAGCACGTGGATCAGGAAGCGGCGGATGAACTCGTCGGCGGCCAGCGTCATGGTCTTCAGCCATGGCGCACCCTTGCCCCGGGCCCGGTAGTCTTTCCAGCGGAACGTCACGCCATCCTCGTCGCAGGCGACGAGCCGCCTGTTGCTGATCGCGACGCGGTGGGTGTAGCGCGACAGATAGGCGAGCACCGCCTCGGGACCGCCGAACGGGCGCTTGGCGTAGACCACCCTTGCGACAGGCGAAGTCCTGGAAAGGAGGACGGTGATGTGACCTGAAACCTTTCGCAGCGATCCAGAGGGTTCAACCCCCTCCCGGCAAAGGCGCAGCCCGCCAGCCGGAAGCGAGTCTTGCACGGGCAGCGGCGACGCTGGTCGTGAAGCGTAGACAGCGGATGCTGAAGCCCTGCGTTAGCCTCGATATTATGGACAAGCTGAAGCCTTCGGCCTGGGTAGCCCGGGGGCAGCATCGGCAGGACCGCCAAGGCGAGG
>CAXTMA010000268.1:0-6069 GCA_964245015.1 uncultured Beijerinckiaceae bacterium | reverse complement strand
CCCTGCGCCAGCGCAACGGCCGGCGACAGGGCGACAACCACGACTGCGGCAGATCGCAATAAAGGTCGCATGACAACCCTCCTTGTTTCCTCGGAGACAGTAATCAGACACCTCCTGCGCAGTTCATGCTCGCAAAGATGCTTAGGGTCTTACGACTTTTCGAAAGGCTGCCTGGGATGGGGCGGGCCCGTTCGGCATCGGCGAGGCCGCGATGACTGCCCGTGCCGCAGGGTCGGGGATCGGCTCGAACCGGGACCGACCCGAACAAACTCCTCGCTGCCGCCGTCAGCGCCGGACCGGGGCGCCACCCTCGCCGGCCTCGCTCGGCGCCGCCGGCCCCGCGCAGTCCTTGGCGGAGCACTTGGCGTTGCCCGGAACGTCGCCGCGTCGCGCCCGGTTCACCCTCGGGTTTCCGGTCTCCGACTCTACCTTGGCGGCGGCCACTGCGGCATCGAAGCGCTCCCAGTCGGCTTGACTCAGCTCTTCGCCGGTTTCCTTGATGGACGCTTTTCTGGTCGGCATCGCGTATCCTGGACTTCGGGTTGAAGAGCGGCGCCTCCGCCTCGCGGCCAAACCAGCAGGACGAGGGCGGCGAATACGGGGTCGGCAGGCGCGAGGCTTGCTGTGTGCCCTTGGGAGGAGACAGCTTGATGACACCTTTCGGCTTCACCATCGCACGCGAACTGCGCTCGGCCACGGTGCCGATCGAGACCGTGTCCATCGTCGACTACAACTACCTGTCCGGATCCATGCGCGCCCTCGTCACCAACGCCCTCTTCTACGTGATCCCCAGCCCCGCCATCGACGCGGCGCGCGATCACGCCGTGGCGCAGGCCGAACGGCTGGCCGAGACGATCCACGACGTCGGCGTGCAACCCCAGGGCATCAGCCTCGACGTCGACCGGGCCCGAGCGGAAGCGCTGTTCGCCTTCGAGGCGCTGATCGACGCCGTCGCCGATGCCGAGCCGACGCAGGCGGCGAGAAGCCTCGGCATCAGCTGAGGCGCCGTCTCCGTCCGGCTCGCCGCCCGGCCGCAACCAACCAGCCCAGTCGAGGTTTGCGCGAAAACCGGGAGGATCCATGACACGTTTGATTTTGGCCGCGGCGCTCCTGTGCACCGGCGCGGTTTCGTCGCAGGCCGCCTTCGATTGCAGCAAATGGCAGCACAACGACGACAAGAGCTGGAGCGCCAAGGAGGCGGTGGAGATCGGCGGCCGGGCCGGCCGGCTCGACTACCTGCCCGGCGAGATCTACCGCGAAGGCGAGATGAAGAACGGCCTCGACATCGCCAAGCTGCTCAACGCGAACTGCACGAAGTAGGACTCAATCTGACGACGGGCTCTTACCGGCCGAGCGGAACAGGAACGGCACGACCTTGCGCAGGGTCGGCGCCGGCTCGGCGGCAAAGGGCATCGGGCGGCACACGGCCATCGCCGACAGGCCGACGCGCGCGGTGAGCAGGCCGTTGAGCACGCCCTCGCCCAACCGCGCCGAGATCTTGGCGGCGACCCCGTGCCCGACGACTTGGCTCAGCAGCGTGTCGCCGGCCGCCATGCCGCCGGTGATCGCGAGGTGGCTGCCGACCGAGCGTGCCAGCTTGAGAAAGCCGAGCAGGCCCGGCCGGCCGCCGTAGATCTCCGACACCAGACGGATCAGCCGCACGGCCTGCAACGCCACGAAAACAACATCGACGATGGCGCGCGGCGCCAGCGTGGTCACGGCCGAAACCCGCTTCGCCGCCATCGCCACAGCCGCCACCGCCTGCGCGTCGAGCGGCAGCACCAGCGTCCGCTCGGCGATGTCGAGGAGGTCGCGCCCGTCCACGATTTCGCCGCGCAGCGCCAGAACCTCGCGTCGCGCCCGCGCCGTGCCTGGGCGTACCTCGTACAGCTTGGCGAGGTCGGCGACGAGGCTGCGCGCCGCCTCGCGATCGTCGTCGGCATGGGCGCGGGCGACCGCGCCATGCAGGCGGGCGATGTGGCGCTGCCGGCCGATCGCCACCGCTTCGCGAACAGCCATCACCAGCAGGGCCAGAACGGCGAGCGCGGCCAGAACCAGGCCGACGATGCCGAGCGCGGGCGCGCGGGCGAAGGCGTCGTCGACGAGGCGAGTGACCCACAGGCCGAGCGCCAGCGACACCAGGCCGCCGAGCGCCGACCAGAACAGGCCGGCCCACGACAGGAGGCTGCGCTGGAAGATGCCGCGTCGCTGCGCCACCTCGATCGCGCGCTCGGCCGGCTCGGGTTCCTCGGCGAAGAACGGATCGGGAGTGAGTTCCACGATCGGCGAGGCGGGCAGCGCCGCTTGCGCCGACGACGCGCGGGGGGCGTCGCGTCCCGCCTCGCCGGCAGGCTCGCGGAGGGGTGCCGGCCCCAGGCGCACGGCGCGGGGGCGGCGGATCTCCTCGGTCATGCCAGACGATCCCCGAGAAGGAACTGCAGCGCCCGATCGAGCCGGATGTGCGGCGGCGGCGGCCGCTGCCCGTCCACATCGCGCGCGACGACCGGCGGCCGGAAGCGGACGAAGCGGATGGCGGCTTCGTCCGCCGCCTGATAGCCGCCGCCGCGCAGCACCGCCTGCGGGTCGGCGGGAAGGTCGCCGGGAAAGACCGCCGCCTCGCTGAGGCCGTCGAAGGTGTCGCCGTCGATCACCTCGCCTGCGGCGGGCACGCCGACCACGGCGTCGAGCGCCTCGGCGCCGGTGCCGATGCGCGCTTCGCGAGTCGCGCGCACGCCGGCCAGCGCGATGACGTCGATAACGGCACCGGCATCGTCGGCGCGGGCGATGGCGCGGGCGACGACCGAGCGCAGGATCGCCTCCAGCCGGTCGTGGCTGGCGTGGTTGAGGTGGTCGGCCTTAGTCGCGGCGAACAGGATCTTCTCGATGCGCGGGCGAAAGATCGCCGACACCAGCGAGTTCCGCCCGGCGCGGAAGGCAGCGAGGATGTCGGCCAGCGCCGCTTCGAGGTCGCGCACCGCCGCCGGCCCGGCATTGAGCGCGGCCAAGGTGTCGACGAGCACGATCTGCCGGTCGAGGCGGGCGAAGTGATCGCGAAAGAAGGGGCGGACGACGTGGGTCTTGTAGGCCTCGTAGCGGCGCTCCATCATGCCGGCGAGGCTGCCGGTGCCGTAGGTTTCGCTGGCCTCGAGCACCAGTGGCGCGAAGGTCAAGGCCGGCGAGCCTTCGAGATCGCCCGGCATCAGGAAGCGGCCGGGCGGCAGGGTCGACAGGGCGTAGGCATCGGCGCGGCCGGCGCGGAGATAGGCGGTGAACAGCTCCGCAGCGCGGCGCGCCACCCCCTCGTGGGCCGGTGCGCCGGCCGACGTGCCAAGCGTGAAGGCGCGCCATTCCGCAGCAAGTGTCGCGCGGGCAGCTCCGGCGGCGGCGGCCAGGGTGTCCGCCGACCACTGCGCGTAGCTTTTCTCCAGCAGCGGCAGGTCGAGCAGCCACTCGCCGGGATAATCGACGATGTCGAGGATGAGCGAGGTCGGCCCGGCGCGGAGACCGCCGAGGCGAGCTTCCGTTCCGCGCTCGAAATCGAGGCGCAGGCGAAGTTCGGAGATGCGCCGGGTTCCCTCCGGCCAGTGCCGGCCGGTGCCATCGGCGTCTCCGGCCAGCGCCGCCCGGTGATCCTCGTAGGCGAAGCGCGGCACCTGATCGTCGGGCTGCGGTTCGAGCCGCCCCCGCGTCAGGCGATCCTCGGCCATCACCCGGAAGACCGGCAGCGCGACGCGGCTCCCGTTCGTGCCGGCGCGACCGCCGGCGGTCAGATGCTCGATGAGCGCGGTGATGAACACGGTCTTGCCGGCCCGGCTCAGGCCGGTGACGCCGAGCCTGAGCACCGGTGTGCCGACGCTCTCGGCCACGCTCTGCGCCAGCGCGCGCGCCTCGAACAAAAGATCGGAAAAGAACGGCACGACGCCTCGATGGGGAGAAACCGAGGCGGAAGCCCGGAGGGCCTTTCATGTAGGAGAGGCTCGGGCGAGCGCCAATGCGCCCCTACTCCTTCAGGATGTTGTGCTTCACGAGGTACTTGACCCCGTGGTCGAAGGAGTCGTCGTTGTCGCCGCGGATGTCGACGCTGTAGGCCTGCTCCGGCTTGGAACCGTCGACATCCTTGAAGTAGACATTGATGTTGAGGATCAGGTCCGACACCTTTTGGATCTCGCCGGTGATCGCGAGCCGGGCACCGGCCTTCCGGGCGACATCGTCGGCGCAGCCGCCGCAGGATCGCAGGTTGAATTCGTTCGCCTCGGCCGTCATCGCCTCCGTTGACACGACCTGATAGCGCCCGCTGGCGGTCAGGAGCTGGCGAAGCATGTCGCTCAAGCGCGGCAGGCGGGCCTTGTCCGCGTCGGTCGGGGGCAGCTGGCCGAGGTTGGCGAGCTGGAAGTCGAACACGGCCGCCTTGGCCGGCGCCGCCCCGTCATCGGCCGCCGCGGCCGGCATCGGACCGGCGAGCACCGCGGCGGCGAACACCATCGACCAGCCCTTCGCTCGCATGCTCAAGTCTCCCTTGCCGCTTGCCTCGGAGGTAAGGTGTCGGTCGAGGCCGGCAAGTCGACGTTCGGGGGGGGAGCCCATCTTGGCAGCTGCGCCGACCCGTGCTTGATGCCCCCGCCCACACCGCATCGGACCCGCCATGGACACCTACTCGCTCCTCCTCCTGCCCGGCGACGGCATCGGCCCCGAGGTGATGCGGGAAACGGAGAAGGTGATCGCCGCGCTGGAGGCGGCCGGTGCGGCCCGCTTCCATCTGGAGCATGGGCTCGTCGGCGGCGCGGCCTACGACGCGCACGGCGTGCCCCTCAGTGAAGGCGACATGGCCAAGGCGCAAGGGGCGGATGCCGTGCTGCTCGGCGCGGTGGGCGGGCCGAAATGGGACGGCGTGCCCTACGCCGCGCGGCCCGAAGCCGGGCTGCTGCGCCTGCGCAAGGAGATGAAGCTCTACGCCAACCTGCGCCCGGCGCTGTGCTATCCCGCGCTGGCGGACGCGTCCTCGTTGAAGCGCGAGCTGGTCGACGGGCTCGACCTGATGATCGTGCGCGAGCTGACCGGCGGCGTGTACTTCGGCGAACCCAAGATCATCCTCGATCTCGAAGGCGGGGAACAGCGCGCCATCGACACCCAGGTTTACGACACCGGCGAGATCGAGCGCATCGGCCGCGTCGCCTTCGAGCTGGCGCGCAAGCGTGAGAACCGGCTGTGCTCGTCGGAGAAGCGCAACGTGATGCTCTCGGGGGTGCTTTGGCACAAGACCATCTCGGCCTTGGGCGCGCGCGAGTATCCCGACGTCGAGCTGGAGCACCAACTCGCCGATTCACTCGGCATGGCGCTGGTGCGGGCACCCAAGCGCTTCGACGTGATCGTCACCGACAACCTGTTCGGCGACATCCTCAGCGACGTCGCCGCGATGCTCACGGGCTCGATCGGCATGCTGCCCTCGGCCTCGCTCGGAGACGTCGATGCCTCGACCGGGCGGCGCAAGGCGCTCTACGAGCCGGTGCACGGCTCGGCCCCCGACATCGCCGGGCGCGGCCTCGCCAACCCCCTGGCGATGATCGGCTCGCTGGCGATGGCGATGCGCACCAGCTTCGATCGCGGCGACCTCGCCGACCGCATCGAGGCGGCGGTCGCGGCGGTGCTGGCCAAGGGCCTGCGCACGGCCGATCTCGTGGGCAAGGGCGAGGCGAGCCTTTCGACGTCGGCGATGGGCGATGCCGTGGTGGCGGCGTTGCGGGCGGCCTGACGAAGTGGCGGAATGTCTTCCCCCGCGCGCAGCACGGGGGCATGGGCGACAGCCCCGTCGTCTACGACGCCTTGGCCCCGGCGGCTCTGTCGAGGGCGCCGGACACGCTGCCTTCCGTGAGCAGCTCCGGCAGCACGATGCCGCCGGGCGCCCCGGGGCCGTAGACGATGTTGAAGGGGATGCCGTAGCGCCCGTAGCTGGCGAGGTAGGATCCGATCGCCGGGTTGGGCCTCGTCCAGTCGGCCTGCATGGAAATCGCCTGACCGTTCAGCCGCTTGGCGATCATGTCCTTTGACAGAACGAAGCGCTTGTTGGCTTGG
>CAXTMA010000267.1:0-6091 GCA_964245015.1 uncultured Beijerinckiaceae bacterium | reverse complement strand
GCCATCGCTACGGCATGATCCTGTTCATCGCGTCCGAGGTGATGTTCTTCGTCGCTTGGTTCTGGGCCTATTTCGACATCGCCCTCTACCCCCACGAGACGATCGAATACGCCCGCACGCAGGCGATCGGCGGCGTGTGGCCTCCAAAGGGAACGGATGCGCTCGATCCCTGGCACTTCCCGCTCTTCAACACGCTGCTGCTGCTGACGTCGGGCACAACGGTGACGTGGGCGCACCACGCCCTGCTGCATACCGAGCGCTCGGCGATCGCCAAGGGTCTCATCCTCACCATCGTGCTCGGCGTGCTGTTCACCTGCGTCCAGGCCTACGAATACGCTCATGCCCCGTTCGCCTTTTCGAGCGCGATGGGCTCGAACTTCTACATGCCCACAGGCTTCCACGGCTTTCACGTCGTCATCGGGTCGCTGTTCCTGATGGTTTGCCTCGTGCGCGTGCTGGTCGGCCAGTTCACGACACGCCAGCACCTCGGGTTCGAATTCGCCGCCTGGTATTGGCATTTCGTCGACGTCGTCTGGCTGTTCCTGTTCGCCTGCATCTACGTTTGGGGGTCCTGGGGTGCGGTGACCGAAGCCATCAAGCCTTGAGATCAGCCGAGTGAGCGGAGAGGGCGGTGCCGCCCTCTGCTCCTCGCAAGGCTCACGTCCGGAGGCTCATGCCCGACGCCACGCCCGGTCCGTCATCTTCGCCGCCCTCCCCGATCCTGGCTGGCCTTGCCGGACGATGCCCGAACTGCGGCAAACGGTCGATCTTCGACGGGTTTCTCGCACTGAAGTCGACCTGCCCGGCCTGCGGGTTCGATCTCAGTCGGGCCGATACGGGTGATGGCCCGGCCTTCTTCGCCTCGTTCCTCGGCGGATTCCTGCTGCTTGCGGCCGGCATCTGGATGCAGATCAGCTTCGAGCCACCGGTGTGGGCCTACGTGGTCCTCTTCGTCGTCGGCGCCGTGTTCATCGTCGGCCTGATCCGGCCGCTGAAAGGTCTGCTCACCGCGTTGCAGTTCGCCAACAAGGCCGAACAAGGACACCTGGAGCCATGATCGGATCATCGACCGGATCGCGGCCCTGGCGCCAGCTTCTCGTCCCGGCGATGTGCACGCTGTTGATGGGTACCCTGCTGGTCGGGCTCGGCGTGTGGCAGATCAAGCGCCTCGCCTGGAAGGAGGCGCTGATCGCCCGCGTCGAGGGCCAGGCCAGGGCCGCGCCGCAGCCGTTGCCACCCCCGGCCGACTGGGCGGCGATGGCGCCGGGCGACTACGAGTTCCGTCACGTCGGCGTCGACGGCACCTTCGACCAAGCGGCGGAGACCTTGATCCTGCGCGCGTCGGCGGACGGGCCGGGCTACCACGTCATCACGCCCCTGCGTCTTGCCGGCGGCGGAATGGTGCTGGTCGATCGCGGTTACGTGCCGCTCGACAGGAAGGCGCCGGCGAGCCGCGAGGCCGGCGAAGTGTCCGGCCCCGTGCACCTGACCGGCCTGCTCCGCGCCCCGGAGCCTCGCAACTTCTTCACGCCGGCCGATACCGACGGCGCGTTCTTCACCCGCGACCCGCGGAAGATCGCCGCCTACCACCACCTCGCGGCGGTGGCACCCTTCTCGATCGATGCCGACCCGGCCATGACCAACACCGGCGGCTGGCCCAAACCCGGCCTGGTCGAGCTCGCCCTGCCCAACAACCACCTGTCCTACGCCCTCACCTGGTTCGGGCTCGCCCTCGGCTTGGCCGGCGTCTTCACCGCCTACGCCTGGAAGCGGCTTGCCCCGGCGCGGGCGCCGGGCGATCGTTCGCCGGCCGCCACGTCGGCGACGCCGGGATCCACCATCATCGAGCATAGGCTGTGAGATATATCTCGACCCGCGGCGAAGCCCCGGTGCTCGGCTTCAGCGAGGCGATGCTCGCCGGCCTCGCCCGCGACGGCGGCCTGTACCTGCCGCAAACCTATCCCCGCCTGTCGGCCGAGGCGATCGCCGCTTTCGCCGGCCAGCCCTACGCCAAGGTCACCGAAGCCGTTCTCGCGCCTTTCGTCGGGGCCGATTTCGATATGCCGACCCTGCGTGGCATGATCGCAGCGGCCTATGCCGGCTTCCGCCATCAGGCGGTGGCGCCGCTGAGCCAGGTCGAGGACAACCTCTTCATCCTCGAACTCTTCCACGGTCCCACGCTCGCCTTCAAGGATCTGGCGATGCAGCTGCTTGCCCGGATGATGGAACATGCGCTAACCCGCCGGGGCCAGCACGCCACCATCATCGGCGCCACCTCCGGCGATACGGGGGCCGCCGCCATCGAGGCGTTCCGCGGCCTCAACAACATCGACGTCGTGATCTTCTACCCCCATGAGCGCGTCAGCCCGGTGCAGCGCCGGCAGATGACCACGGTGGACGGCGACAACATCCACGTCGTCGCGCTGGAAGGCACCTTCGATGACTGTCAGGCAGCGGTGAAGGCCCTCTTCAACCACGCCGCGTTCCGCCAGGACTACGGCCTGTCCGGTGTCAATTCCATCAATTGGGCGCGGGTGCTGGCGCAGTGCGTGTATTATTTCACGGCCGCGGTGGCGCTCGGTGCGCCGCACCGGCCGGTGTCCTTCGCCGTCCCCACCGGGAACTTCGGCGATGTTCTCGCCGGCTGGATCGCCAAGCGGATGGGCCTGCCCGTCGATCGACTCGTCGTCGCCACCAACAGCAACGACATCCTGGTGCGGGCTCTCGCCACTGGACGCTACGAGATGCGCGGCGTCCATCACACCCAGTCGCCGTCGATGGACATCGAGGTGTCGTCCAACTTCGAGCGCCTGCTGTTCGAGGCGGATGGACGTGACGGCGCCGGCCTGCGCGGCCTGATGGCCGGGTTGAAGCAGTCCGGCGGCTTCACCGTTCCCGAAGCGGCCCTGGCGGCGATCCGCCGGGATTTCGATGCGGCGTCGGCGAGCGAGGAGGAAACCTCGGCCGAGATCGCCCGCTGCTGGCATCGCTCGTCCGAGCTGGTCGATCCGCACACGGCCGTTGGGCTGCACGCCGCCCGCGCGCGCCTGCGCGCCGATCCGGCGACGCCGATGGTTGTGCTGGGCACAGCCCACGCCGCCAAGTTCCCCGATGCCATCGAGCGGGCGATCGGCCTGCGCCCGCCCCTGCCGGCCCACCTCGCCGACCTGCTCGGACGCTCGGAACGCTTTACCGTCCTGCCCAACGAGCAGGTCGCCGTGGAAAGCTTCATCCGCGAGCGCGTCGACCCAACCCGCAGCCTCAAGGCCGCTTCTTGAGCGTGGAAATCTCGCAACTGCCGTCGGGCCTGCGCGTCGTAACCGACGCGATGCCGCATCTGGAGACGGCCTCGCTGGGCGTCTGGGTCGGCGCCGGCTCGCGCCACGAGCTGGCGCATCAGCAGGGTTTGTCGCACCTGCTCGAACATATGGCCTTCAAGGGCACCCACAGCCGCTCGGCGCAGTCCATCGCCGAGGAGATCGAGGCGGTCGGCGGCGACCTCAACGCGGCGACAAGCGTCGAGCAGACGGCCTTCTACGCCCATCTCCTCGCCCAGGACGCCGGCCTCGCTCTCGACATCCTCGCCGACATCCTGCTGAATTCGACTTTCGATCCGGCGGAGCTGGAGCGCGAGAAGGGCGTGATCCTGCAGGAGATCGGCTCGGTCGAGGACACGCCCGACGACCTCGTCTTCGACCTGTTCAACGCCACCGCCTTCCCCGGCCAACCGCTGGGCCGCGCCATCCTCGGCACGCCGCACAGCGTCGCCGCCTTCGAGCGCTCGGCCATCGACGGCTATCTCGGCTCGCACTACCACGGTGGCGCGATGGTCGTCGCGGCGGCGGGAGCGGTCGAGCACGCCCGCATGGTGGACGAGGTCCAGGCCCGCTTCGCCACCCTGCCGGCCCGTGTGCCGGCCGACGCCGCCCCGGCCGGGCGCTATGCCGGCGGCGAGACGCGCCTGAAGAAACGCCTCGGCCAAGCTCACATCGTGGTCGGCTGGGAAGGGCTCGCCTACGACCATCCCGAGCACTATGCCCTTCAGGTCTTCGCCAATGCGGTCGGCGGCGGCATGTCGTCCCGGCTGTTCCAGGAGGTGCGGGAGAAGCGCGGGCTGGCCTACAGCATCTACACCTTCAATTGGGCCTACGCCGACACCGGGCTGTTCGGCTTCTACGCCGCGACCGGCGCCGCCGACGTCGCGGAACTGATGCCGGTCGCCCTTGATTCCCTGGCGGCGGCGACGCAGGATCTCACCGAGGCCGAGGTGCAGCGGGCCAAGGCGCAGATGAAGGTGTCGCTGCTCGCCGCACTGGAATCGGCGACGTCGCGCTCGGAGCAGATCGCCCGGCAGATGCTGGCCTTCGGCCGCGTGGTGTCGCGCGCGGAGATGATCGGGCGGATCGAGACGCTCAGCCTGTCGACCATCCGTCAGGCCGGCGCGCGCGCGCTGCGCTCGGCGGCGACCGTCAGCTCGATCGGACCCGTCGGCAAGGTTTTGACGCCGGATCGCGTCGCGATGCGCGTCGGTGGTGGCCAGGGGCGCGCAGGCGGGCCGACGATTGCGCCGACAGGCGGGTCGGGACGGCACTGATGGCCTTGTTCCGCATCGGCACGGCGAGGGACAGCGCCAATTTCGTGCGCGGCGACAACGTCTACCTCCGTCCGCCCGAGATGAGCGACTTCGAAGATTGGGCGGCGCTGCGACACCGGTCGCGGGCTTTCCTGACGCCATGGGAGCCGACCTGGCCATCCGACGACCTGACCCGCGCGGCCTTCCGCCGGCGCCTGCGCCGCCATGCCGGCGAGATCGGCAACGACGAGGCCTATCCCTTCCTCCTGTTTCGCGAATGCGACGACGCCCTGCTCGGGGGCCTCACCTTCGGCCAAGTCAAGCGCGGCGTCGCCCAGGCGACCACCCTGGGCTACTGGATGGGCCAGCCCTTCGCCGGCCAGGGGTGGATGGCACGGGCCGTGCGCGCTGCGACCGGCTTCGCCTTCGCCACCCTTCGCCTGCACCGGATCGAAGCCGCCTGCCTGCCCAGCAACGAGGCTTCGATCCGCCTGCTGACCCGCACAAGCTTCCGCCAGGAAGGCCTGGCCCGCGCTTATCTCCGCATCAACGGCGTCTGGCAGGATCACCTTCTGTTCGCCCTGCTGGAGTGCGATCCTGTCTCGTTGCGCCTGCCGCGGCGCGAGCGATCCTGACGATGGCGGGGGCCGGTGGACGTGCGCCAAGCCGAGGCTTGCCCTGCCTGCAAGCAGCCACTACGGTTCGGAAGATAAGGAACGGGACGGCCGCGAGGCGTGGGCATCCTCGTCGTGTCGCGGGTTCGTGCGTCACGCGCGGACATCTGTTGGGAAGATCGTGCTTGCGCCGCCTCGTCGCCTTCAGCCTTGCCCTGCTCGTCTTCGTCGGCACCCTGGCCCCGGCGAGCGCCATCGAGTCGACCCGCGTTCCCCTTGACGCGCCGGCGATCGACCTGACCCGCGCCATCGAGAGCTACTCTTCGAAGGGCGATCGCCTGACCGTCTCCACGGCACCCGGCTCCGACGGCATCACGCGCCGCATCGAGGTTCGCGCCAACGACCCCGGCACGCGGCCGAACTGGATCGTCTTCGCCCTGACCAACGACACGGACGAGCAGATCGAGCGCCTCGTGGTGGCACCGCACTTCCGCCTCGTCGGCTCCGGCGTGGTCTGGCCGGATCTCGGCGCCGTGCGCATCTCCGCCATCACCGCCAGCCAGGGCATCGCCCCCGAACGGGACGAGTCGACCGACGCCGACGTGTTCCGCCTGACGCTTGATCCCGGCACCACCGTCACTTATGTCGGCGAGCTGCGCACCCCCAACCTGCCGCAGATCTATCTTTGGGAGCCGGACGCCTACAAGGACAAGGTGACGAGCCTGACGCTCTACAAGGGGATCGTGATCGGCATCGCCGGCCTGCTCGCCCTGTTCCTGACCATCGTCTTCGTGGTCAAGGGCGCGGTGATCTTCCCCGCCGCGGCGGCGCTGGCCTGGGCCGTGCTCGCCTACGTCTGCATCGACTTCGGCTTCTGGAACAAGCTGTTCGGCACGTCCGGCGC
>CAXTMA010000266.1:0-6094 GCA_964245015.1 uncultured Beijerinckiaceae bacterium | reverse complement strand
ACGATCGGCTGCGTGCAGACCGACATCAAGCGCGTGATCGCCTACTCCACCTGCTCGCAGCTCGGCTACATGTTCGTCGGCCTTGGCGTCGGCGGCTACGGGCTCGGGATCTTCCACCTCTTCACCCACGCCTTCTTCAAGGCGCTGCTGTTCCTGTGCGCCGGATCGGTCATCACCGCGATGCATCACGAGCAGGACATGCGCCACATGGGTGCCTTGCGCACCCGCATCCCCGTCAGCTTCTGGGCCATGCTGATCGGCACCCTGGCGCTCGTCGGCTTCCCCTTGACCGCCGGCTATTATTCCAAGGACGCGATCATCGAGGCAGCCTTCGCCTCGCACCGATTTGGCGCCACCTATGCCTACGCGCTGGCGACGATCGCCGTTGCCCTGACCTCCTTCTATTCCTTCCGCCTCACCTTCATGACCTTCTTCGGCGAGCCGCGCTGGGACGTCGCCCACGCCCATGCCGACAACACCGGCATCACCGATGCGGAAGGTGCCAAGGCCCATCTGGAGCCGACCAATCGGCCGGAAACGGGCGGGCACGATCACGTCACCGCCGATCATCCCGATGCTCATGCAGCCCACGGCGTCAAGCTGCACCCCGACGACGTGCATAGCGAGGGCCACGAGTTCGTGCCGCACGAGTCGCCCAACACGATGCTGATCCCGCTCTACGTCCTGTCCGTCGGCGCTTTGCTCGCCGGCGTGCTCTTCGCCGGGCACTTCATCGGCGCTTCGCAAGGCGGGTTCTGGAAAGGTGCGCTCTTCTACGGGCCGAACAACCACATCCTGGAAGAGATGGAGCACGTCCCCTTCCTGGTCAGCGTCACGCCGACGCTGCTGCTGCTCGGCGGCTTCCTGCTCGCCTTGTACGGCTACGTCCTGAGGCCGGCCGCCCCCGCCGCCTGGGCTCGCGCGTTCAAGCCGCTCTACACGTTCGTCTCGCACAAATGGTACTTCGACGAACTCTACGACGTCATCTTCGTGCGCCCGGCCTTCTTCATCGGGCGGCTGTTCTGGCGAGGCGGCGACGTCGGCCTCATCGATCGCTTCGGACCCGACGGCCTGACCGCGGCCGTGGTCGACGTCACCAAGCAGGCGGTGAAACTGCAGACCGGCTACGTCTACAACTATGCCTTCGCCATGCTGATCGGCGTCACCGTGCTGATCACCTGGTTCCTTTTGGCGGGGGCTCGCTGATGTTTGGCTTCGGCATCCTGTCCGGCCTGATCGTCCTGCCCCTCGTCGGCGCCGGCTTCATCCTGCTGCTGCGCGGCGAGGACGAGGCGACGCTGCACAATGCGAAGTGGGCGGCACTGGCCACAACCCTCGTCGTCTTTGCCCTCGCCTGCTACGCCTGGGCCGAGTTCGATACCTCGTCGGCGGCGTTCCAGTTCGTGGAGCAGCGCGGCTGGTTCGGGGCCGGCCTCGTTTACAAGCTCGGCGTCGACGGCATGTCGTTCCCCTTCGTGGTGTTGACCGCCTTCCTGATGCCGTTCTGCATCCTGGCCTCGTGGACCTCCGTGCATTTCCGCCTCAAGGAATACTTGATCGCCTTTCTCGTCCTCGAAGCCCTGATGATCGGCGTGTTCTGTTCGCTCGATCTTCTCCTGTTCTACCTGTTCTTCGAGGGTGGCCTCATTCCGATGTTCCTCATCATCGGGATCTGGGGCGGCAAGCGCCGGGTCTATGCCTCGTTCAAGTTCTTCCTCTACACGCTGCTCGGCTCGCTGCTGATGCTGCTCGCCATCATGTCGATGTACGGCACCGCCGGCACGACCGACATCACCGTCCTGCTCAAGACGCACTTCCCCGCTTCGACGCAGACGTGGCTGTGGCTGGCCTTTTTCGCCTCCTTCGCCGTCAAGATGCCGATGTGGCCCGTGCACACCTGGTTGCCCGACGCCCACGTCGAGGCGCCGACGGCCGGCTCGGTCATCCTGGCCGGCATCCTGCTCAAGATGGGCGGCTACGGCTTCATCCGCTTCTCCCTGCCGATGTTCCCCGACGCGTCGCACACCTTCGCGCCGCTCGTCTTCACCCTGTCGGTGGTCGCCATCATCTACACCTCGCTCGTTGCCCTGGTGCAGGAGGACATGAAGAAGCTGATCGCCTATTCGTCGGTCGCACACATGGGTTTCGTGACGATGGGGCTGTTCGCCTTCACCGAGCAGGGCATCCAAGGCGCCATCTTCCAGATGGTGTCGCACGGCATCGTTTCGGGGGCGCTGTTTCTTTGCGTCGGCGTCGTCTATGACCGCATGCACACCCGCGAGATCGCCGCCTACGGCGGCTTGGTCAACCGCATGCCGCGCTACGCCACCGCCTTCCTCATCTTCACCATGGCCAACATCGGGCTGCCCGGCACGTCCGGCTTCGTCGGCGAGTTCCTGACGATGCTCGGCACCTTCGAGGTGAACAGCTGGGTGGTGCTGTTCGCTGCCACCGGCGTGATCCTCTCGGCCGCCTACGCGCTCTACCTGTATCGCCGCGTCGTCTTCGGCGTCCTCGACAAGAACAGCCTCAAGGCGATCCTCGACCTCAACCCGCGCGAAGCCGGCATGCTGTTGACGCTGGCCGGGCTGACCGTGTTCTACGGCGTCCATCCTTCGCCCATCCTCGGGGCCTCGGGGCCGAGCGTCGCCGCCATGGTGAAGCAGCATGAGGCCGACCTCGACGCCTCGCGCCGCAAGCTCGCCTTCGCGGTGCCGCCGGCCGGAGCCGCGCGATGACGGCGCCCACCATCGTCTCGACGTCCATGTCCCTGAACATCGCCCACGCTCTGCCCGAGCTGATCCTCGCCGTCGGCGCCCTGTTCCTGTTGCTGTTCGGCGCCATCCGCGGCAAGGAGAACGACGGCCCGGCGACCGAGATCGCCGTCGGCATCCTCGGCCTCGCCATTGTCGCACTGCTGATCGGCAGCAAGACCAGGGCCGTGGTGTTCGACGGCATGTTCATCGATGACGCCTTCGGCCGCTTCATGAAGGTGCTCACCCTCGTCGGCTCGCTGGCGACGCTGCTGATGGGACAGAACTTCCTGCGCCGCGAACGCATCGACAAGTTCGAATATCCCGTTCTCATCATCCTCTCGACGCTGGGCGCGCTGATCCTGATCTCCGCCAGCGGACTCATCACCCTGTATCTCGGGCTGGAGCTGATGAGCCTCGCCCTTTACGTCATCGCTGCGTTTCACCGCGACAACATCAGGGCCTCGGAAGCCGGGCTGAAGTACTTCGTCCTCGGCGCGCTGTCGTCGGGCATGCTGCTCTACGGCGCCTCGCTGCTCTACGGTTTCGCCGGCACGGTGCAGTTCGCCGGCATCGCCGACGCCATCCGCGGTCACGTCCACGGCCTCACTGCCGGCGACGGCCTCCTGTTCGTCGTCTTCGGCCTCGTCTTCCTGATGACCGGCCTCGCCTTCAAGATGTCCGTCGTGCCTTTCCACATGTGGACGCCCGACGTCTACGAGGGGGCGCCGACCCCGGTCACGGCCTTCTTCGCCACCGCCCCCAAGATGGCGGCGGTGGCCATCACCACCCGCGTCATCATCTCCGCCTTTCCCGGCATCACCGTGCAGTGGCAGCAGATCATCATCTTCATCTCCATCCTGTCGATGGCGCTGGGATCTTTCGCCGCGATCGGGCAGACCAACATCAAGCGGCTGATGGCGTATTCCTCCATCGGCCACATGGGCTTCGCCCTGGTTGGGCTCGCCGCCGGAACGCCGGAGGGCGTGCAGGGCGTCGCCATCTACATGGCGATATATCTCGTCATGACGCTCGGCACCTTCGCCGCCATTCTGTCGATGAAGATCAACGAGCGTCAGGTCGAGAACGTCGCCGACCTGATGGGCCTGTCCAAGACGCATCCGGCGATGGCGTTTTTTCTCGCCGCGATGATGTTCTCGCTCGCCGGCATCCCGCCGCTCGCCGGCTTCTTCGCCAAATTCTACGTTTTCGATGCCGCCATCCACGCCCGCCTCTACGGGCTCGCCGTGGTCGGCGTGCTGATGAGCGTCGTCGCTGCCTTCTATTACCTGCGCATCGTCAAGTTCATGTACTTCGACGAGTCCGCCATCGCCTTCGACCGCCAGTCGCCGATCACGGGCGGCGTCCTGGTCCTGACCGGCCTGTTCGTGCTGCTGATGTTCGCTTTCCCGGCCGGCTTCATCGGTGCCGCCGCCACTGCGGCGAAGTCGTTGTTCTGACACACTCAGTCGTACCTCGGGCCTCGGCGGCGGGGCCCTACCGGACGCTCGCCTTCGCCGTTCTTTCCTCGACCAACGACGAGGCGTTGTCGCGGATGCGCGCCGGCGATTCCGGCGGCGTCTTCATCACGGCCGATCGCCAGACCGGCGGACGCGGCCGCCACGGGCGCAGCTGGGTTTCGCCACCGGGCAACCTTTACGCCAGTCTCGCGCTGGTCGACCCCTCTCCGCCGTCCCAGGCGCCGCAGCTCGGCTTCGTCGCCGGGGTGGCGCTGGCCAGGACATTGCGGTCAAGGCTCGGCGGCGATTCCCGCCTCAAGCTGAAATGGCCCAACGATGCCGTTTTCGCCGGCGCCAAGCTCGCCGGCCTCCTGCTGGAAGCGACGATGCTGCCCGATGGGCGGCTCGGCTGCGTGATCGGCATCGGGGTCAACTGCGTGTCGCATCCGCGGAACCTTGCCGCGCCCGCGACCGATTTGCGCGAGGCCGGCGATCCCGATCCGCGGCCGGCGGCGCTACTTGCGGAGCTTGCCGTCAATATCGACATGACTCTCGGTCAATGGTCATCCGGTGCGAACTTCGCCGCCGTTCGTGCGGCGTGGCTCGAAATGGCGGCGGGTATCGGCGATCAGATCGAGGTACGCACGCCGCGTCGGAACCTGACCGGCATCTTCCGCGAACTGGATCCGACGGGGCGCCTTCGGTTGGCGACGGCGTCGGGCTTGGTGGACGTGGATGCGGGCGACGTATTCCTGTCGCGTGCGCAGTGATGAGCGTTGTGGCCGGGTGAGCGAAGCCGGCGGTCGGGTGGAAGGTGTTGGCGAGAATGAGTGAGACGGCTGGGGAACTCGTGTTCGTGCCGCTCGGCGGGCTTGGCGAGATTGGCATGAACATGAGCCTCTATGGCTTCGGTCCGCCGCGTGCCCGCAAGTGGCTGATGGTGGATTGCGGGGTTGCCTTCGCCGGGCCGGAGCAAGCCGGCATCGATCTCATCGTGCCCGATGTGAGCTTCATCGAGAAGATGCGCGCCGATCTCGTCGGCATCGTCGTCACCCATGCCCACGAGGATCACATCGGCGCCGTCGCCGATCTGTGGACGCGGCTGCGCGCGCCGGTCTATGCCACACGCTTCGCCGCCGGACTGCTCGAAACCAAGCGGCTCGGCGAGCCCGGCGCACCGCAACTGCCGATCCGCATCGTGGCGCAGGGCGCAACCGTGGACCTGCCGCCCTTCCAGCTGGAATTCATCTCCGTCGCCCATTCGATCCCCGAAAGCTGCGCCCTGGCGATCCGCACTCCGGCCGGCACGGTGGTCCATACCGGCGACTGGAAGCTCGACGAGCAGCCCGGCATCGGCCACGGCACCGACGCCGAGCGTTTCGCCGCCATCGGCCGCGAGGGCGTCCTCGCCCTGGTGTGCGACTCCACCAACATCCTGCGCGACGGGGTGAGTCCGTCGGAGGCCGAGGTCGCGGCAACCCTGGAGGAGATCATCCGTCACGCCAAGGGACGCGTGGTGGTGACGACGTTCGCCTCCAACTTGGCGCGGATGCGCGCGGTCGCCGAGGCGGCCACCAGGGTCGGGCGGCAGGTCGTGCTGGTCGGCCGCTCGATGGATCGCGTCGCCGGCGTCGGGCGCGAGTGCGGCTATCTCGAAGGACTGCCGCCCTTCCTGTCGGCAGATGCTTTCTCGCACCTGCCCCGCGACAAATGCGTGGTGCTGGCCACCGGCAGCCAGGGTGAGCCGCGCGCCGCGATCGCCCGCATCTCGGAGGACGAGCATCCGGCCGTCAGCTTGGCGCCGGGCGATACGGTGATCTTCTCCTCGCGCACCATCCCCGGCAACGAGCGCGAGGTGAACCGCATCATCAACAACCTCGT
>CAXTMA010000265.1:0-6128 GCA_964245015.1 uncultured Beijerinckiaceae bacterium | reverse complement strand
TGCGTCCAGTGCTCCATCGCAACTCGCCCGGTCCATCGTTGATCAACGACGCTACGAGCTTCTCCACACGGATCGACCATGACCTTGTGACGCAGTAGTGCTAGCAGGCCGCTGAAAAAGGCCGCTCGCCGCTGCTGATCGATCGTGGTTCAGCCTCACCTGTCGTGGAGGCTGATGTGCGCGGACCGGAAACAGTCGTTCGTGGCCGAGCTTGTCCGCGCGCTCCAGCAGACCCAGTTCCACCAAAGCGGGATGAAGCGGGACGAGGCGCGCGGCGCTCTCCGTCTTGAGGTGCTTGATGGTCTCGCGAACAACCCGGCCCTTGGCCGGATCGAACGGTCGCAGGTCGAAATAGTAGATGCCCTGATCCTCGTTCAGCATCAGGTCGGTGATTTTCAGCTGCGCAATCTCGGCGGGACGCATGCCCGTGAAGATCATGATGACGTAGGTCCAGTAGATGTGGTCCTGCTCGAGCGCGGACCGGGCTGGTTGCTCCGCACGCGGTTGTGGCCGGTAAAGGTCGGCATGCTGAACAGCTTGCGGCTCTCGTCGTCGGTGAAGCTGTCGCGCTCCAATGACGCCGTGTTCTCCCTGCCCATCAACTGGAAGGCCGGCAGTTCGCCTTGGAAGAAGCCAGCCTTCTTCGCCCATTTCCAGAAGCAACGGACGGCGTTGATGTAGCGATTCTTGATGGTCGTCTTGGAAAGTGGCTGGAGACCGTTCCAACCCTTCGCCTCGGCATATTGGTAGCGTTCAACTGGCGACTGCCGCTATATGCCCTCACGATGTGGAATGCGCGAAAAAGCGAGGCAAAGCTCGCGGACGGCGTCTCGACCGTAGGCGTTGATTGCACGGTCGCCCATGATGTACATGGCGAACTGAATGTAGGGTTTGACGTCGCGCTCGGCCTTGCGCGAGTCGGTTTCCTGATACGTCTCGAACACGTACATTGCGAGCAACTCGGACAGCAGCGGCGCCGTCCGCGCCGAAGGAGCATCCGGGTTCGCCGACGGCACCGCCGCGGTCGCTGCGGCTCCTGAGGAGGGTGCCGCAACGGCCGGCATCGCTTCGGGCTTCGAAACCGGCGGAGCCGACGGCCAAGCCCAAGCATCGCCGATATTGTGCGTCGGGGCCGCCGCAAGCGCCTCGGGCAGGAGGAAAGCGGCGATGCTCGGCCAGTGCGCCCGGCTGGCATTCTCCAGAATGTCATCAACGACGTCGTTCTCGTCCATGGACATAGGTGAAGGCCGGCTTCGGCGGCTTCAGGTAGTCGGGATCGGGCAGCACGATACCGTGGTGGTCGAAGTCCTGTACGTTCGGCAGGACAGCGCGGTCAGGGCGCGGGCGAACGGCTTCTGCCGGTTATAAAAACGGGCGTACTGGATCGGGCGCGGCGTCGCGGTCCGCCAATCGGCGAGCAGGCTCGTCGCCGTCCGGAGATAGTTGTGGCGGTGGTGCGCCGCCCAGGCGTCCTCGGCAAGGTCCTGCTTCAGGAGCGCGTCGCCCTGGGCGATGATCAGGTCGATATGAGCGTCGATCTCGGCGGGAGATTGCATCAGGAGGAGCCAGCGCAGGGTGGCGAAAAGGCGGGAGCGGGCCTCAGCGTAGCGGGTCGTGCGCAACGGAAATCTTGACAGCGTCCGCGTTCCCGAAAAGAATCTGATGCGGAGTTGAACGCAGAACGAGGTCCCGGCGCGGCGGGCGAGGTAGGGCAGGCGAGGCGTCCTTCGGGTGCGAGGACTGTGAGACGTCTCACAGGGATCACCGGAGAGCGAAGCGCTTCTTCATGCGAAATCAGGATGTTGGCGCGTGCCGAAAACCGGGGTGCGATCGTAGCGGAGGAGGGACTCGAACCCCCGACACGGGGATTATGATTCCCCTGCTCTAGCCAGCTGAGCTACTCCGCCCCGCATGGGAGGCATGCTGCCTGCCAAGCGCGGGATCTAGAATAGGGGAGCAAACGAGTCAAGGCATTCGGGTGCGCGGGGGAAGCGAGTGGGTTAGCGCCGTTCAAGCGAGGCTTGACTCGCTGCCGCGGCGCGTTTCACACCCCGCAGGCCAACACGCGAAACCCCGCCATGTCGATCGCGCTTCCGGCGCTGAAGATCCACAACACGCTGACCCGTCGCAAGGACTCCTTGACGCCGCAGGACCCCGCGCGCGTACGCGTCTATGCCTGCGGTCCGACCGTCTACGACTATCTCCACATCGGCAACGGGCGCATGCTGATCGTGTTCGACGTGCTGTTCCGCCTGCTGCGGCACGTCTACGGGGTGGCCCACGTCACTTATGTCCGCAACATCACCGACGTCGACGACAAGATCAACGCCCGCGCCGCCGAGCGCGGCCAATCCATCCGGGCGCTCACCGATGAGATGATCGCGGTGTTCCACGAGGACGCGAAGGCGCTCGGCTGCCTGCCGCCCAGTCTCGAGCCGCGCGCCACCGATCACATCGCCCCCATGATCGCGATGATGATGGCGCTGATCGCCCGCGGCCACGCCTACGCCGCGCAGGGACACGTGCTGTTCGACGTGCCGTCCATGCCAGACTACGGCGCGCTGGCCAACAAGTCGCCCGACGAGCAGCTCGCCGGCGCCCGCGTGGAAGTGGCGCCCTACAAGCGCAGCCCAACAGATTTCGTGCTGTGGAAGCCTTCGGGCCCGTCGGAGCCGGGCTGGGACAGTCCATGGGGCAGGGGGCGCCCGGGCTGGCATCTCGAATGCTCGGCGATGAGCTGGCAGCACCTTGGCGAAACCTTCGACATCCACGGCGGCGGCATCGACCTCGTTTTCCCCCACCACGAGAACGAGATCGCGCAAAGCCGCTGCTGCTTCGGCACCGACGTGATGGCCGATGTGTGGATGCACAACGGCCACCTTCAGGTCGAAGGCGAGAAGATGTCGAAGAGCCTCGGCAACTTCATCACCATCCGCGAACTGTGGAGCGGCACGAGGTTCGGCGGCCGGCGCTGGTCGGGCGATGCGCTGCGCCTCGCGATGCTGCGCACGCACTACCGCCAGCCGATCGATTTCACGGTCAAGGCGCTGGAGGAGGCCGACCGCACCTTGGCCGAATTCACCCGCGCCTGCGCCCGACTGCCGCCCGATCCGTCGGCCGCTTCGCCCAGCGAGGGCTTCCTCGCCGCCATGGCCGACGACATGAACACGCCGCAGGCCCTCGCCGAACTGCATGCCGTCCGCACCTCCGACCCGGCGGCGCTGCGAGCCGGGCTCGATCTGCTGGGCATCATTGCCGCGCCGGCCGATGCGGGATCGCTGGCGCCGGAGGCGGAGACTTTGATCGAGGCGCGGCGGGTGGCGCGGGCGGCGAAGAACTGGGCCGAATCCGATCGGCTGCGCGACCAACTCGCGGCGATGGGCGTTGCCGTCAAGGACAACAAGGACGGGACGGTCAGTTGGCAGCGAGGATGAGCAATCGGCGCAGGACGCGCGGCCTGCGGCGGCCTGCTGTGCCGCTCGATGCAGCCCACGCGAACGCCGGGGCATGGCGCCGGTGAGTTCGGACGCGATCTCCCTGCGACCGATGCTGCCGGCCGACGTGCCGGTGCTGGCCGCCATCTTCCAGGCCTCGATCGAGGAGCTGGCGACCGACGACTACGACGAGGCGCAGCGCGCGGCCTGGGCCGCGGCCGCCGACGACGAGGGTCGCTTCGGCGCCGCCCTTGCGGCCAACGTCACGCTCGTCGCGATGCTGCGCGGCGCCCCGGTCGGCTTCGTATCGCTCAAGGGGCGCGACAGGATCGAGCAGCTCTACGTATACCCGCGCGCAGCGCGCCAGGGCGTTGCCGGCGCCCTGCTCGACGCGGTCGAGAAACTCGCCGCCGGACGCGGCACCCCGCGACTGGAGGTCGACGCCAGCGACGTCGCCCGGCCGTTTTTCGAGGCGCGTGGCTTCGAGGCGCTGCACCGGCAAACGACCATGCTCGGCGACGTCTGGTTCGGCAACACGCGGATGCGCAAGATCCTGAGCAAGCCTCCGGGATAGAAGCGCTACAGTCGATCGTCCACCGGCGGGCGCGGGTCTGGCACCTCGGCCAGCGCGAGGCGCAAGCGCGGCAGCACGTCCTCGATGCGCTCGGCGGTGAGGGTGCGGACATCGGCCGAGGCATAGATGAAGCCGTGCTCGCGCATGTGGGCGAACAGCGCCAGCAGTGGACGCCAGAAGCCGCCGATGTCGGCGATCAGCACCGGCTTTGTGTGGCGGGCGAGCTGCACCCAGGTCATCTGCTCGACCAGCTCCTCCAGCGTGCCGATGCCGCCGGGCAGAGCGACGAAGGCGTCGGCGCGCTCGAACATCAATCGCTTGCGGCTGTGCATGTCCGGCACCACGATGTGCTCGACACGCCGTCCCGTCACCTCCGCCAGGATCGCGTCGCCATCGGTCAGGAAGTCGGGGATGATGCCGGTGACGCGGCCGCCGCCATCAAGCACGGCATGGGCAAGGGTGCCCATCAGGCCGCGTCCGCCACCGCCGTAGACGAGCCCGATGTTCTCGGCGGCCAGGATCGAACCCAATTGCCGCGCCGCCTCGGCAAAGACCGGATCGCCTCCGCTGGCCGAGCCGCAGAAGACGCAAATCGAGTTCAGCGCGGCCATATCCGCTCCCGCTCTAAGTCAGGTCGCAAGCGAGGTGGCCGGGACTGAGGATGCCGATGCAAGCAGATGTCCCATGGTGCTGATACATGTTCTCCTTTGGTCGCGAAGGCGAGGAGTTGCAACGGCTTGGCGGGGCCCGTCGCCTGCACCATGCGACGACATAGATTCGCTGGATCGTTGTTCCGTGCCAGCATCAGCCAAGGGCTGCAACGCACTCCGTCGCAGGCTCCGGGCAGGCCTTCGCGAGCCCGCCGACGCTGCAGATCCGACGCAGCTTCGCCCTCGCTTTGAAGACTTGCGCTTCAGAGAGGTGAGAGCAAACGCGGCGTAACGCGAAGGCTGCCTACGTCGCCGGACCCGGATTGCTCTCGCCCTTGTCCACCGTGAACTGCTGCTTGACGTCGCCTGCATCCGCTGGCCGCGGCGCCTCGCCCGCCTCTTCCGCCCAGGGCAGTTCGTCGTAAGGCGGGGCAAAGGCGCCGGCCTTGTAATCGGCATGGGTCATCTCGTCGTGCGTCACCTCACCATCGGTGATGCGGACCCTGTCCTTGTCGCCGTTCTCACCCTTGATGCGGCAAATCCCTGTCCATGACGCCAACTCGACACTCCCTGCCCGACCCGATCGCGTCAGCACAATGGTTCAAGCGGCAAAGAGTTCTGGCAATGCGGTCCACGCCCGATCTCCGATCGCGGCGGAAGGGCAGATCCTGCAACAGCAGGTCTCGATGATGCCGCACGGCCCTGCGGCGGCTAGGCAGGGAGGGGCCACCCCCCATATGGGAGGATGATGGCGCCGCTTCCTCCCTCGTCGCTCGACGCGTTCGTCGAGTCCCGCAAGTTCGATCCGCGTTTCGCAACCGTGCTGCGCAAGCTCGCACCCTATGTCTGGCCTTCCGGCCGGGCGGACCTGCGGCGTCGCATCTACTTCGCCTTCGCCCTGATGATCGCGGCCAAGCTCATCACGGTGGTGGTGCCCTACGCCTTCAAATGGGCGACCGATGCGGTGACCGAGGAGGTTCGCGGCGGCCCCGCCGGGCGGCACGAGCTGTTCGGCTGGTTCGCCGGGCCGCTGGCGCTGACCGCGCTCTACGGGGCCGGGCGGGTGGTGATGCAGCTTACCACGCAGGGCCGCGACGCCCTGTTCGCCGCCGTGGCGATGCATGCCGTGCGCCGGCTCGCCCAGCAGGTGTTCGTTCACCTCCATGGCCTGTCGCTGCGCTTCCACCTGGAGCGCAAGACCGGCGGCCTTACCCGTGTCCTGGAGCGCGGGCGCAACGCCATCGAGACGATCGTGCGTGTCATCATGCTCACCGCCGTGCCGACCGTGGTCGAGTTCGCGCTGATCCTGGTCGTGCTCTTCGTGCAGTTCGACGCGGCCTATGTCGGCGTGGTGCTGCTGATGATCGCCGTCTACCTCGCCTGGACCTTTGCCGCGACGAACTGGCGGATGTCGATCCGCCGCTCGATGAACGAGAGCGACACCGATGCCAACACCAAGGCGATCGACTC
>CAXTMA010000264.1:0-6167 GCA_964245015.1 uncultured Beijerinckiaceae bacterium | reverse complement strand
CGCCTGTGGCAGACCACATGGCGCGGGTGCCGTCGGTGTTTTTGCGCTGGCTCACAGCCGGCCGCAGATCGCGCTCGCAGGCGTTGTTTGTGGCCTCGACCTGCCCGGGGAAGACGGTGAAGGTTAGCAGTTGGTCGCGCGTCCGGCGTCGAAGCGCGCCTCGGCCCGGCGCAGCATGTTCATCAGCGCGCCCTGGCTGAGCGTGAGGCCGAACAGGTCCAACAGCGCCCGCTGCAGACGCTCGTAGGACAGCGCCTGAAAGATCTTCAGGTACGCTCTTATGGCAGATGACTGGATGCGCATCCGGGCTCATCTGATGGCGGGAAAACTTAAGTTTTAGTCCATACCAACGATGAGATCGGTACTGCCTTTGCCGTGCCGATCACCGTCGGCATCACACCGCCGATGAGCACCAGGATCGCCTTGCACTTCCGCTCCACTTCGGCGGCGCACCGCGCACGTCCGGCTATCCCTTCAAGACGTCGTTTCGGAGTTCCTGTCGCGCGACGTCGCGCTTGAGCCGTCCTGGCCCGAATTGGCCTTCGCCGAGCCATCAGGCATCAAAGAGGCACGCTGGGTTCGCAGCCAATCCACGACGTGCATCATGACGGCTCTGATGCGCGTGGTATCCCGGTTGTCCTTGTGAACCACCAGCCATATGCCGGTGGTCGGGATCGGCAACGAGGGTTGCAGGCGCACCAAGCCGGCCTCCTTGTCGGCACGGAAGCGTGCCAAGCAGGCCAACCCCACGCCGTGAAGCGCAGCCGAAACCGCGGCCTCGTGGCTGCTCGTTTGAAACGAGACGCGGGCGAGCGGCGTCAAGTCGCTCAGCCAACCAAATTGCGGCGTATCCTGGATGTCATCGAGTTGCGCGATCAGTTGGTGACCAGGGCACCCGCCGTTGAAGTCGAGGTCGCCATGACGTTCGAGGTAATCGGGGCTTGCGTAGAGGCCGAAGGCCAAGCTCCCGACGCGCCGGACCACCAGATCGTGCTGGTTGGGTTGGGTCAAACGAACGGACAGCTCGGCTTCCCGCATCAGAAGGTTGAGTTCCCTCGCGTCGGGGATCAGTTCGACCACGATTTGGGAATGCTCGCGCGCGAGCGAGGCGAAGCAGGGCGCGAGGATGTGCGCAGCCATCGTTTCCGCGCAGGTCACGCGCACGAGGCCCGAGTAACCCTCGTCCCGACCGCCAACCATCCGTTCCAGCGCATGCGCATCGCGTTCCAGCCGTTCCGCCTTTTCGCGGATTTCCTGGCCAGCCGGTGTCAGCACAAAGCCGTCCGGCGTTCGATTGAGGAGGCGGACGCCCAGGCTCGCCTCCAACGACGCCAAGCGCCGGCCCACCGTCGGTTGCGAGACGCGAAGCTCGCGGGCAGCGGCCGACAGGTTGCCATGTCGCGTCACTGCGAGAAAGAAGCGGATGTCATCCCAATCGAGCACCGGATGCCAATTCTATGATCTGCGCCTGCAACGGCGCGACATCCTCCAATTATCAGCACCATCGAGGACTTGCTTTATCCGATGTTAAGGTTCTCGGTGACCTTGGCTGATCCCACACTACGCGTGACATGCTTGGGGTCGGACGAACCACCATCACACCCGAGCGAACAGCGCGCGGATGCGATCTTCCTCCTCCTTCTGCTGGGTGATGTTCACGAATGAGGCGAAGTGCTGCTCGACGTCGCCCTCCCTGTTGCGGACCGGCGCGATGAACACCAGAAGCCAGACCGGAATGCCGTTCTTGCAGCGGTAATGGACCAGTGGCTCCAGACCGCGTCCACCTTCGAAGGCCGTCCGAAGTTCCGCCAGCATTTCGGGATCGGTCCCGCGCTCCATCAGGAAGTCGAAGCTCTGCCCCATGACCTCGTGCTCCTCGTACCCGGTCAAGGTCAGGAACGCCTCGTTGACATAGATGATGGGATGATCGGACGCCTTGGCGTTCGTGAACATCATCGGCATTCGGGTCGTATCGGCAGCGGTTACGAACGGACCAAGGGCCGACCTGAACGAGCCGACCTCGGCTTCCGCCGCACTCTGCTGGTCCGATTTGGGAGCGTCTTCCGTCAAGTCAGGCTCGGCTTTTTCCGTCGATGAGCTTGCGATGCTGCCGGACCAGGAGATCAAGCTTGGCTTGCATGATCAAATATACATCATGCACGGTTTCGGCGTATCGCGGTTCGCTGTCGAAACCTAACTTCGCGATGACATCCTGCTGATAGCTCAATCGCTTCTGCGCCCTGAGGATCAGCGCTTGGGAGTGCGCGATTTCGGTTCGAGCCATGGCGCCTCTCTTCGGCCGGATGGAAGCCGGGAATGACTGAAACAGCCGAAGTTATCGCGTATCGATCCGTTCGCGTCGACCTTCGAGTTCTCTCAAAGCTGTAGAGTTCATATGCAATCACGTGCCTTGCTGCCGGGTTTGCTCGCGACGGAGATAGTCGGCATGGCTTTCGTACGTCCAAAATCTCATCAAAGCTTGGGTAACCGGCGATGCACCCCGACAGGGAACTTGAGCGACATCGCGAGTTCATTTCCTCGATCGTGATGCTGATGTCGGCATGTCAAAAAACTTCGATCATCGAGGATCAGAACGCGTCGCTGAAAGCCGCTTGCGAGTGTGCGCTTTCCTCGCTGGACAATGACTTGCGGGTCATCGCGGAAATCGACGAATACTTCAGCCGAAACCATGGAGCGCGTTGAACCCTGTCCATAGATGGAGACATCCTTCGGCTCTCGCTGCAGCGATGGCGGAACATCACGACTGGCTGCGTTCAGCTCGATTGCCGGTGGTCCGCCCCGAGAACTCGTGGTAGGTGCCTCCTCGAATCCGATCGCAGCTCCCAACGCAGCTTGTCAGGCATCTCCCTCCTGGTCGGGACGTGATATCGTTGTCGACTTCAAGCAAGCTCGCTCCCCGGTGCAGAGAGCTTCGCCGGGACATACTTCGCCAGCGGAAGCGCGCCTATCTGCGGGCGGGGAATGACCCGGAGTACGAACAAGCGGCAAGACTTCTCTACGAACTGAGTGTCAATGCCTCGATGATGGAACTGATCCGCATCACCGCGGACGACGCAAATCGCGATCGGCGCAGCTATGATCGCGATTTCGTTCGGCTACGATGCGCGTGCATCTACATCTGAGCGTCGAACCTGCCGCCGGAACGCATCGCTGCGAGGACGACTTCGAAGCGGCAGTTCGGCGATTTCCACTCCGGATGTCATCGGATCGTCATGCGTCAACCTGCTGGCGGGCGTTGCCATGCGCCGGGATGCCTCGGTCTGAGACTTACAGGTAAGCGGTACGCGGCGTTGCCGAAGCAGCCGGCGCCAAGCCCCAGAATTGCGCGATGCGCAGGGTCGAGCCGACCTTGACGTCCAGCGTGAAGGTGCCGCCGATGCCGAAGCCGTCCAGACCGTCCGTTTTCAACGGTATGCCATGCCCCATTCCCGTGATGCTGTAGCTTTCGAGGATTTCCCGCCCGACTTCGTCGCACCAGACCCGCCGCTCGAAACCGTTCTCGCTTTCAAAGGAGCTCGGCATAGGTGGCAGGCCGTGCAGCAGGCGCCACTGTCCGAGAATGCTCTCGACATTGGAAATATCGACCGTGCGGTCGGCCGTCCCGTGCCAAACGGAGAGCACCGGCCACGGTCCCTGATGTCGGGAAGCGGCGCGGACCGACGCTTCGAGCTGGCGAGCCGTCGGCCCACCGAGGCCATGCATGCGATCCATCGCCTGGAACATGCCGACCGCGCATCCATAGGGCAGCCCGGCAATGAGAGCGCCCCCGGCGAATGCGTCGGGATAAGTCGCCATCACCATGGCGGCCATGGCTGCGCCCGCCGACAACCCCGTCACGTATACCCGACCGGGATCCATACGTCGGCGGGTGACGAGCGCGTCCGTCATTTGCCGGATCGACAGTGCCTCTCCAGCCGCCCTGCCGTTATAGGACGTTTCGTACCAGTTGAAGCAGAGCAGGGCATTGTTCGAGCGTCGCTGCTCCGGAAAAAGCAGGGCAAAGCCAAGCCGGTCGGCCAGCCGCGACCATCCCGAACCGGCATCGTAGTCGAAGGCCGATTGCGACCCGCCGTGGAGGACGACCACCAGGGGAGCGCCCGCCGGAAGCTGATCGGGAACATACATCCTTCCTTTCAGCCGTCCCGGATTCGATCCGAAACCTGCAATCTCGACCAATCGATCAGAAACTGTGGCTGACGAAATCACATCGGCTCCTGGATCATCGCGGCAGGCGGAGGTGCGGCACGGCGGAGCGAAGATGCGGACGGACACCGGCTTGTTCGATGGCGGGCAAACGCACGGATGCAGCGGGCCGGTCGCGCCCGATGCCCTGCTGCCTCAGCGCAAGCCTCGCTCGCGCTTGCCGGCCTTGAAGACGGCCGCGCAGGTTGCGCTGAGCGACTGTCGGTTGGCCGTCATGCAGGTCAGGAGCTTGCCTTCGTCCGGATAGGTGCTTGAGCAAAGCCGTAGAGCATCAGGCGCGCAGGCGGTCTTCTCCGCCTCCGTGATGTTGAACGTGTTCTCCTGAGCGTTGACTGCCGTGATACAGAGAAAGACGCCGAACAATGCCGGGACAGCTAGGCGCATCTTGGGATCCCGGTGTGAAAGGAATGATCTGCATAGACAACGGCCTATTTCTGCAGTGGCTGGCCAGAGATCGATCGTCAGTTGACGGCGTCGCTGGCTCAAAACAGCCGCTTCGCGGTTTGCCAAGCCAAAACCGTCCGCCCAATCTGATCAAGCGCGAGCGTCACAGGGCGTTTTTTTACCAGCCTGCGCGGCCGGCTGGATCAACAAAGTTGAATTCCTGGTCGACACATCTGGTCAGACGCGCGGTCGCCATCGTCCTGCCGGTCTTCGGGCAGAATGTCGGTTCAAACGTCCCGCGCCTGGAGTTCCGGAAGGCGCGAGCGCGCGGCGTCGAAGTTCATCACCGTCGCTCCGTTCAAGGAGCGTGGCCTGGAGCGCTTCGCCAATCCTCAGAACCCGATCAGCCTGCTACGCGACGGAGGTATCTCCCACTCGATATTTATCAGGCGCCGGCGATCTCCCGCCATCTTCGCTCGGCGTTGTGGATCGTGGCAAGCTTGCCAAGGCGACGGTCGACGTGCGCAAGGCGGATGTGGATTGAGATCGGTTGATCGCCGGCTACACGCTGGTTCGCGACGCGATCGACGTAAATGGTCCCGGCATCTTTAAGGATTTCTAGAGAGCCGCTTGAAATCCTAACCTCGCCTTTAAGTGCTCCTATGCGGTGCTGACCGCACCATACCTCTGACAGTAGTCATTGGAACGATCATCTTTCGTGATCCTCATGACATTGAGTTGCAGATTTGCGCGAACGGACCTGCATTCGCCTCCACAGTTGCGACGGCAGGTTTTAGAGCTTGTGCTCGCGTGATTTCGCCGCGAGGGAAGTCCTTTTCCTTGCCTGTCTTGATGTAATCGCAACCTTGAAAGACATGCCGTTGCTTCCATCAGCTACAGGGCCACTTGCTTGACGACGAGGTTTTCCTGATCTCGCACCCATACCGTTGCTGGCTTGAAGGGAAGCCGCCCTGTCTCGGCAGTACGACGCCCCTGCGCCTCAGCGGACTCGATGGAGGGAAAAAGGCCGCCCATGCGCTCCACACCGGGTCTGCCGTCGTCACCATGACCCGACAGGTCAAGCGTGTACATCATAGTAGCACTCCCATTCACACAAGGAGCAATCAGGGCGCGTCGCAAAAGTTGCTGAAGGGAGTTTAGCGGCAGATATCGCGCAAGCGACGGCGCTGTTTGCACCATCCGATTTCGGCTATCAAGCCTAGCATTCGTTGAAACAATTTGGTTTGACTGCTATTCAGGGATCGACGTAGGCGTATCGATCGCGTCGTTGCATGGTTGGCTTCTTTGATTCATCGCGAAGCCTCGAATGTCTAGGTCTCATCGTCCGTTGTGCAGCCTGCGACCCTGAATGTCGTTGACGGATCCAGCGGCCACAACGCCGCGGCGTTGCAGGGCTGATCGACCCGGGTCTCACCAAGGCGGCTCCGCTCAATTTCTACGTCATTGGCGCGAGAAGATCTCGTGCAAGAATTGAGCGCTTAATCTAACACTACTTTGGCAAGTTGATTGGAACCGGTTGGATCCATCGCTGATTCGCG
>CAXTMA010000263.1:0-6214 GCA_964245015.1 uncultured Beijerinckiaceae bacterium | reverse complement strand
CGCCGGCTGGGCGGCCGCGCTGCGCTTCCGCCAGAAGGCCAGCCTGCTGCGCGTCATCCACGACATGCGCCACAGCGCGATCCAGCTGGCGCAGGTCGAGGGACGATGCCACCGCGATGGGCAGCAGGCGACGGTGTACTACGCCTTTGCCGAAGGCACGGTGGAGGAGGCGGTTACGGCCACCGTGGTGCGACGCATGGCGTCCATGGAGGCGATGGCGGGCGAGGACGCGTCGCTGCTCGACGCCATCGCCGCCGTCGTCGAGCAGGCCGCCACCGGTCAGGTCGAGGCCGCCGTTCCCGTCTGAGCCGGGTGCTGCCGTTTGCGCGGCCGTTCCGGGCACGCCATCACCACGCTCCAGTGCTAGGCGAGGCCGGCGGCCTTGCGCAGCGCCTGGTTGACGCGGTCCTGCCAACCGGGGCCGCCCTCCTGAAAGTGGGCCAGTACGTCCTGGTCGATGTGCAATGACACCAGCTCACGCGCGCCGGGGATCGCAGCCGGCTTGACCACATCAGGCGCCTTCGCCGGCTGCGGGCGGAACACGGCTTCGGCGGCATCGAGTGCGCCGAGCGGTCGGCGTCGCTTTTTGTCGTCCACTGCTCACCTCGCCGTCGCTGCTTCGTTGATCGGACAGTCCTAGTCTACGCCCGTTCCGATCGGGGCAGCCGCCAATCTCATCCAGTGGCGCCTGTTGCGGTCTTCCATGGGCGAGCCACCGTTGTGGTTTGGGTCTGCGGCGAGGACCATTTAGGACAGCAGGGCCGCGTCAAGAGCCGGTCTCGCGTGACGTTCGCCACGGCTGTGTGCTGCCTCAGCAACAACCTACCTCGCGAGGACTGGAAAGGTGACCGCGATCGCCCAAGCGACGGCGACCGCGTTGGACAGGGCTCCGACCAGCGGGTGACGGGTGGCGCGGTACGTCCAGGCGCTGAACAGTCCGTAAACGACGAAGAACAGGACGATCACCGCCGCGATGATGATGAGAAAGAAGAGCCGCTCAAGGTTTAGCGCGACGGCCAAGGCGACAGACAGGACGAAGCAGAGCTTGGTGAAGGCGTAGGCGCCCCTCGGTGCACCGGCACCGCGCGTGAGCCACTCGTCGGCGGTGAAGTAGGGCAACGTGCCGACAAGCATCGCGAGGACGAGCGGTATGCGCGCCGGGATGGGCCAGAACGAGGCGACGAACCCGTCGATCGGCAGGCCGAAGACGATGATGCTGTAGCTGGCGAGACCGGCCACGCCGGTGCCGAAGCGAGGGATCGAGACGGGTCCGGGCAGCGGCACGCCAGCGTCGACGCGGCGCACGAGCGCCAGGGCGATCCAGGTGAGAAGCCCGTAGACGAAGAAGTGTGCGGCGAGGTAGTCGCCAAGGAGCAGTGGCAGGAAGCTGGTGGGTGCCTTCCATAAAAGCAGCGGCGTGACGACCGCCGGCGCCAGTCCCACGAGGAGGAGCCGACGCCAGGGGAGGGCCGCACCGCGGCGCTGTTCGGATACGGCGGGCAGGAGGGCGAGCAACGGCCGAGCGAGCACCACCAGACCGAGGAAGAGCAGGCCGAGCCAGCGGCCGCGAACCTCCAGGTCGCCGGACTCGCCATGCGCGAAGACCGCGTCGAGCCAGTTCAGGGCTTCGCGCAGGCTGTCACGGCTGTAAAGGACGCCGATGTGCTCGACATCGTCCGAGAACGACACGCGTCGCGCGGTCCCTTCGGCCAGGCTGCCATACGTGGTGCGCGGCACGACGGGACCGTGCGCTGCCATGGCGGCGGCCTTGATGCCCTGATCCCGCAAGACCTGCGGTTCGAGGGCGCCGACGATCACCAGCAGGTCGCGCGGGCTGGTCGGCGTGAGGCTGCGCGCGAACATCGAGACGGCGACCGTCGCCGCGATGTCGGGATGCGCCTGCGCGTAGCGAACGACGATGTCGGACGCCATGGAATGACCGAGCAGCGCGACCTTGCCGTCCGCGCCCGGTGCGCTCTTGGCATAGGCGACGACCGTGCCGAGCTGATCGACGAGCGCCTTGGTCGCGCCGTCGGCATCGGTGATGCTGCCCTGCAACGGATGCGGGTTCTTGCCGTGACCAAGGAGGTCGAAGGTGACCGCCACGTAGCCGTTGCGGGCGAAGGTGATGGCGAAGGGCTGCATCAACTCGCGCGAGCCGGCGAAGCCGTGCGCGATGACCACCGCCGGCGCGGGCCGATCATCTGCGGAGCGGAAGAGGGTTCCGGGCGTACCGGCGACGTCGATGGTTTCGACGATGAGCCCGGACGTGGCACCGACGAGGTGGAACAGCGCGACGCCGATCGCCGCAAGTGCCACGAGCGTGACGAGGCCACCGGCAACAAGCGCCCACCCCCTCGCGCGCATGTCTAGTTTTCGGTCCGAGGCAGCCTCGCAGACATGTCCCGACCCACGATCACTTTGATCGAAGATCTCCCGATCCCGCGTATTGCCTCACGACGAGCTTGGCAAGATGAGAGGGACGGCAAGGGCGTCGCACCCGTCTTGCGCCGATGTCGCTCACCCAACCAAGACCTGCACCCGTCCTTGGAACAGGGGTAGGTTGGGCACTGGTTGTCGAGCAAAGGTAAAGGCTCGATGGCGATGCCGCCCTTGCTTTCGTGGACAGAGGGGACCACGCATCCTCCGTTCCGAAGTGGAGCGTGTGAGCCGCCGAGAGGACGCTGGCGTCGAGCCTCACCACGCCGGCGGCGTGGATCGATGGGTGCCCGCGGTCGGATGGGTGACGCATGCTCGACGAAGTTGATCGCCGTAAATGACGCCATGCTCGTCGCGAGCACCATGTGACCCCTTCGGCTGCCTTTCGCGACCGCTTCGGCGCCCTGCGCAACCTGCCGAAGCTGTTCCGCCTCGTGTGGCGCACCAGCCCGAGCCTCATGCTGGCGACCGTCGTGCTGCGCCTGCTGCGTGCCGTCCTGCCGCCCGCGGCCCTTTATGTCGGCAAGCTGATCATCGACGCGGTCGTGACCGAAGCCCGCCTGCCGCATGCCGGCCCGAGCGTCGGCGACTGGCTGGCGACGCCCCGCCTGCACCACGTCGCGCTTCTCGTTCTGGCCGAAGCCACGCTCGGCATCCTGTCCGACCTGCTGGGTCGGGCCAGCACCCTTGTCGGGGATCTGCTCGGTCAGCGCTATTCGGATGCCGCCAGCCTCGCCCTGATGCGCCACGCCGCGACGCTGGACCTCGAACAGTTCGAGTCCCCCGATCAGCAGGACAGGCTCGACCGCGCCCGCCGGCAGGTCACGGGCCGCTCCTCCGTCCTGCAACTCGTCTTCGGGCAGGCCCAGGACGCCGTGACGGTGATCGCGCTGGCGATCGGCTTCGCAACTTATGCCCCGTGGCTGCTTGTCGTGCTTGTGCTGACGCTGCTTCCGGCGGCGCTGGGCGAGCTGCACTTCAATCGCGAAGGCTATCGCCTCGCCTACGGGCGCACGCCGGAACGATGTCAGGTCGACTACCTGCGCTACCTCGGCGCGAGCGTCGAGACGGCCAAGGAGATCAAGCCTTTCGCCCTTGAGGACTTCCTGTCCGACCGCTTTGCGAGCCTGTCCGCGCTCATGTACGGGGAGATCCGGCGCCTTGCGGCACGGCGCGCGCTGTGGGGCGGCCTCTTCGCCACCGTGAGCGCGCTCAGCTACTACGCGGGCTACGCCGTGATCCTCTGGCGCACGCTCGATGGCGCGATCACGATCGGCGATCTCGGCTTCCTCGCGGGATCGCTCCTGCGGCTGCGTTCCCTGTTGGAAGGGCTGCTGCTCGGCTTCTCGCAGCTTGCGTCCCAGGCCGTGTACCTCGACGACCTGTTCTCCTTCTTCGACATCGTGCCGGCCATCCGCTCGCCCGACCATCCCGTGGCGTTCCCGGACCCGATCCGCTCCGGCATCCGCTTCGAGGACGTGGGCTTCCGCACCACGGCGCCGCGACGTGGGCCGTGCGCCACCTCGACCTCGAGATCCGCGCCGGCGAGGTGGTGGCGCTGGTCGGCGAGAACGGCGCTGGGAAGACGACGATCGTGAAGCTGCTGTCGCGCCTGTACGATCCCACCGAAGGGCGCATCACGATCGATGGCGTCGATCTCCGCGCGTTCGACCTCGATGCGCTGCGCGCCCGCATCGCCCTCATCCTCCAGGACTTCGTCCGTTACGATTTCTCGGCGTCCGAGAACATCGGGGTGGGATCGATCGCGCGCGTCGACGAGCGCGAGCGGGTCGTCGACGCCGCCGAGCGCGCCCTCGCCGATCGCGTGATCGACCGGCTCCCGCTCGGCTACGCCCAACCGCTGGGACGGCGCTTCAAGGACAGCGTCGAACTGTCGGGCGGCGAATGGCAGAAGATGGCCATCGCCCGCGCGTACATGCGGGACGGCGACGTGCTGATCCTCGACGAACCCACCGCGGCGCTCGACGCCCGCGCCGAATACGA
Organism: uncultured Beijerinckiaceae bacterium; assembly: GCA_964245015.1. Classification (GTDB taxonomy): domain Bacteria; phylum Pseudomonadota; class Alphaproteobacteria; order Rhizobiales; family Beijerinckiaceae; genus RH-AL1. The sequence continues at coordinate 1,771 of CAXTMA010000263.1, read as the reverse complement.
GGTGTTCCAGCGCTTTCGCGAGCTCAGCCAAGGACGGACCTGCCTGATCATCTCCCACCGCTTCTCCACGGTGCGCATGGCCGACCGCATCGTCGTTCTGGAGGATGGCTCCATCGCGGAAGCTGGATCCCACGTCGAGCTGTTGTCGGAAGGCGGCCGCTACGCAGCGCTGTTCGAATTGCAGGCTGCAGGCTACCGCTGAACGGTAAGACGCTTTGCGCCCAAGTCGGTCGCTCATGGCTGCAAAGACGCTTTCTGGAAGCTGACGTTCAGGCTTCGGTGCGGTGCAAGATGTGGCGTGGACGCGTCCTAATCGACGCCAACATTCTGAACCGCACCGGGTCCAACGGTACGGCAGCGCACCGTTGGGAGCCATTCACGTCCGGGCCTGTTGGACAGGCATCGGCGCGTCCCTTCGGGATAGCGACAAAAAGGGTTTCACATGGGTAAAGAACAGAATCTCCAGACGACGAAGAAGCTCGGCGAAGCCATATCAAGCGGTGACCTGCAGGCATTGCACAACATCTTCTCGGCGAACGTCGTCGAACACGATCCGGCCCCCGGTCAGGGCAAAGGACCTGATGGATACATCAAGTTGTTCACGATGATGCGCACCGCGTTTCCCGACCTCAAGGTCACCGTCGACCATATCGTCCAAGACGAGAACAATGTGGCTATGGCGTACAAGATCCACGGTACGCATAAGGGCGACTTCATGGGCATCGCGCCAACCGGTAAGACCTTCGAGGCGCGCGGCATGCAGATTAGCCGCTTCGAGAACGGCAAGATTGTCGAGCGTTGGGGATCGTCAGATGAACTCGGCCTCGTCAAGCAGCTTGGCGCCACGTTGGACACCGGCAAAAGCCTTCTCAAGAAGGTGGTGGGATAACTTCGCGATGGCGGGAGGGATAGCCTCTCGCCCCTTCCCCGGATTCGGCCCACGGCTGACAACAACCCCCAGCAGCCCATCGCGCGCGTCGTACGACCGGCATGGGCGCGGGACTGATCGGCGATTAGTGGACCGCAGGCGGCGGGTCGGGTTGCAGCTGACGGCGCAAGCCGAGCAGGCACTCGCCAAGCTGACGGCGATGCACTTGTGCGAGGTGAAGGTGCTCGCGCCGCGGCTGATGGCGCTGGCATGTTGGAAGGTCCGGTCGCGCGGCACGATGTTGGTCGCATCCGAAGCGCGGAGCGCCCATGACCGATCGACCTGCCATCGCCCATTCCGCCGCGGGGCGCACGACGCCCCTCTCCGGCGCCGGTCGCGTGCTGCCCGGCCTCCTCCTGTGCCTCGCGGTGACCGTGGTCGCCATGGTGGTCCAGGGCGTCGAGGAGCGGCTCGCCGGCCAGCCCTACGTCGAGGCGCTGGTGCTGGCGATCCTGCTCGGCGTTGCGCTGCGCACGGTGTGGACGCCACCCGCCCTGTTCCGGCCCGGAATTGAGATCTCGGCCAAGCTGCTGCTGGAGGTCGCGGTGATGCTGCTCGGCGCCTCGGTGTCGGTGCAAGCGGTGCTGGCGATCGGCCCGGCGATGATCGGCGGCATCGCCGGCACAGTGGCGGTCGCCATCGCGGCCTCCTTCGCCATCTGCCGCCTGCTCGGGCTCGGCACCTGCATGGCGGTGCTGATCGCCTGCGGCAACTCGATCTGCGGCAACTCGGCCGATGCTGCCGTCAGCCCGGTAATCGGCGCGAACAGTGACGACATCGCCTCGTCTATCGCCTTCACCGCCGTGCTCGGCGTGGTGGTGGTGCTCACCCTGCCGCTGCTCG
>CAXTMA010000262.1:0-6225 GCA_964245015.1 uncultured Beijerinckiaceae bacterium | reverse complement strand
GGTAAGCTAGGCAGCTCGAGGCTCGTCTGCTTATGGCGGGTGCTCCATAATACCGGCGGTCGTAGCATCACCCTGCGGGTGCTCTCGTCGCTAGTGAACCGGAGCGAGGGGCACCTCCGCGATCGCTTGCTCAACCCGCTCGTGGAGGGCGGAGTGTTGTTGCGGGCCTATCCCGAGGCCCCCAACCATCCTCGGCAAGCGTATACGACATCCGAGGAATGGTTCGATCGCTTCATCGGGAACGAAGGATCGGCGTCCACGACAGTCGGATCTGGCGACGAGGTGTGACCGGCCGCGGTCCCGGCAAGGGCGAATTAAAGCCGCCGTCGCGGGAAGCATGCCGGGTGCCCCGGATCGCCGCAACGCTTCGCTGGACCACCCACGCTTCCAGCGTCAGGCGCAGCCCCCGATGGCACCCGAACCGCTTCCCGTGCGTCGCCGAGGCACCTCGAGATCCCCTGTGCGGTCCGCTACCCCCACAAGTGGAACCGCGGGTCTCCAGCCATTCCCGCCATCCGAATGCCGATGGAACGGACCGGAACCACTCCGGCAACTGGTCGGCGTCGGTGGCGTCGTTGGACGCAGGCGTCGATGATGGCGTGCGCGTCGGCGATGAGGGGCGGCGCTCATGACTGGGAGCGTATCTGAAACGTCCCTCATCCGGGCGGCCCATGGGATTCAGCTCGCCGGACGCCGCGCGTGCGGGAACGATGCGCTGGTCGGGGTCGATGGAAACCGACGATCGCGCAGGTCCGAGCGTCAGCCGCGCGCCTTCGACCAGTCCCGCGCGACCGACCACGTCACCCGGAAGCACAGCGCGAGGCAGACGACGTAGCCGTAGACCTGGAAGGGCGGGTAGATCCAGGGCATGCCATCCTTGATGTCGTGGAGGCAGTAGAGGGTGGGCGTGCCGGCGGCCCAGCGCAGGTCGTACAGCTGGCGCCACCGGTCGTAGCCGCAGCCTTCAGTCAGGGGAACCACCTCGGCGAGGTACGTCCAGACCAGGAACGTCGCGGCCAATGCGGGCGCCAGGAACAACACGTAGGCGAGGCGCCCGCCCCGGCGCGCCCGCGCGGGCAGCGCGCTCGCCTCGGCCAACACGGTCTCCCTGCCCAGCAGAAGGCCGTCGGCCTCCACCTTCAGCGCGAGCAGCAGGAAGAGGGCCAGCAGCGGCCCGAACACCACGATGACGCCGGGGTTGACGTCGAGCGACAGCCCGAGCGCGGAGGCGGACCCCATCTTGTTCCCCGTCCTCGACAACGCGCAGAGGAAGACGAGGAGCAGGCTCCGGTTGCCGAAGGCGCGCACGAAGGCCGTCTCGGCCGCAAGATAGCCCAGCATCGAAGTTCAGCCCGTCCGTCCACGGCGGCGATGATGCCGTCGCTTACGTCGCGAGGCAATTGCGCGGAGGCTCGGACGCGTGGCGGACCGGCGGCCGCGCCGCGCCGCCAGCGCCGCGATGGAACTAAGGTCCAATCGACCGCGCCGGCGGGATCGTGCAGCTTCGGGGGACTCGGTGATCCGCGTCGGACCGATGCGCCCATGACGATGTCCACCGTCCGGCGCGGAGCCCTCGCCGGTACGCTCCTTTGCCTCGCTCTGGCGGCCGGGCCCGCCGCGCATTGGTGGTCGCATCGGGGCCTCGCGGCGGGTGGACCTCCAACGACAGCCGACCCGGTCGCAGGGTTCGCCCGCGAGTCGACCATCGTGTTGCCGTTCATCGCGTCTCTCGACGCCGTCCAAGGGGAGATGAACCGCAAGGTGCCCACGAGGCTCTACACCGTCGACGAGAACAAGGACGCGTGCGTCGCGGCCAAGCAGGTGAAGTTCTGTCCCCTGCCCAGGATCTTCCACAAGGGATGCGCCGTTCGAGAAGCCAGCGTCACCGTCACGCCGCAGATCGATTGCCATGTCGAAGGCTCGGTCGATCGCGGACCGATCTCTGTCGGCGGAACCGGTCCCGTCGCGACCTTGGCCATGCCCGTGTCGGCGAGCGTCACCGTGCGGGGCAGGGGGGAGATCGGCAAGCACATCCAGAAGACGGCCGACGGTTCGGTCGCCGTCGGCGCCAAGGTCCGGGCCGACCTCGGAGAGGATTGGAGGCCGGTCGCCGTCGTGGACGCCGACTACAACTGGACCGATCGCATCGGGATCGACGTCCTCGGCCTCCGCATCACCTTCGCCGGCAAGGTCGACCCGAAGCTCAAGGGGCTCATCGATGACTTCAAGGCCAAGCTCCCCGAGCTGCTCGCGCGACTGGAGGTCAGGGAGGGCGCGGCCCGCGCGTGGGGGCGAGGCTTCGCCACCATCCACGTCGGAGGCGAGCCGGACGTCTGGTTGCGTTTCGCGCCGAGCGCCGCCGGCTTCGGCGGCTTCGCGATCCAGGGTCGCACCCTGACCGCCCTGGTCATGGCCGCCGGCACCGTCGAGACCTTCGTCGGAGCGAAACCGCCCGAGCGGCCGGCGACCCCGCTGCCGCCCCTGCGGCATGGGCTCCCGAGCCCCTCGTTCGAGTTCTACGTCCCGGTCCAGGCGGACTACGACGCGCTGGCCGCGACCACCCGCCACGCGCTCAAGGTCGGCGAGGAGCAGGTCTTCGACGTCCCGCGGTTCGGGACCGTCAAGGTGGTCTTCGACGACGTCCGCCTCCACCAGACCACCGGAGGGAAGCTGGCGGTGGGCGTCGAACTGCACGCGCGGGCGCCTTCCGACGTCCTCGCCACCAGAGGCGTTGTCTGGGCGGTTGCGGACGTCGACATCGACAACGCGGCCAAGCGGATAAAGGTCGGCGACCTCTCGATCCGCGTCGACGCGGACAACGCGGTGGTCGGCCTGTTGGCCTCCGTCCTCCGGCTGGCGCCGGTCACCCGCGCCATCCAGAAGGCGGTCGGGTACGACTTCTCCAAGGACTACGACGGGGCGTTGCGGAGAGGCGGCCAAGCCCTGAACGGCCCGGTGTCGGATGGCCTCCGCCTCCAAGGAAGGATCATCGAGCTGGGGGCCGAGAAAGTCCTCGCCGGACCGCGGGGGCTGGTCACGGCGCTGGTCGCCAAGGGGTCGCTCGAATTGCATTACGACGTAGCGGCGCGTTGAGGCGGGCTCGCTTCAGCCCACCCGCGTCCACCACCGCGGCGTGAGTGCCCCACCTGCCGCGCCGGGCATGGCCGACGCGCCTTGCGGTCCCTCGCCGACGGCGTCCAGACCCCCACCACCTTGCGTGCGATCCGGCTCGCGGCTCGGCTCTGGCTCGTTCTCGCCGACGGCGCCGTCGCCCATTCCGTCGACAGGGAACCGCCGGCGCTTCTTCGGAGCCGCATCCGCGGTCGGGGACCGATCACATGGGACCGCCCTGCTTGACGTCGCCACCGCTTCGGCGGAATCTCGTCCCGCCATCGCAGGAGGCGGCGACATCGACGATGTCGGCCTACACCTCGTTACCGCTCCACATCGGGGCGCCGGGATGGGGAAGGCTCGCGGAACCATGGGACAGGCGAAGTTCCCGATCCACGCCTACGTGGATGAGACCGGGAACACCGGTCACAACCTCTTCGACGAGTCGCAACCCGACTTCTTCACCGCGGCCCTCGTGACGCGGGGTGATTTCGCCTCCTACGGTGCGCGCTTGGCCGCCATCGCGACGAAGGTCGGCGCGGCGGCCCTGCACGCGAAGCAGCTCGGCTTCGGAAGGATCGAGACGATCGCTGGAGATCTGCAGGCGCTACTCGAGGCCGCGAGGGCGCGTTTCTTCATCTCCCGGGTCGAGAAGCGGTACCTGCTGATCACGAAGATCTTCGACACCATCTTCGATTCAGGCGAGAACGCCGCCGTCGCCTGGCACCACTACAACCTGCGCCCGACCAGGATGTTGCTTGCGTTCAAGCTCACGGCGTTCTTGACCGACGACGCCGCCAAGCTGTTCTGGCGATGCATCCTCGCCCCGAACGAGAGGGAAGCCAGGGACAAGTTGAGGGCGGTGTGCGACATGCTGCTGGAGGACCTCCCGCGGTTGCCGGACGCGCGGGCTCGCGAGATCTTCAAGGAAGGGCTCGACTGGGCCCGCATGCATTCGGAATCCATCCAGATCGGCCAGGACCGCAAAGTCGCGAGGCAAGGCCACTTCCCCAATATGGTGGCCTTCGCCAACCTGCTCGACGGGTTGGAGACCATGTCGAAATCGACCGGCGTGCCGGTGGCAAGGATCACTCACGACGAGCAGAGCGAGTTCGCGCGCACCCTGAAGGTCTGGCACGATGTGATGTCGACGGCCCCTCCCGACGAGATCCGGTGGGCGGGCGAGACGTACTCGTTCCAGAAGGTCGTCGGCAGCCAATTCGCGATCAGCGCGGACTCCTCTTGCGCAGGCGTCCAGGTCGCGGACGTGGTCCTTTGGCTGCATCTTCAGCGGCACAAGGGCCGACGCCTGCCCGATCGGTGTGGACGCCTGATGGCGCACGTCTACGATCATGGATGGCACCACGACTTCTCCCTCGCGGGCGTGGATGCGGAGATGACGCGACGGTTCGGCGCGATGCTGTCGAAGCCGCTCGACCCACAGGTGGAGATGGCCGCAAGGGGGGAGTTGGCCAAGCTGGAGAAGGCGCGACGCCGTTCGATGGCCCGCTACGAGGAAGATGGCATCCCGCCCTTCATGCGGCGGGAGGCGCTGGACGCCCCCGGCCATGGCGATGATCGCGGCGAGGACATCCAGCGCTTGCCATGATCGCCGCCGCGGGCCGGCATGTTCGCGCATCCAGCCGCCGAGGTGCCGAGCATGCCGAAGGGATTCGACTCATCAGACCTACGCCGTCGGCGCGCCCAGAGCTCCCAGCCGGGCGGTCACAGGTCCCAAGGAAGGCTTACGCGAAGATCGAGGAGCGGCGAAGTGATGGCGACGTGAGGTAAAATCCGAAATGCCAGATATCACAGAAGTTTGCATTTCTGACAGCGTCGTCCAAAAGGAAGCTTAGCGTGGAAGCTCACAGCCTTGCCGGCCCCGGCCGGCCCGAAGAACAGGCCGAGGTTCTGCCCGCCGAGCCACTGCGCGGCCGCGCCGACGAAGGGAAGCCCCGAGGTGAGGAGGCCGACGACGACGACCTTGCAGCCGGCGAGACGGAGCCGCAGCGCCGGCCAGCCGGACGCTTCGAGGGCGTGCAGGCGGGCGGCGATCCCCATCGCCGCCCTGTAGCGTCGGATCGCCGGAGCGATCACGGCGGCAAAGGCACCCCAGGCCGCGAGGGCGGCCGCGAAGACCAGCGATGCCGGTGCCCCCGCCAACCACAGGATCAGGCTGGCGGCGAGGAAGGAAGCGAAAGCAAGCGGCATGGCGGCCTCCTCAGGATGTGCCGGCTGCGGCCGCGTGGACGCTCGCGGCGCGGACTTGCGCGACTGGGACTTGCGCGGCGTGGACTTCCGCGGTCTGGGCGGCGGCGCGCAGGCCGTCGCGCCAGCCTCCAAAGGCCAGGGCTGCGGCGCCGGCCAGCGAAAGGGCGCCGGCCAGCAGGCTCGTGGGGACGACGTGCGCGCCGGCCAGCCCACTGCCGGCGAGCCCACTGACGGCGAGTGCGGTGCTCGCCATGGCGGTGCCGGCCACGGCGGTGCCGAGATGGGCGGCGGCGTGCTTGAACAGGGCCGCCTTGGCGTGCGTGGCGCCGCCATCGGCGAGGGCGGCGGCGGCGGGCGGCGCTAGCCCGGCGGCATCGAGCGCCATGCGCAGCGCCTTGGCCTCGATCCCGGCGACGCGGGCGGCCCAGCCCCGTCCGAAGCTCGCCCAGGTGCGCAGGGCGTGAAGGAACGCAAGCCGCGCCTCGGCGAAGGCGCGGATCTCCTCGGCGACGCCGCTTCCCGCCCGCTGCTCCGCTTTGGCGAGCCAGCGTCGGCCCTGGCCGACGCCGCTGTTCACCGCCGCGTCGAACAGGCTGAGGTCGAGGCCGGCGGGCAGGGCGCCGGCGCCGCTCGGCTGCCAATAGTCGCGCCGGTAGATGTCGCGCACCTCGGCGTCCGATATGTCGAACACGTCCCGCCCCGGCAGGCCGCCGTTGCGACGATGGCTGTCGTAGGTCCGCTGGGTGATGCCGCGGTTGGTGCGTCCGCCGGGGTCGCGCGGGTCGTCGGCGCGGCCGCCCTCGTAGCGGAGGGTCACGGCGAGGCAGGCGGCGAAGTTGTCGGACAAAGGCTTGCTCCATGGCGAAAGACCCGGCGCGGCCGGGCGGAGAAGGCGAGGAACGG
>CAXTMA010000261.1:0-6233 GCA_964245015.1 uncultured Beijerinckiaceae bacterium | reverse complement strand
GCGCCTGCGTGGTGCAGGAGATCATGGACGGCCATCGGCCGGCGGTGTGGCTGTCGGACCGCACCGTCGCCCAGCAGGGTCGCGCCGATCGCCAACAAACCTGCTTGGCCCACCTTGCCCGTGACGCCGCCTGCGCGGTTGAGGCCGGCGATGACCCGATCGCGCTGCGGCTCAAGCTGTGGCTCGGCCCTGGCGTTGGCCCGGCGCGTCACCGCCCTGGCGGCTTCCACCGTGCGCAGCCAACGCCGCAGGCTGGAGCACTTGCTGGACGACATCCTGGCCGCCCCGGTCCACTGCGACTTGGCCCGCGACATCCAGCGCCGGATGCGCCGAGCGCGCCCAGCTGCTGATCTTCACTTTCTTCCCCGGGCAGGTCGAGGCCACAAACAACGCCTGCGAGCGGGCGCTGCGCCCGGCGGTGATCCAGCGCAAGAACACCAACGGCACCCGCGCGACGTGGTCCGCCACCGGCGAGGCTGCGGTGCGCACCGTGGTCGCAACGGCACGCCTTGCCTCAGGCGCGGGTACCTTCAGCACCGTGCTTTGGAGTGCGCCCCTTTGAGTGGACGTTGTCAGGCCGCAGGTTTGACAGTGAGCTGGGCGTGTTGAGCCTCGAACAGGGCCGGGCTGAGATAGCCGAGCGCTGAGTGCAGGCGCCGTGTGTTGTAGGCTTCGTCGATGAAGCGGGGAAGATCGCTCGTGACGTCCTCCATGGTTTCGTAGTTCATCAGATGCACGGCCTCGACCTTGAGCGTTTTCATGAAGCTCTCCGCCTTGGCGTTGTCGTACGGGTTGCCGCGCCGGCTCATCGAGCCGACCAGGCCGTGGTCGGCAAGCATCTGGCGGTAGAAAGCGGATGCGTATTGCGAGCCACGGTCGGAGTGGGACACGCAACCTGCCGCGCCGTGGGGCCGGTCGACGTGAAGGACTCGTTTGCCCATTACGGTAATAGATCGGAAGATAGCATCATTGTCGGAGTCTTCCGCAGGGATGGCGAGGCAATCGGCGGATTCTTCTTCCAGCGCATCGGTGCGAAGATCCCGGAAAGCGTCGTTGTTGATGGCGACTGATGCTCTCCCGAGAGAACATCGCGCCGGATTTGCCCGCCTTTCGCCAGCACCGTACACCGCTGTCCGAAGGAGATCGCCATGACCTCGGCTACCGCGCAAGGCTTGTCCCTTGGCCTCGTCCACCGCCCGCGTCGCAACCGGCGCACGGATTGGCAGCGCCGCCTCGTGCGCGAGAACGTGGTCACCGCCGACGACCTGATCTGGCCGCTGTTCCTCGTCGAGGGCGAGCGGCAGCGCGTTTCCGTGCCCTCGATGCCGGGCGTGGAGCGCCTGTCGGTGGACGAGGCCGTGCGCGCGGCCGTCGCGGCGGCCGAGGCCGGCATTCCCGCCCTGTGCTTCTTTCCCATGACCGATCCCGCAGCCAAGGACCCGCGCGGCTCCGAGGCGGTGAATCCCGGCAACCTCGTGTGCCGCGCGCTGAAGGCGATCAAGGCGGAGGTGCCGCACATCGGCCTGATGACCGATGCCGCGCTCGACCCCTACACGTCGCACGGCCACGACGGCGTGATGTCGGGCGACACGATCGTCAACGACGAAACCGTGCATCTCCTGTGCGCGCAATCGCTCAATCAGGCGCGCGCCGGCGCGGACATCATCGCCCCCTCCGACATGATGGACGGGCGGGTGGGCGCGATCCGCGGCGCGCTCGACGCGGAAGGTTACGAGGACGTGCAGATCATGTCCTACGCGGCGAAATACGCGTCCGCCTTCTACGGCCCGTTCCGCGACGCGATCGGCACGAAGGCGGTGCTCGTGGGCGACAAGCGCACCTACCAGATGGACCCGGCCAACTCCGACGAGGCGCTACGCGAGGTCGCCGCCGACATCGAGGAGGGGGCGGACATGGTGATGGTGAAACCCGGCCTGCCCTACCTCGACATCATCCGCCGGGTCCGCGACACCTTTGAAGTGCCGACCTTCGCCTACCAGGTGTCGGGCGAGTACGCGATGATCGAGGCCGCCGCCCGCAACGGCTGGATCGACGGCGAGCGGGCGATGATGGAAAGCCTGGTGGCGTTCAAGCGGGCGGGCTGCGACGGCGTGCTGACCTATTACGCGCTGCGGGTCGCCGAGCGGCTGAAGCGCGGGGCTTGAACGCCGGCGGTCGCCGGAGGCGTCGCGACCGCGCCGCCCGGAACCTGGGATGATCGCTTCGGAGGGCCGCTGCGCGGCAGCTTGGCCAACTCGGCCGTGTGACAGCGTTCGGCCTTCGTTCCAGCCTTGCGTCGGCGATGTGAGGCGACGATGGCGGACGGAAGGCTGGAGAACGGGCTGGAAGACATCGGTTTGGACGCGGCCGGCCCCAAACTCGACAACGTCCCCTCACGCGGCGGGCACGCAAGGGATGGGTGCCGGTCGGGCGGGAGATCCTTGGGCGCGAGCTTTTGACAAATGCCTTCTTCATCGGTGGCGGTCTCGTCAAGCGCCTCGATGCGGTGTGCCGGGCCATGAACGAGGGCAATTCGCGACCTCAAGCGCTCCGCGCAGCGCCCCCTGCGCAAGGCCAGCCCCGATGATCCCAAGCGTGGGGGTTGGCCGGGCGGCAAAGGCAGATCGTGACCGCCCGCCTCACGCCGGTTCCCGCCAGCTCAGCACGCGGTCACTGGGGAAGTCGTAAAGCCGGCCCGTCTCGCGCCAGCCGGGCGAACACAGCTCGACGAGCTTGGGGGCAAGGTCCTCGGGCGTGCGCAGCGTTGCCGGATTCTCGCCCGGCATCGCCTGGGCGCGCATGCGGGTGCGCAGCGGGCCGGGGTTGACCGCCATCACCCGCACGTTCGACACGTTGCACGTTTCGGCGGCATAGGTGCGCACCAGCGTGTCGACGGCACCCTTGGTGATAGCGTAGGGGCCCCAGAACGCCCGCAAGGCGGCGCGGTGCGCCGCGCCGGACGTCAACATCACCACGCGACCGGCCTCGGCGGCGCGCAGCAGGGGGTCAAGGACGCGCAGCAGGCGGAGGTTGGCGGTGACGTTGGTGGCGACGATCCTGTCCCACTGCTTGGGTTCGAGCTGCGCCAGCGGCGTCAGCGGCCCGAGCATGCCGGCATTGCCGAGGAAGGCGTCGAGCCGGTGCCAGCGCGCGGCGAGCACCTGGCCGAGCCGATCAAGGGCGGGCAGGTCGGTGAGGTCACAGGGCACCAGCGTCGCCGCCGAGCCGACGGCCTTGATCGCATCGTCCAGTTCCTCCAGCGCGCCCTGCGTGCGGGACAGCGCGACGACGTGCGCCCCGGCCTCGGCCAGGGCAACGGCCGCGGCGCGGCCGATGCCGCGCGAGGCGCCGGTGACCAGGACGACGCGGCCGGCGAGGGGCTTGGAACTATCGGTTGTCATGGCGATCCCGCACGGAGCGCTCATCTAGCGCATGGCGGCGTCCGCGTCATGCCGAGCCGCGCGCAAGAGAACGGACGATCGTCGCGCCCGGCGTCGGGGACCGCTACCCCGCCTCCGCCAGCAGCGACAGCTGGCTGCGGTGTTCGCCCACGACATCGGTGAGGTTGGTTGGATAATCGCCGGTGAAACAATGATCGGTGAACTGCGGACGGTAGGGATCGCGGCGGCTCTCGCCCATCGCCCGGTAGACGCCTTCCACCGACAGGAAGCCGAGCGTGTCGCAGCCGATGTAGTCGCGCATCTCGTCGAGCGAGTGCGTGGCCGCCAGCAGCTTCTCGCGTTCGGGCGTGTCGATCCCGTAATAGTCGGGATAGCGGATCGGCGGCGAGGAGATGCGGAAGTGCACCTCGCGGGCGCCGGCCTCGCGCATCATGCGCACGATCTTCAGCGACGTCGTCCCGCGCACGATCGAGTCATCGAGCAGGACGATGCGCTTGCCCGTCACCGCCGCGCGGTTGGCGCTGTGCTTCATGCGCACGCCGGTTTCACGCGTCGACTGGGTCGGCTGGATGAAGGTGCGCCCGACATAGTGGTTGCGGATGATGCCAAGCTCGAAAGGCAGGCCGGACGCCTGCGAATAGCCGATCGCCGCCGGCACGCCGCTGTCGGGCACGGGGATCACGACATCGGCGTCGATCGGCATCTCGCGGGCGAGTTCGGCGCCCATGTTCTTGCGGACCTCGTAGACCGAGCGGCCGTGGACCACCGAGTCGGGGCGGGCGAAGTAGATGTATTCGAAGATGCAGGGGCGCGCCGGCACGCGGGCGAAGGGGCGCAGGCTTTCCACTCCCTGCTCGGTGATCACCACGATCTCGCCGTTCTCGATGTCGCGGACGAAGCGGGCGCCGATGATGTCGAGGGCGCAGGACTCGGAGGCGAGCATGTAACGCCCGTCGAGTTCGCCCAGCACCAGCGGCCGGATGCCGAGCGGATCGCGGGCGCCGATCAAAGCCTTGTTCGACAGGCTGACGAGGGCGTAGGCGCCTTCCAGCTGAAACAGGGCCTCGATGAAGCGCTCGATGACGCGGGCCTTGCGGCTGCGCGCCACCAGGTGGAGGATCACCTCGGTGTCGGAGGTCGACTGGTAGATGGCGCCTTGGCGAATCAGTTCGCGACGCAGGCTCAGGCCGTTGGTCAGATTGCCGTTGTGGGCGACGGCGATGCCGCCCGTATCGAGCTCGGCGAACAAGGGCTGCACGTTACGCAGGATCGTCTCGCCGGTGGTGGAATAGCGGACGTGCCCGACGGCGGCCGTCCCCGGCAGCCGGGCGATGGTGGAAGCCTTGGAGAAGTGATCGCCGACGAGGCCGAGACGGCGCTCCGAATTGAAACGGTGACCGTCGAAGGCGACGATGCCGGCCGCCTCCTGCCCGCGATGCTGCAGCGCATGCAGGCCAAGCGCAGTGATGGCGGCAGCATCGGGGTGGCCGAAGATGCCGAACACCCCGCACTCTTCGCGCAACCGATCGGCATCGAGCGGATCGGGCTCGGGTTGGTGGGCGGTGGATTCGAGCATTCAGCTTTTCCTTGCGGCAGCCGACGCAGACAGGCGGTCAGGTCCCGAACGCTTCCGACCGAAGGTTTCCACAAGGTCGAGCGCAGGTACCGTCCGGCGTAGATAACCCCAACCGCGGGGAATACCAGCGCAACATTTGTGCGCGCGTCGCGTCACGGCTGTTTTCCCCCGGCGTTTCGCGCCGGCGGCAGCGGCGCGGGCGAGTTCTGCTCCGCGTCGGCCTTTTCATTGGGCGTGTCGGTCTCGGCCGGCGGCTCGTCGGCCGGTGTCGTCGCCTTGGGCTTCATGATCTTGTTCAGGAGGTCGTGCGGCAGCATCGCCTGCATGTCGTCGCCGACGTTCTGCAGCAGCGGGCGCATGCGCGCGTTCTTCACCCATTCCGGCTGCTTGTCTGCGGGATCCAGCATGGTGAAGAACAAGAACGCCACGACGCAGAGCAGGAAGCCGCGTGCGGCGCCAAACAGGAAGCCCAGCGATCGGTCGAGGGCCCCGACCTTGGAATCGAGCACGGCGTCCGACAGGTTGACGGTGATGATCGTGACCAGGATCAGCGCCACGAAGAAGATGGCCGTCGCCGATGCGATCGAAGCCCAGGGCTCCTTGTTCAGGTAGGGTTTCATATAGGGCAGCAGGTAGGGATAGAAGTACACGGCCGCCGCCGCCGCCGCGATCCAGGCGGCGATGGCCAGCACTTCGCGGGTGAAGCCGCGCAGCATGGCCAGCAGGGCTGAAACAAGCACGACCGCGAGAAGGCCGAGATCGAGATAGGAGGGCATGACCCCGGACCTTAGGCTGATCGCGCGGCGGAGCGCGACAACGGCGACTTGAGCGACTTGACCCGCAGGCACACTGCGGCTTCATCGTGACAAGCTCCTTATAGCCGGGCTGCCGGCGTCCGTCACGCACGGCGCCGGCCCATGGATGGCGGCTCCGCCGAGGCGGGCATCCCGGCCACACCGCCGGGGGCCCTCGCCGGGACGCTTGATGAGACGCTTGCCGATGCCGCCGGGCGCGCAGCCTCCTGCGAGGCGAGGCGGGCGACGAGCGACCCGACGTGCTCGCAGCCCGCGACCTCGATGAGCGCAGCGGCAGGATCGCCGACGACGGTCTCGGCGGCGGGCCGCGACAGGATCGGCGCGACGGCGGACCGGAAGCCCAGCTTCGCCGCCTCCTTGAGGCGGGCCGCCGCGTGGGCGACCGGACGGACGGCGCCGGCCAGTCCGACCGCGCCGCAGTATACGGCCTCGGCCGGCCGC
>CAXTMA010000260.1:0-6244 GCA_964245015.1 uncultured Beijerinckiaceae bacterium | reverse complement strand
TCCCTATGTCGCGTTCAGACCTCCAACCGAAAGGTGCCGCCCAGACGACGCTTACTGTGCTTCGGCCTTGCACCTAATCTCTTGCTCAAGCTGGCGCAGCTCGCCGGCGAGAATGGAGCGGCGTTCCTTCAGAGCGGCCGAGACGTAGCGGTTGCGGAGAGCGGTGGACATGCCGCTAATTTAGGCGGCGGGACGGTTCTCGGCTTGTGGCGGGTGCTCCACAATACCGCTCAAGCGCCTGCTGCGCGACGCCGGCGCCCGCAGCAAGCCGGCGCTGTGGAAGCTCTTCAAGCGCCTGCTCAAGCGGTTCAGCCCGGCGGAGTGCGCCGGCTACATCCGCCACTGCGGCTTCGCACACTCAGGACAATAAGAGTCTAGCGACAATGACTTGATGCGGGTAGCGCGACGGGAAACCGTTATGCTGTCACCACGACGCTAAGTAGCAATCCGCGCGATCCCTGGGCAGATGCCGATTGTAGAACGGATCGTCATCGATCTTGTGTTGCCATCGCTTTCTGAAGGCGGCGCCCTCGCCCTCGTTTACGCTCTGCCGAGGCAGCGAAGAGCCCTCGAAGTGATACAGCTCGGCATAGGGCGTGTAAACGATGCGCAACCCGAGTTCGCCTATTTTGAGACAAACGTCTACGTCGTTGTAATCCACAGCAAAAGTCTCGTCGAAGAAGCCAATCCTTTTGAGGATGCTCATCTTGGTCGCGAGAGTGGCTCCGGTCACTGCCGAGTAGTTCCTGACGAGATGTGTGTACCCGTTGTAACCGACAGTGCCTTTGTCCAAGTTATGGAAGATGTGCGCGCTGTTTCCGATAACCCCCAGCACGACGCCCTGGTGCTGGACGCGGCCGTCCGGGTAAAGAAGCCTTGCGCCGACGGCGCCGACCCGCGGCCTGCCGGACAGTTGCAGAAGAGCTTCGATCCAATCCGGAGTGATGACCTCGATATCGTCATTTAGGATGATAACATCATCCGTCTCCACGAGCGACAGGGCAAAGTTGACTTTGCGCGACAGGTTGAATCGGCCGGTTTCTCGATAGGAAGCGAGGCGGACGTCAGCCATCGTCAGCTCCCGGCGGAGGCTCTCGTCCATGTTGCCGTTATCGACGACGAGGATGCGGGTGTCCGCGTAAGTCGATTTGCTGCGGATGCTGCGAACGGCGTTGGCCACGAGATTGATGTGCCCGCGCAAGGCGACATCCTTTGAAGCGCAATTCGTGGGGATGACGATGGTGACCGGCCTCGCCTTGCCGACCGACCAGCAGACCCTGAAGGTGCTCTGCAGCAGCCCGTCGACGACACGCGCCTGGGGGTCCTCGCGTCGCGCGACCTGTTCGAGGGCAGCCCTTGCCCTTGAGAATGCACCCGGCTTGGCATCAATGACCGCTGCCGCCGAGCGCGGTATCTTGCGCCAGTGATAGTAGATGCCGGGCAGGTGCGCGACCTTGCGCGCAGCCCTGGTCACACGCAGGGCGATGTCATAGTCCTGAGCTCCGGAATAAGCGTCGCGGAACCCGCCGACACGGAAGAACAGCGACTTCCGGATCAACATGAAATGCAGGGTGTAGCTCACGCAATCGAGGTGCTCGGGAGAGAAGTCCGGCTTGAAGTGCGATTCAGTATGCCGTCCATCGGCCTCGATCTTATCTTCATCGGTGTAGATGAAGTCGATTTCGTCGTCGCTCCGGATAAGCTGGGTGGCCGCGCGCACCACATCGTTGTTCACAAGGTCGTCGTGATCCAGGAACGCCACAAAGTCGCCCGTGGCGAACTCTGCCGCGGCGTTGCTCGCGGCCGATATATGCTGGTTTTCATCGAAGTAGATGATCCTGATCCGCGGATCGCTGCCCTTGTAGGTATCAAGCACATCCCGAACGTGCAATTCGGTCGATGCGTCATCGACGATGCACAATTCCCAGTTCCCGGCCGTCTGATTGATCACCGATTGGATCATGTCTTCGAGCACGATCGGGGGCGTGTTGAAAACTGGCACCAGAATGGATATGACGACATTGTTGTCTGCCGCACTCATTTTTCAGCTTTCTCTCAATGGCATCCAAGCATCAACTTCGCACCTACGCGGCTCACCCTGGCTGCAGCGACGACCATGCCCGGTCTAGCGTTTCTCTCATGATCCTAGCATTCTCCTCCTGGCCGTAGAGCTTGAGCACCGTTTCGCGTCCGACCCGAGCCCTAACCCTCGCCTCCTCGCGCTCGGTGAAGACGTGCCGAAGCGTGCGGGTCAGGGCATCCAGGTCGGGCTCGGCCCAAACACACTTCGTGCGATATGGGGGATTGCCCTCACCCACCTCGACATATCCGAACGGAAGAGGGTAGGCTGTCTCCTCTGTCACGAAGTCTGCCGCGCCGCCGTATGGAGTTGCGATAACGGGCTTCCCCGCGCTCATCGCCTCGATGATCGTCAAGCCAAGCCCCTCGGAGCGGTGCGGTGAAACGTAGCAGTCGACGGCCGCGAAGAGGTCGGACATCGACGAGTTCGGGAAGATCTGATTGCTCAACACGACATCCTCGCGCGACCCGATACGGGTGCGCAGCCGGTCGGAGAGAAGTGCGAGCGGGTCGTCGCAGTTGCTGATCTTGAGAAAGCAGCACGCGCCCTCTCGCTCGCCGAAGGCGTCGCAGTAGGCCGCTACCAGCGCCTCAGGGTTCTTCCGACGGAGGACGCTGCCCGCATCCAGGAAGTAGCCGAAGACGTACCGCTTCTGGCTCAGGCCGAAGTGGCAGCGTGTGAGCGGTCGGTGGCCAGCATCGGCGAGGGCGAGCGCTGGGGTGAGCGAGGGCCGGATAACATTGACCTTGATGTTTGAGGCCGCCCTGATCGAGCGGGCGATAAACTCGCTCGCGCACCATGCTTCATCGAATGAGTTCAGGATCGGCAGCCACTCAGGGTAAAGAGCAACCAACTCGAAGTAGCAGATGATTATGCGATAACACTTGTTCGCAAAGATAGAGGAGTATACTTCATTGTTGTGAACGGAAATAGCATACAGCAAATCTAGATTGAGATGGACGATCTGGATTGGTTGAGCGGTCTTCGGAGGCACAATGAAGTCGCATTTCTTCAAATGATCGCAGCCCCAGCTCCAGTTTTCGGCGCTGAGCGGAATGCCGGCCTCGGCGAGGGCGGAGGCATAGGAGCGAACGCTGGTTCCAAGACCATTGATGTACTGAAGCGGCCCGACAAGGTGAACGCCCAACTTCACACTTGGATCATATTCGTACGTTGGCCACTGCCGCCCGGGTTGCTGCAGATGTCGTCGTTCCAAAGCGCGGTGAGGAGGTTCAGTGCTAATATCGTCGGTCGCTGCGAGACACCTGATGTTGGGTCGCTGATGCTTTGCCCGACCTGCTTCAACACGCCCTACTCGCATTCTTTCATACACAGCAAGGCAGCCTAGCACGCGTTCCAAGGCATGCGAGTACTGGCCATCACTGCTCAACGAATTTGCCTGGAACAATTCCCTATTCTGTAGAACCTGTGCGGTGAGCAGCTTGAAGAACGAGGGCCTGAACCAGAACATCGACCCGGCAAAAAAGCCCCAGGACGACGGCAATGCCTTCTCCGGATAGAGTGCGAGGCACTGCCTAACCACGAGCTGCCCGTTGCCTCCGATGAACTCCCAACCGGAGATATAGAAGTCTTGAGAACCGACGAGCGCCAACTCGGTATCTGACATGAAAAGGCGAAGGATCTCGTTGACGAGCCATTTACTTCCTAATGTCGACTCCAGCAGCAGTTGTCGCCATAGATCAGGCCTTGTCGCCCCTTTTTTGGTATGTATCTTACATATGCAATTGTATTCTTTGTCTGACGAGTAGATGTTCGAAAGAATCTCAAACATAGGAAGGATGTCGTGACCAACGTCCTCAACATAGATTGTCACGGCGGTAGGATAATAGGCCAGTACCAGCTTAGCCAAGCCGGGGTTCGAGGCCGGTATGGAAACATAAAGATCGAAAGAAGTCGGGATATTGCGCAGGTATTTGCGAATCTCACTCCAGGTATCACGATAGTAAAAATGGAATATCACCGCTACTTGCGCATTCGAAGGGGCAACATGGATCGGATAGGGAAGGCGGTTCTCGTCGCGCCCGTAACTGATGTAGTGCGCGAGAGGTATGGCGACGTTGTTGGCGATATCTCTGTAGTGCGAACGGTAAAATGATGTCGAGAACAGCAGGGATGGGTCTCGATCCTCGTCCGATCCATACAACATGAAGTGATCGGCGGCAGAAAATCCGGCGCTCTGCACGTCCGGATTATTCCGCAAATACGACGTCGCATCGAAAAACCGATTTGGACTGCGCTGCTCGTAGCGCCCGAAGCGGAGAAAGTGTTCAAAGAGGTCTTCGCAGCATGCCAAGTCGGGATTGCGCGCGCGATACCATGCTGCATCAAAGAATGGCGTCGGGCTCTGCCGCGATCCACCCGCCCGGGCGAGGTTGTAGAATGCAAGCGGGTTCATCGAGCTCGTAGGCAGACCCATCGCATGCAGATACCAGCCGATATCAAAATACGGGCTGGGGAGGCGACCCTCAATGAACCCATGCGACAAATAATGTGCAAAGGCATTCACGCCTTGCTCTTCGACATCCTTACTTTTGCGCAGATACCAGCCGCTCTCGAAAAGGTGGTGGGGACTAAGTCTGCGTGCAGCTCCAAACAGCAAATAGTGATTAATCAGGGCGCGCTCCGTTCTCAAGAAGAAACGGAGCACCGACGGCAACTGGCTGCGATAATATGCCTTCATGAAAACATTTGTGTCTCTAATAAGTCTTTGGCTTGCACGTAAAGACGATGAGATACTTAGAAATTGCAAAAGTATAAGCTGGATCAGGCACTCCGATAGATTTGTCAAGATGAACCCCCAGCCCCTTTCCGGCACCCTAGTGCCACCTGCGCAGCGCCACTGTCAACCAAGGGTGCGACAAGGTAGTGGCCGGTGCAAAAATCTTCGCTAGAGCTTCGGACGCGAAATCGGCATTGATGAACCCATAGCGGCGTCGCTGATTTCTCCTGCCGGAGGCTGCTCATGGGCCGGTGCCTTTCCCTTGATCTTCGCGAGCAAGTGGTCGCCTTTGTTGAAGCGGGGGCAACCGCGCCACCGCCTGACGCTTGGCGGTGGGCAACAGCTTCGCCGTCAGGCTGATGCGGCGCGTCACGGCGTCCGGCTCGTGCCAGCCAAGCCGGCAAGGGCGAGCGCCGCGCGGCGGCAAGCTTGCGCCCTTTGCCGGCTTTCTGATCGGCGTCGTTGAGGACAAGCCCGACATCTCACGGCAATGCGCAGCATTGTCCGTACCATGCCGGAGTTGGTCGCCCGGCTGCAGGAAGCGCATGGCGTCCCCGTGGCGCCGGCCAGCCTGTCGCGCTTTCTGCGCCGGCACGGGCGACATAAAAAAAAGCGCTGGTCGCGACGGAGCGCGCCGACGTGCGTGAGGAGCGTCGCAGCCGGGTCAACGCGCGGCAGGTGCGGATGCACGCGCCGCCCGCCCGCCAACCGACAAGGCCGCGCTTTGCGATGACCTGTTCGTGGACGAGACCGCCGTCACCACCAAAATGGCCCGGCTGCGCGGGCGCGCCGCGCGCGGCAGCCGGTTGCCCGGCCCCGTCCCCTTCGGCCACCGGCACACCCAGACCTTTATCGCCGGCCTGCGCTGCGGCGAACTCGTCGCGCCGGGGATCGTCAAGGCGCTGGACCGCACCGCCTTCGACCTTTGGGTCAAGACGCAATTGGCGCCGACCCTGAGCCGCGGCGATGTCGTGGTTCTCGACAACCTTGCCGTCCACAAAGGTCCCAAGGCCGCTCGGATCCTGCGAGACAAGGGCGCCTGGATGCTGTTCCTGCCGCCCTACAGCCCCGCCCTCGACCCGATCGAGATGGCGTTTGCCAAGCTGAAGGCGCACCTGCGCGCCGCCGGCGCCCGCAGCTTTGACGCCCTGTGGCGCGCCATCGGCAGCACCTGCGACCTGTTCAGCCGCAGGAATGCTGGAACTGCTTCGCCGCAGCAGGCTGTGCGGCCGATTAAAGGTCCGATGCACTAATACTACTGCGTCACGAGGTCATGGTCGATCCGTGTGGAGAAGCTTGTAGCGTCGTTGATCAACGATGGACCGGGCGAGTTGCGATGGAGCACTGGACGCAAGATAGCGAGGCGTCATTTTCGGCCTACGTCGATCATCTTGCCATGGTGATCGGCCATGCCGACAGGATCG
>CAXTMA010000259.1:0-6295 GCA_964245015.1 uncultured Beijerinckiaceae bacterium | reverse complement strand
ATAGGCTCCCGCCGGAGTATGTACGACCGGCTTCCTTCAGGAACTCACCGCGACCAGGACGGCGCCGATGCCGATGAGCAGGACGCCGAGCCAGCCTAGAAGAGGTAGTCGCTCTCCGAGGAACAGCGCGGCGATGACGGCTACCAGCACGACGCTGAGCTTGTCGATTGGCGCCACCGCGGCGGCGCGACCAATTTGAAGGGCTCTGAAGTAGCAAAGCCAGGACAGGCCGGTTGCCACGCCCGACAGCACAAGGAAGAGGTAGCTGCGGGGCGAGACCGATCCCGGCGCCTGCCAATGACCCATCACCTGCAGCATCCCGGCGACGACGGCAAGAATGACGAGCGTGCGGACGAAGGTGGCGAAGTCGGAGTTGACGTTCGCTACACCGACCTTGGCGAAGACGGCCGTGAGGGCGGCGAAGGTGGCGGACGCGAGCGCCCAGAGCTGCCAGTACCCTTGCGACACCTACCCCTCGCTTCTTCCCCGCAGTCAGGGCGGCACAGCACCACGCCGTCACGTTCACATATCTACCTCAGGCCATCAGCTTCCAGTAGGGC
The DNA here is from genome assembly GCA_964245015.1 of uncultured Beijerinckiaceae bacterium. Lineage (GTDB taxonomy): Bacteria > Pseudomonadota > Alphaproteobacteria > Rhizobiales > Beijerinckiaceae > RH-AL1. The sequence goes on along the minus strand of CAXTMA010000259.1, from coordinate 5,735 downwards.
TTCCGTCTTCAGAGCAACCTCGCCACCGCCATCATCAAGCCGATTAGCACCGGTCTCGCCTTCGACAGGCCGGCGGTGGGCTCGGAGAAGGCGTTGACCAGCGCCGACATCATCGCAACCACGGTGAAGGGCCCATCGCGCGACCTGGCGTCGGGTCATCTCCGTCGCGACGCAGGTCACGGCCAGTTCTGGGATAAACTAAAACGGTTCCGCTAGAGCATCGGACCCTAAATCGGACCCGGTCCGATGCTCTAATTTGTTGTATCGCATCGGATCTGTCCGAAAACCGCTGCGCACTTTTCGGTCCGATGCTCTAGAGCATCGGACCCTACAACGGGTCCGGTCCGATGCTCTGACTTATTGTGCCGCATCGGATTAATCCGAAAACCGCTTCGCACTTTTCGGTCCGATGCTCTGAACCGATTTTGCCAACCTCGACTGCAAGCAAACGACCGCAATGCCCGGCGAAGCCTCGGTGTGCCCTTGCGACCGCCAAGGAGAAGCATGGCAAGGCCATACGCAAGCGACTTAGGTGCGGCCGCAGCTCAAAAAGGCTGCCCGTTACTCTTCATCTTCGCATGGATCGAGGCTTCGCTCCAGCCGGTCAGGGCCGCCAGGTTCTTCGCTTCGGATGCGAACCGCGCAGGGAGAGCACGGTCGTACGCTTGCCCTTCCTTGCAAGCGCCGCCCACCGCCGGATGCGTCAGCTTGTAGATCGCCTGAAATGAGCTGCGGTCTGCCGTTTCAATAAAGGCGAGGTCTTCCGGAAAATGCTGACTGTCGTAACGCACGTGCAGCCTCGTGATGAACGCATCGGGCGCGGCCTGCGGGAAGCGCGCTGTTGCCAGCTCCGCCGCATCCGCCGCGGCGAGCGCGGGATAGTGCCATCGTGCGCCAAGCGCAAACAGGTCCTCCGCTTTCGGCACCGCGGCCGAGCAGGGATCGCATGGCATGTCGCCGGTCATGTCCCAGGCATATTCCATGTAGACCTTGCTCATGGCATCGGCGGCGACCTGCCTGTCGAACGCCGCCTTGTAGACGGCGCCGAACTCGTCTTTCGCAAAGAGCGGGATGTCGATCCCGGACGGCATCCTTGCCGTCTGGTAGTTCGCCGTCTCGACCCGGCCCTTGCGGGAGAGGACCATGACCACAAGGTCCTGCGGACCCTTCGCGTTCAAGGTGCCGAGCCGGATCGGCAACATGAACTTCTTTGACGTGTAGGAGACCTGGAGCGGGCTGAGGAAACCACCGCCGGACAGCTTTTGCCGATCAAGGTTCACTTTCGCGACGAAGAAATGCATGCCCTGCTTGATGTATGACCCGAGCACGGGACCGGCGTTGGCGGGGATCTGATATTCATTTTCCGCCAGCCATGTCGTCAAGCCATCGCTCTGCTTCGCCGACAGGATCAGGATGTCGTAAACGCCGACCTCGTAGCGCGCCTCGATCGTGACACCCTGATCCGCCGGTGCCGGATGCGGCGCCCGGGCCATGGCCATCGGCGCAGACGGCTTGGCCGAGTACATGACCGGCGGCCGACACGGATCGCGATCGAAGTATTCCGTGAGACGCGGCGCTGAATAGGCATCGAGCTTGTCGAGGAGTTCGGTCTTGACGATGAAGATGTCCTTCTTCTCGATGAGGGTTGGAACCGGGACAACCAAAGCGAAATTCTTCGGGTCGCCCTGGTAGTCGCTCGCCATCGTAACGCTGGCACGTCCCGCATCCCAGGTCAGCACGACCTTCGACGACTCATTGAACAGCTTGGAGTCAGCCTGGGCGACGTAGAAGCCGCAGAAGCCGAGGGCCGGCGCGAGTGGCAGCGCGATGGGGCCGGCAAACCCGACCGCGAGACCGATGGCGCGGATCAGATCGTGAGGAAACGTAGCAGATTTCACCATCACGGAACCCCTATCGGTCAGCGCCAAGTAAACCGGGCTTCGGGAAGCACGCGATCAAGCAAAGGCACGGTAAAGCTCGTCGCGAGCAGGGCGACATAAAGCGCAGGTCGCACCTGCTCCGCAAACAGCAGCCAATGGGCAATGCCTGCGCATCCGAGTGCGAAGAGCAGACGGGCCGACCGGGCATCCGGTGTCGATCTTGGATCGGTGATCATGAAGAAGGTGAAGATGAGCAGGGCGCCGTTCTGCAGCTGATGCAGCGGGATCGCGACCGGATCGCCGAGCCAGCCCGCGCGAGCCGCCAGCAGGGCGGCGTACGCGGTCAGGAATGCTATCGCGATGTCGAGGCGGTCGGCACGGGCGAGAACAAGGATCGCGAGGAAGACGAGGCCGGCGATGAGCAACGTCGTTTGGCCCCATTGGCCCGGTGATACCCAGGCATGCCCCGAGGCGAGCAGCACGACGATGCCAAAGGCCGCCGGGTTGAAGAGGTGCTTGCCGTTGATCCGGATGAGGAACTTCGAGGTGATCGCCACCACGGCGGCCAAGGCCGGCACCCAGAGCGCGTCGCCGCGCAGGAGCAACGACAGGGACAGGCCGGTGATGAGAGGCGAGCGGAGATCAATGTGGTGTCGCGCGACAAGGACCGTAGCGACAGCTTGAGTTGCCAGCGATGCCGCCACGGCAATCAGACTCGGAAGCAGCCCTGCACCCACGCTGAGGTTGGCGATGTTCCAAAGCAGCAAGGCCGTTAGCGCGGCGATTTGCCAGAAGCGCGCATCATGCAGCTCGCGGCGGCTCCACGTCGCCAAGCCTCCACCAAGCGCACCGAGATCGTCTGCCCACCGACGATGCGGTTGATCTCGACAGAACGTCACATGGTTATCATTCATGAGTGGGATCTCACGCCACCACGTTGACGGTCGCCCTTCGTGCCACGCTCAGTTAAGCTTGCCAAGACGGGTCGTTCAATGAAGCTTCCGATTATGAGACGAAAGAGTAAGTCGAATTTGTAGTAGCCTTCGAACCGAGACGAGCAGCGTACGTGCCGTTGCCCAAGGTGAGACACTACTCTGTGGCGCACATCATCCGAAGCATTGCCGGCCGACCAACGACCGAAAATACGTTCCATCGAGAATTGCCGTCGCGGTGTTCAGCGGCAGCGGGAGTCGCGATCGACGCAGCCGTTCCGGCAAACGGAGCACAGACGGAGCGAGCGAGCGCTGGATCGCGGAGCGTACCCCAGCCTGGATCAGCTGCAACCGGCGCCCGCATCGGGACTGCGCGCGCCACATCCGCTTCGCGCTCGCCGTCGTCAGGCTCGACAGGATCCGCCTCATGCTTCCTGCCTCGCCGCACACCGCTCAGTTCGGCAGGAATTTTCGGGTGAGCTCAAACGTTGGCAGCTTCGTAAGACCAATCGCCTCACCATGCGAGACTTGTCGTTCCGCATGGTGTTCTCATGATGTCTCCCGTTCTGCTGAGTTTGGAAAAACTTCTAGCCGATCTCGCCGCCATCGATCCCGGACGTGAGGTGGGGGCCGCAGATGCCGTCGCCGACATGGCGTGCGCGCTCCGCGACCTGCTTGCCGAAGCATGCGTCCGGCAACACCAAGCCTCGCCTCGATCGGATGCGTCAAAGCCGATGCCGGTGCGAGCTGCCTGTGAATATCGTTGATCTTTTCGTAAGACAGCGCAGCCGGAGGCTTGAATTCGCCTTAACCGACTGTGCTACTCGCCTCGACCGAAGAGCGGCGGTTGGACGTGATCGTCCAAAGGGAAATTTAAGTATGCCGATTAAGGTCCTCGACCAGCTCAAAGCCCTTCGCGACGGCCTTGCTGAGACCTTGAAAAAGGATCCTCGTTACCTCACGCTGACCGCGCTGGACAAGTCGATCGTCGAAATCAGCGGCGTTTTGAGTGCCTCCGGGCTGCTTCCGGCTGAACACGCTTCGGCACCGGTGCCGTTCCACTTTGCACCGGATGCGGTGGCCGGCAGCGTCGCCGGCGCCGGTGGGGCCGAAGCTCCTTTCGTGCCTTCCCCTCTTGTGGCGGAAGGTCCAGCCACCGCTCTGCCTGGGACACCTGGGGTCGGCACGCCTGCTGCTGCGCGGTCCATGCCAGCGGCCGAAACGCCCAGTGTCGCCGCGGCCTCCGCGGAGGCGGTCAAGCTCAAGAAAAAGAAGAAGTCCATCATCAAACCCGTCATCGAAACCGCTGCCGTCGTGGCCGCGGGGGCGTTGGCGGCAGAGATCTATTCCGAGGTGAAGGACAAGCCGGCGGCGAAAGCAGCTGCCAAGCCGGTTGCCGTCAAACAGTCCCCTGAGGCAACCGGGGATGACGCCGAAGCTGAGCCGGCCGGACACAAACATGCCGAGGCGACGAGTGAGGATGCTGCAGCCGGTGCCGACGAGGGCGCCGAAGCCGAGCATGGCGTCGACGAACACGCTGGAGCTGGTGACGACGAAGCTCGAAGCGGGAAAGAGGCAATCCCGGAGGGCAAGTCCTCCGGCTACAAGGCCATGGCTGCGCGACCTGGTGCGGCGCAGTATCAGCCTGCGACCTCGATCAAGTTCGGTAAGCTACCGAACAAGGTCGACCTGCGATCGCTGATGACCCCCATAGAGGATCAGGGCGATACGAACTCCTGCGTCGCCAACGCAGTTGCCGGTGCCTACGAATACTGGATCAAGAAGGCGTCCAAGCAGGATCAGAACATCAGCCGCTTGTTCGTTTACTACAACGCGCGGTGGCGCGACGGCTCGCAGGACAAGGACGACGGTAGCGTCATTCAGCTTGCCATGGAAGGCCTGTCCAAGTTCGGCGCCTGTTCCGAGAAGCTTTGGCCGTTCGACACGCATCTGACGTTGAAGAAGCCTATTGCGGAAGCCTACAAGGACGCCGCTGAGTACCGCGTGCACGATATGGCGCAGGTCCCGTTGAAGATCGAAGCTTGGAAGCAGGCATTGGCCGAGGGTAAGCCGATCGTGTTCGGTTGCGCCCTGTTCGAATCGTTCGACCAATGCTCGGAGCGGGGCGGCGTGGTGCCGATGCCGGCGCCCGAGGATCTCGCGCGTGACAAGCACAGCGGCCATTCCATGTGCGCGGTCGGCTATTCCGATACGGAGAAGGTCTTCATCGTCCGCAACTCCTGGGGCGCGGATTGGGGCAACAAGGGCTACTGCTACATGCCCTACGCCTATCTGATGAATCCGAAATTCAATGACGGCGACTGCTGGGTGTTCGTTCCCAAGGTTCCGGTGCAGCCGCCGCGAGAAGTCTGGTCCAATACGACCGTTCCGGTCACCAACGACGGTCGAGGTGTCGATTTCGTCATCGAGACCTATACGATCGCCGATTACGAGCACATCGCGGTCGACCTTTTCGAACGTATCCGGCATCCGTTCAACACGACGGTTTTGTCTGACTACGGTCAGTATGTGTCCTGGGCGAGCCGAAGCATGTGGAGCGAGCTGTCGTCGTTCAACGTCGCGACCTATCTCGCTTCGGCCGCAGCCTTGACCGGTGTCGCGTCGGTCGCCGCCGCATCCTATTTGTCGGAAACGAGCACCAGCGAAACAAGCGTGTCCGAAGCTTCGGAATCCGCCAGCGCAATGTCGGAGGAGAGTTCCGAGGAGACGTCGGAGGACGCCGAAAGCGATGCCGGCGAGGAGGATGCGGCTGACGACGCCGAGGACGACGATGCCGAGGACGACGACGCCGAGGATGACGATGCCGAGGACGACGATGCCGAGGACGACGACGCCGAGGATGACGATGCCGAGGACGACGACGCCGAGGATGACGACGCCGAGGACGACGACGCCGAGGACG
>CAXTMA010000258.1:0-6331 GCA_964245015.1 uncultured Beijerinckiaceae bacterium | reverse complement strand
CCCCTGCGGACCGCGCCCGCCGGCCCGCCCTTGACGCCCCTGCCCGGACGCGCCGCCTGGTCCGTGCGCCTCGCCCGCATCCGGGCCGGACCGGCCGGCGCTCCCGAAGCCGTCGACCACGACACGTTCCAGCCCCTCGTGTGGGATCACGAAAAAGCATGGTTTTGTGATGCGCATCCTGTCCCTTCACCTGCCCACTCTCGCGACCGATCTGATCCGGCGCCGCGAAACCGCGACGGGCGGCGCGTACCATGAGGGCGAGCCGGCGCTCCTTGCTCCCCTGGTCACGGTTGGCAAGGCGAAGGGGGCCTTCCGGCTGGTGGCGCTCGACGCCCGTGCCCGCGCGCTCGGCCTGAAGCCGGCGGCAGCCCTCGCCGACGCCCGCGCAATGCACCCCGGCCTCGCCGTGCGCCCGGCCGCCCCCGCCGGCGCCCGTGCCGCCCTGTCCGCCCTGGGCGCCTGGTGCCGCCGCTTCACCCCGCTCGCCGCCCCCGCCGGGCTCGACGGGGCGGTTCTCGACATCACGGGAGCGGCACACCTCCACGGCGGCGAGTCGGCTTTGGCGAAGGCGATGCTGGGCCGCCTCGCCGGCCGGGGCTTCGCCGCCCGCGTCGCGATCGCCGGCACGGCCGGGGCGGCCTGGGCGCTGGCCCGCAGCGGCAAGCAACTCGCCATCGAGGCCGACACGGATCCGGCCGGGCGAGCCCGGATGTTCGCTCCCCTGCCGCTTTCCGCCCTGCGCCTCGACGAAACGACCTTGGCGCCCCTGGCTCAGGCCGGTTTGCGTCGCATCGGCGACCTCATGCTGCGCCCGCGCGCACCGATCGCGGCGCGCTTCGGCCCGGAGCCGCACCGCCGCCTCGATGCGCTGCTCGGCCTGGTGCGCGAGCCGATCTCGCCGCGCTTTCCCGCGCCGGCCTTCGTCGCCGAGCGGCGCTTCATCGAGGGCCTGTCGCGGCGCGAGGACGTCGAGGGCACGATCCTGGCGCTGGCCTTCGACCTGTGCGGGCTGCTGGCCCGCCACGGCGAGGGTGCGCGGCGGCTGCACGTTTCGCTGTTTCGCGTCGATGGCGCCGTGCGCCACGTCGAGGCCGGGACCGGCCGCCCGCTGCGCGACCCCCACGCGATGGCGCGGCTGTTTCGCGAACGGCTGCACTCGGCCGACGAGAGCGGCGACGGCTTCGATCCCGGCTACGGCTTCGAAATGGTGCGCCTGGCAGCCCTTTCGGCCGAGCGGCTCGACGACACCGAGCCGATGCTCGATGGCGGAGCCGGCGAAGGGTCGCGAACGGCGGAACTGGCCGACCTCCTCGATCGGCTCGGCGCCCGCTTCGGCCTGCGCAGGGTCGTGCGGCTGCAGATCGCCGACGCGCATCGGCCGGAGGCGGCGCCACCTGATCCCGGCCGAGATTCCGGCAGGACTCCCCGGCGCCCGAGAGCGCGCTCGCGCGGGGCCGCCCTTCCGGTGATCGCCCTCGAGGATTGGGCTTCCGAGCAGCGGCTGGACACCCTGCCCGAGCGGCCGATACGGCTGCTGGAACGGCCGGAGCCCATCAAGGCCATCGCCGCCGTACCCGACGGACCGCCGCTGCGCTTCCGCTGGCGTCGCGTCGTGCACCACGTCGCCGCCATCGAGGGACCCGAACGCATCGCGCCGGAATGGTGGGCGCGGGGCAGCGCGAGCCCGGGCCTGACCCGCGATTATTTCCGCGCCGAGGACACGACCGGGCGCCGGTTCTGGTTGTTCCGCGACGGCCTGTACCGCGAAGTGCCGGAACCGCTCTGGTACGTCCACGGTTTCTTCGCCTGACGTGGGGCTGGCGGAACCAAGGTCGCGGGACGGGGCTTGCGGATCGCGGCCGCTCGGCGCAATCGGATGCGCTTCGCCCCGCCGTGATCCAGAGCATCGGACCCTGGAACGGGTCCGGCTCGATGCTCTAACTTATTGTGCCGCATCGGATAATCCGAAAACCGCTTCGCACTTTTCGGTCCAATGCTCTAGGAGCGGCCCGTGGGGGCTCTGCCATGATTCGCTTCGCCGAAACCGGCGACTTCGCCGAATGGGCGGCGACCAGCAACTTCTCGTTCCTGCGCGGCGCCTCGCATCCCGAGGAGCTGGTCGCCCAGGCCATCATGCTCGGCCTCGCCGCGATCGGCATCGCCGACCGCAACTCGCTGGCCGGCGTGGTGCGCGCGCACCTGTTCCTTCGCCACAACAAGGAAGGAGCGCAAGGCCTGCGGGTGCAGCCCGGCAGCCGGCTGGTGTTCTGCGACGGCACCCCCGACATCCTAGCCTACCCCCGCAACCGCGCCGGCTACGGCCGGCTCACCCGCCTGCTCACCACCGGCAACGCCCGTGCGCGCAAGGGTGCCTGCCTTCTCACGATCGCCGATCTGCTGCACTGGGGCGAAGACCTGCAGCTCATCGCCCTGCCGGTCTCGACCTTTGATCCCGCGATCGAGGCGCGGCTGGCCGAGCGGCGCTTCGCCGTCCTTGCCGACGGCGCCGAAGATGGCGAGCCCGGCGAGATCGAATCCTGGACCGCGAGCCCACGCGAAGCGGCGGCGGCACCGACGCCGGAGCCGGGCGGCCCGGTTGATCCCCGCATCATCCCATTTCCGGTGGCCGGCCGCAGCGAGGATCCGGCCCCGGATCCCGCGAAAGACCGCCAGCCCCCGGATCGCCAGCCTTTGGACAGATTGGCCGCGGCCTTTCCCGACAGGCTGTGGATCGGTGCCGTGATGGACTACGGGCCGACGATGCGCGGCGACCTACTCAAGCGCCGCAAGCTCGCCGAGCGTCTGCGGCTGCCGCTGCTCGCGACCAACGACGTGGTGATGCATGATCCCGCCCGGCGCGAACTGCTCGACGTGCTCACCTGCATCCGCCACGCGACCACGCTGCCGCAGGCCGGCCGCAAGCTCGCCGCCAATGCCGAGCGCCACCTGAAGCCGGCCGACGAGATGCGCCGGCTGTTCGCCGAGGCGCCCGAAGCGGTCGGGGAAACCCTGCGCTTCGGCGACGGCCTCGCCTTCTCGCTGGACGAACTGGGCAACGACTACCCGGAAGAACTGCGCGAAGGATACGCCTCGCCGCAGGAGGCGCTGACCGCCTTCGCGGCGGAGGGCGCACGCCGGCGCTTCCCGCCCGAACGCTACCCCGAAGGCGTGCCGGCGGTGGTCACGCAGGCCATCGCCCACGAACTCGACCTTGTGGCCGCCAAGAACTACGCCCCCTACTTCCTGACCGTGCACGACATCGTGCGCCACGCCAGGCACGAGAAGATCCTGTGCCAGGGCCGCGGCTCGGCCGCCAATTCGACGCTGTGCTACTGCCTCGGCATCACCGACGTCGACCCGCTGGGCAAGTCGACCCTGCTGTTCGAGCGCTTCATCTCGACCGAGCGCGACGAACCGCCCGACATCGACGTCGACTTCGAGCACGAGCGGCGCGAGGAGGTGATGCAGTACATCTACCGCCGCTACGGCCGCGAGCGGGCGGCGCTGACGGCGACGGTGGTGACCTATCGCGCGCGCTCGGCCATCCGCGAGGTCGGCAAGGCGTTCGGCCTGTCGGAGGACGCCATCGGGGCGCTCGCCGCCACCGTTTGGGCGTGGAGCGAGGGATCGGTGGACGAAGCCGGGGCGCGCCGCGCCGGCATGGACCCCAGCGAAGCGGGGCTCAGCAAGGTGATCGCCTTGGCGCGCGAGCTGACCGGCTTCCCCCGCCACCTGTCGCAGCACACCGGCGGCTTCGTCATCACCCGCTCGCGCCTCGACGCGGTGATGCCGATCGCCAACGCGGCGATGGACGGGCGCACCACCGTGGAATGGGACAAGGACGACCTCGACGCGCTCGGCATCCTCAAGGTGGACGTGCTGGCGCTGGGCATCCTGTCGGCGCTGCGCGGCGGCTTCGACCTGCTTGCGCGGCACTACGGCCGCCCTCTCGCCCTGGACACGCTGCCCGCCGAAGATCCTGCCGTTTACGCGATGATCGGGAAAGCCGATACCATCGGCGTGTTCCAGATCGAGAGCCGGGCGCAGATGTCCATGCTGCCGCGGCTCAAGCCGGCGTGCTTCTACGACCTCGTGATCGAGGTGGCGATCGTGCGCCCCGGCCCGATCCAGGGCGACATGGTGCATCCCTACCTCCGCCGCCGCACCGGCAAGGAGAAGGTCGTCTACCCCTCGCCCGCCTTGGAAGCGGTGCTGGGCAAGACGCTGGGCGTGCCGCTGTTCCAGGAGCAGGCGATGCAGATCGCGATTCGAGCCGCCGGCTTCACGCCGGGCGAGGCCGACCGTCTGCGCCGGGCGATGGCGACGTTCAAGCGGGTCGGCACCATCTCGACCCTGCGCGACCGCTTCGTGAAGGGAATGGTCGCCAACGACTATCCGGAGGAGTTCGCGGCGAACTGCTTCAAGCAGATCGAGGGCTTTGGCACCTACGGCTTCCCCGAAGCGCACGCTGCCTCCTTCGCCCTGCTCGTCTACGCCTCGGCCTGGATGAAGTGCCGCTATCCCGACGTGTTCGCCTGCGCGCTGCTCAATGCCCAGCCGATGGGCTTCTATGCCCCCGCCCAGATCGTGCGCGACGTTCGCGACCACGGCGTCGCCGTGGCCGAGGTCGACGTCAACTTCTCGGAGTGGGACTGCACCCTGTTCGTGCCCTCGACCCAGGCGGGCGGCCAACTGGGCTGCGATGTGGAAGCGCAACCCGTCCATGCCCGCCACGCGCCGCGGGCCGGCGACATCCTGGGCACCCATGCGATCCGCCTCGGCTTCCGGCAAGTCAAGGGCCTGGCCAGAACCGACGTCGACCGGCTGGTCGCCGCGCGCGAGGCCGGTCCCGCCGGCGGCTTTGATTCCGTGCGCGACCTGTGGCTGCGCTCGGGCCTGACGCCGGCGGTGCTGGCGCGCCTCGCCGAGGCGGATGCCTTCCACTCGCTCGGCCTCGACCGCCGCGAAGCCCTGTGGATCGTGCGCGGGCTCAACCGCGCCGGCGACAAGGACGACCTGCCGCTGCTCAAGGCGCTGAGCTTCGTCGAGCTGGAGCCGGAAGCGAGGCTGCCGCCGATGCCGCTGGGCCAGCACGTGGTGGAAGACTACCGCCACCTGTCGCTGAGTTTGAAGGCGCACCCGGTCGCCTTCGTGCGCGACCAGCTGCCCGGTTTCGTGACGGCGGAGGCGCTCGCCCACCATCCCGATGGCGCCAGGGTCACGGTGGCCGGCCTCGTGCTGGTTCGCCAGCGCCCGGGCTCGGCCAAGGGCACGATCTTCCTGACGCTGGAGGACGAAACGGGGGTGAGCAACATCATCGTCTGGCCGAAGCTGTTCGAAGCGCTGCGCCCGGTGGTGATCGGGGCCCGCTTCATCTCGGTCACCGGGCGGGTGCAGCGCGACGGTCGCGGCGAGGACGGCGTGATTCATGTGATCGCCGACCGGGCCGACGACCTCACCCGCCTGCTCGGCCTGCTGTCGCGGCCGGGCGTGAGCGCGGCCGGCCGGGACGCCGAAATGCGGGACGAAGCGCGACCGCCGCTGCGCCGCCCGGTGCCCAACGGCCGTCAAGCGCGCCAAGCCGCGCAGCGGGCGGCCGAACGGGCCAGCCTGCCCCAGCTCTTCGATACAGTCGACAACCAGCCCGAAGCCGGCCTTCGGCAGGTCCTGCCCAAGGGCCGCAACTTCCATTAGGGGAGAACCGAGCCGGGGATCCCGCTTCGCGCTTCAACCGCCGCTGACATCATCAACGCCGGCCGCCACCGGGCCGCCCGCCGCCACGAGCCCCTCCGGCGGCCCCGCCGAGATTGGGACCGCCGCCGAAGCGGGGACCGCCGCCGAAACCTCCGCCGCCGAAGCGGCCCCCACCGCCAAAACCGCCGCCGAAGCGAGGATCTCCCCCAAAGCCGCCCTGGCGGGGGCCGCCGGCAAAGCCGGCCTGTCGAGGACCACCGCCGAAGCCGCCCTGCCGAGGAGCGGCGGCAACTGACCTGACCCGTGACGGCGTCGGGCGCTGGGCAGCCCGCGCCGCCCCGACCCGAGGACTTTGCGCTCGCCCGACCTGAGAACCTTGCCCGCGGGCGACTTGTCCTCGGGGACCTCGCCCCCGAGCGCCTGCGCCCCGAAGACCTGAGGCACGAATACCGGCGCCACGGGCAATCTGTCCGCGAGCGCCCAGTCCACGGCCACCCAGTCCGCGACCACCTTGTCCACGGGCGCCGCGGCCCGCCTGCGTTTGGCGAGGCTGCGCGCGGGTCGCCCCGGCCGTTGCGGCCCGGCTCGCCCCATTGCCGCGGGTTCGGCCGGCGAAGGCCGGGCGGGTAGATGCGGC
>CAXTMA010000257.1:0-6344 GCA_964245015.1 uncultured Beijerinckiaceae bacterium | reverse complement strand
CCATCGGCGAGGTAGCCGCGCGCCACCGCCGCGCCCGGCGCCGTCACCAGCGCGAGCTGGGCGTCGCGCCCGACCCAGCGGCCGGGGTCGAGGTCGGGGTCGAGGTCGCGCACGGTTCCGGCGATGGGGCTGCGCAGCACCAGTTCGCGCCGCTCGCGCTCCAACCCTTCGAGCCGGTCCGCGAGGAGCTTGCGTTCCCCTTCGAGCGACAAGCTTTCCGCCCTGTCGGCGGCGACGCTGGCCGCGCGCGCCAGCTTGGCCTCCACCAGCGCCAGCCTGATGCGGGCCAGCCGGCCGTCACGCTCGTTCTGCGGCGAGGCGAGCGTCACCAGGACCTGCCCCGCCTCGACCCGCTCGCCGACGCGCACCGACACGGATCGCACCACGCCCGGCGTGACCGGGAACAGCCGGGCATAGGCGGCCGGCTCGACCACGGCGGGGATGGCCACCCGGGCGCGGAAGGGAAAGATCGCCAGCCCGATCAGCGCGGCGCCGGCGAGCGCCGTCAAGCGGGAACGCGGGCTCGCCGCGAGTTCATTCCTCAACTGCCACCACACGCGTACCTCCCTGGCGACCGGCAGGATCAGGAACCAGCCGACCTCGACGGCGAACAAAACGATGCCGAGCAGCTTGAACACGGCGTGGTAGACCAGCAGCGCGATGCCGGCGTAGACGACCGCCCGGTAGGCGACCACCGTCGCGGCATAGGCGAGAACAACCGCCGTCTTCACCGGCCCGAAGCTGTCGGGCTTGGGCGCGCCGAGATCGAAAAGAGCCTCGCGCAGGCGCCAGCGCCCCAGGGCGAAGGCCCGCGCCTGCAGGTTGGGCACGGCCAGCGCGTCGGCGAGCAGGAGGTAGCCGTCGAAGCGCATCATCGGGTTGAGGTTGAGGGCGAGCGAGCTGGCGAGGCTGGCGGTGGCCACCAGAAAGGCGGCCGAGCGCAGCGGGCCGTCTTGCAGCAGCACCCAGGCCAGCGCGGCGTAGATCGCCAGCGCCACCTCGGCGAGGAGTCCGGCGGCGTCGATCGCCATGCGCTGCCGCCGGTCGGTCAGGCGCCAGCTGTCGGTGACGTCGCAGTAGGGCATCGGCACCATCACCATCAGGGCGAGGCCGATGGAGGACACGCGGCAGCCGTGGCGGGCGGCGGTGAAGGCGTGGGCCAGCTCGTGGACGGTTTTCGTGCCGAGCAGGGCGAGGGCGTAGACCAGCGCGCCGTCGAGCGACAGGAAGGCCGGGAAGGTGCCGAGAAAGGCCGCCCATTGCCGCGACACGAGGTACAGGGCGAGCGCGGCCGCGAGCACGGTCGCGAGGAAGAAGGCGCGGGTGAACAGCGGCGCGACGAGGCCGCCGGCTCGTTCGAAGGCGCGGCGCGGGCGCCACAGCGGCAGCTTGACGAAGAGGTAGTTGTGCACCGCCCACGCCAGCGGCGAGGATCGCCGGGCGCGGCAGCGGGCGGCGTGGGCGCGCCAGCCCTCGCCCTCGGTCAGCTCGTTGCGGCCGGCGAAGGCGAGGAACGCGGCCGCCGTTCCCGGCGGCACCACGTCGCCGGCCGCCTCGACGCGCGCGTCGAGCATCGCCGCATCCGCCGGGCCGTCCCAGGCGCCGAGCACGGCGAAGGCGTTGCGGTCGAGCTGGAACCAGCTGCCGCGCAGGGGATCGTACAGCATCCAGCTCGGCGCCGGCCCAACCTTCGGCCCGGGGTACAGGCGCAGGTCCTGCCGCAGCTGTTGCCGCAACCGGGGGGCGTCAGAGGCCGTAATGCTGGCGGACATAGCTGAGCGGGCGGCGGAACAGGTAGAGCAGCAGGCTGGAGCGCGGTCCGTAGATCTCGGCGGTGCCGCGCACGCCCAGGCGGGGCACGGCGGCGCCGGGGTCGAGGCGGGCGTCGGCGCGGTAGGCGAACAGGTTGGCGTCGGTCATCCCGGCGTCGTGGCTGGCGTGCTCCAGCACCGCCTCGACGGCGCGGGTCGGCGAGCTGTCCAGGAACAGCCGCACGCGAGCCCCCTCGTCGAGCACGATGCTGTCGTCGACCGGCACGAAGATGCGCGCCATCACGCGGGCGGGATCGGCGATGGCCATCAGGCGCTGCCCGGTGTTGACGGGACGGCCGACCAGGTCGTTGGCGTCGTTGAAGATGGCGAGGCCGGCGCGCGGCGCGCGGGTGACGGTGCGCTCGACCAGATCCTTGGCATAGTCGCGCTCGGCGCGGCGCAGCTCGACCTCGGCTTCGGCGGCGGCCAGTTCGCGCTTGGCCTGAGGGTCGGCGAAGGCCGCCTGCCGGAACTGCTTCCACTTGGCCTCGGCCACCGCCATCGCCCGCTCGGCGATCACGAGGTTGTCGCGCAGGGTGGTCGACACGGTGGTGTAGAGCACCTGACCCGCCGCCACTTGGCTGTTGGGCTGCACGGCGACCGTTTCGATCGTGCCGTCGCCCGAGGCGGCGACCACGAAGGGGCGGTCGGGCACGACCTCGAAGCCGGCGAGCGCGGTGATGTGGGTCGGGGTGAGGCTGAGCACCACCACCGCCAGCACGGCCAAACCCCCGAACGTGCCCGGCCGGCGAAGCCGCGCCAGGGCGAGCGGCGGCTTGCGGAACGCGCCCCAGGCATGGGCGAAGCACTCGGCGAGACGCTCGCCGACGCGCCGCGCCTCGTCGTCCCACGGCGTTTCGCGGGCGAGCAGGACGAGGCCGAGGGGCGCGCCCGACCGGTCGGCGAGCGGCAGGGCGAGCAGCTTGGCGAAGGGATAGTGCTCGGCGTGGTCGCCGGCATCGGCCGGCTCGTCGGCCAGATCGAGAACAGCCGGCGCGCGAAGGCCCGTCAGCCGCCGGGCGGCCAGTTCCTCGATCCACTGCACGAAGGGCGCCTCGCGGTCGACACTCGTGAGGCTCGACACGGCGGTGACGATGGCGGTGCCGTCCGCCGCGCCGGCCTGGTTCGCCAGCACGAAGACTTGGCGGGCGCCGACGAGGGGGCGCATCTCGTTGGCGATGAGGTAGTGCAGGTCGCCGGGCGTTTCGGCGCAGCGGGCGTCGCCCTCGACCCGCAGCAGGGCCTGCAGCGCGGCCACAGCGGGATCGATGGCGGGATCGCTGGCGGGACGGATCAGCCGCGGTGCGGCGGACGACGGAGCGGCGGACGGGGGCGCGACGGCTGCGGGAGGCACGACCACCTCAGAACCCGGCGCCGAAATCGGCCCGGCCGCTCATGCCGGGCAGCACCGCCGGCCTCGTCGCCTGTCCCTCCCCGCCCGGCGCGGCCTCCAGGGTGCCGACGACCTTGAGCGTCTGGCTGACCGGGTCCACGGCGGCGCCGATGCGGACCACGCGGCCGCGCACGCTTTGCCCGGTTTCCTCGACGGCGAGGGCGAAGTTGGCGCCGGGCGAAACCCGAGCCGCCGCGCGCGATGGCAGCAGCATTTCCACTTCGAGGTTGCCGGGATCCACGATGCGCAGGATCGGCACGCTCGGTCCCGGCAGGTCGAAGACGTGGGCGAACACATCGGCGACCCGGCCGTCGAAGGGGGCGCGGATCTCGCAGGCATCGACCCGGGCCTGCCAGCCCTCGACGGCGGCGGCGGCCTTGTCGACGGCCGCGCGGGCGATCTCGACGTCGTTGCGGCCGGCGGCGTGGTATTTCTGCAGGTCGAGGCTGTTGCGCAAGGTGACCTCGTGGCCGCGCTGTTCGGCCTGCGCGGATTTCAGTTCGGCACGGGTGCGCGCGCAGTCGAAGGCGACCAGCAGGTCGCCCTTGCGGAAGGCGGCGCCTTCCTTGAGCGGCAGGTCGAGGATGCGCGAGCCGGCGTCGGAGCCGACGGTGACGTCGTGGGCCGAGCGCACCACCGCGTGAATGGTGTCGGCCTCGCCGGCCGGCGCGGCGACCGGCAGCAGCGCGAGGCAGGCCGGCAGCAGGGCAGCGAGGCGGATCAGGCCGGGGTACGGGTTCGCGTCGCGACGTCTCATTGGCGCAGGCCCAGCTCGGCCGCGCTGATGCGCTTGGCGCCGTCGACCCAGTTCTCGTCGATCACGTGGGCGATCTCCTCGACGGTGGTGCCGGTGGTGATGGCGCGGTCGAAGGGGTCGAGGCCGACCGCCTCGAAGACGAGGCCGTAGGCGTTCTCGTAAGCCGCGAAGGCGATATCCTTGCGCGCTTCGGCGACCAGCATGTTCATTTCTTCGCGGATCAGCGTCTGCTCGCTCGCCTTCTCGGTCCGCGCCTGCGCCTTCACCTGGGCGAGCAGGCGGCCCTGCACGTCGAGGAACTCGCGGGCGATCTTCAGCTCGTTCTCCGCCTCGAAGAGCCGGATGCGGGCGACTTGCACCTGGGTGACGATGGCCATCGTCAGCGCCAGCGCGCGGGCGTCGATGACGGCCTCCTGCGCGTTCACCTGGTTGACGCGCGACGGGTACTTGAAGACGTTGAGGAGGTTCCAGCTGGCGTGCGCCCCGTAGGCCAGCCAGTTGCCGTGGAACAGGTATTTGCTGGTGTCGCTGTTGGCGCCGAAATAAGCCTGGGCGTTGGGCAGCAGCTCCAGGAGGGCGGCGGTGGCCTCCTTGGCGTTGATGCGCGACTTGTACTGCGTTTCCCGGAGTTCGGGACGGTTCACCAGGGCGACGTCGACCAGCGTGTTGAAGTCGCGCCGGAACACCGGCGAGCGGGCGCCGCCGCCGCGCCCCGACAGGGTGAAGGGCACATCGGGGGGCACGTTCATCAGCGCGGCGAGCTGCGCCTTGGCCACCGCCATCTCGCTCTCGATCGCCTGCGCCTGACGCTTGATCTCGACCAGTTCTCGCTCGTAGGTCAGCGCCGCAACGGGCGAGGTGTCGAAGCCGGTGGCCACCGTGCGGCTGTCGGCGATGGCGCGGCGAACCCTCGCCTCCAGCCGGTGCAGCCGATCGCTCAGGCGCTGGCTGGAATAAGCGCGCCAGTACGCCGTGCGGATGTCCTGGACGATGCGGTTGGTGACCTTGCGCTTGGTTTCGGCGGCGATCAGCACCTCGTCGGCCGCCTGCCGGGCGCGGATGTAGGACAGGCCGAAGTCGAGCGTGTTGTAGGACAAGGTGAGGTCGGAGATGAGGTCGTTCTTCGGCGTCGAGGTCGACGGCTCCAGCGTGACGAGCCCGGTGGTGACCGACTGCGAATAAGCGCCCAGCGTGTTGTTGCGGCCGAGGAAGTTGGTGCTGGCGACGGCGTTGGGCAGGAGATGGAAGTCGGCCACGTCGAGGTCCTGCACGCGCAGCGCGGTTTGGAAGGCCTCGACGCGGTAGTCGAGGTTGTAGCTGAGCCCCCGGGCGATCGCCTCGTCGAGGCTGATGGCCTGGGTGATCGGCGCCTGGTTGGCGACGAAACGGTCCTTCTTGTCCTGCGCGTAGGCGGCGATGGCGGCCGGGGTCAGCGGCTCCGGCCGGATGCCGCAACCGGCGAGAAGGCTGCCGGCGAGAAGGGCGCAGGCCAAGCGGGCGCAGGCCAAGCGGGCGCAGGCGAAGCGGGCGCAGGCGAAGGGGGCGGCGCGGACGCTCCGTCGGACCGGCGCTTCGCTTGCCCCGGCGGCGGCTTTCGCCGGTGCGGCAGTCCGGCAACGAGGAGGCGCGCCGTCGTGCTTGTTCGTGGCCAGATACACTTCGTTCACCGCGTTTCGTCTTCGCGGATTTCTGGCTCAACGCGGTAAACATTTGATAAAAGCTTCGAACGAGCCTGCCTCGTACCAGGGCTTGACCCGACGTCATCCGGCCGGCGGGGCCAGTGCGCGCGACAGCAGCAGCACGCCCAAGGCGGCCAGCATCGGCACCACGGCGAGCCACAGGCCGGCGGCGGCGAGGCCGGCCGCGGCCGCGACCGAGATCGACAGCAAGGCCTCGGCGAAGGTGGCGATGCGCGAGGACGTCTGCCGGCGGCGGAAGTTCGAGCGCCGGCCCTTGACCCGGAAGATGTACTGCACCGCGCTCGCCCCGCCGGCGGCCAGCGCCGAGCCGACCCCGGCCGCGACCCCGGCCAGCGGCGCCAGCAGCCCGGTCGCCAGCACCAGCGGCGCCATCGGCAGCGCCACCGCCAGGGCCACCGCCTCGATCTTGGCGCGAAGGATCGCGGCCGGCGCGATCGGCGCCGTGGCGACGCGGTCGGGCGCGTCCTCGCCGGAGATCGCCAGCCATGCCAGGCCGCCGGCGAGCTGCCCGGCGGCCATCACAAGCACCGGCACCAGCACCGCCGGCCCGCCCGCGCCGTAGCCGTGCCACAGCATCAGGGCGGGGGGAACGAGGTAGAGCACCTGCATCAGGCTCTGCGACACCAGCCAGGGATCGCGCCGGAGCAGCACCCATTCCTTGGCCCGCAGCGTCGCCGCGGGCC
>CAXTMA010000256.1:0-6383 GCA_964245015.1 uncultured Beijerinckiaceae bacterium | reverse complement strand
CCGTCGCACCGTCGAGCGCGGCGCCCTCGGATTGAGAGCGGAGCGCCCTATCTCACCTGTACGCCTCACCTGCACGCCCGCCAGCCTGCACACCGACCGGAGGACTCGATGGCGCTGCCCCTTCGCATGACCCAGGTTCGCTACGCCGGCGCCGGCGGGCCCGACGTGGTGCGCCTTTGCGAGGCCGACGTTCCGCGCCCGGGAGAGAACAAGGTGCTGATCGCGGTGGCGGCGGCGGGCATCAACCGGCCGGACCTGATCCAGCGCAGCGGCAAATATCCGCCGCCCAAGGGCGAAAGCGAGATCCCCGGCCTGGAAGTGTCCGGCCGGGTGGCGGCGCTGGGCGCGGGCGTCCGCGGCCTCAAGGAGGGCGACGAGGTGTGCGCCCTGCTCGGCTCCGGCGGCTATGCGCAATATGCCCTCGCCGATCCCGAGCTGTGTCTGCCCAGGCCCGCGGCGCTGACGCTGCAGGATGCCGCCGGCGTACCGGAAACCACCTTCACCGTGTTCGACAACGTGGTCACCCGCGGCGGCCTCAAGGCCGGCGAGCGCTTCCTCGTCCACGGCGGAACGAGCGGCATCGGCACCACCGCGATCCAGCTCGCCAAGGCGTTCGGCGCGGCCGTCTTCACCACCGCCGGCAGCGAGGCGAAATGCGCCGTCTGCCGGACGCTCGGCGCCGACCATGCGATCAACTACCGCGAGGAGGATTTCGTCGCCGCGATCAAGGCGATCTGCGGTAAGGGGGCGGGCATCGACGTGATCCTTGACATGATCGGCGGATCCTATCTCGCCAGGAATCTCGCGGTCATGGGCAACGACGCCCGCCTAGTGCAGATCGCCTTCCTCGGCGGCGCCGTCAGCGAAGCCGACTTCACGACGATGATGGTCCGCCGCCTGACGCTGACCGGCTCGACGCTGCGCGCCCGTTCGCTGGCGAAGAAGGTGGAAATCGCCGGCGCCCTGCGCGAGAAGGTGTGGCCGCTGCTCGACGCCGGCCGGATCAGGCCGGTCATCCACGCGACCTTCCCGCTCGCCGAAGCGCGGCAAGCGCAGGAGCTGATGGAAAGCTCCGCCCACGTCGGCAAGATCCTGCTGCTACCGGGTGAATGACGGCTTGGCCGGCGAGGCCGACCGTGATCTGGGAGGGACGGATCGTTTCCCGGTCCGACGGTCCTCCGTCGGGACGCCGGGAGGGCACGGTCCCGGCACCGTTCCAGCCCTGAGCCTGCACGGCTTGGTCCCGATCGACTCCTCGGCCGATCGCGCGCCCGGCCGGCTGCGGCGGCGGCTGCGGAACGCCGGGCTCACCATCCTGCTCGTGCTCGCGATCCTCGCCCTGGCGCTCGCGCTGGCCCTGGCCGTGGTCCGCCGCGAACTGAAGGCGCGCGTCGATCGCGACTCGAGGCCCTGCCCGGCCTGCCGCTCGCCGGCGATCCATGACGGACACGCGCTGCTCGACGAGCAGGGGCACCGCCTGCTGTTCGCGACGCCGGAGCAGGCGGCGGCCTATGCGGCCGACTATGCCAAACCATGAAGGCCGCGGCGCGCCTTGCGACCAAGGGTGCCTTGCGACCAAGGGTGCCTTGCGACCAGGGGTGCCTTGCAACGAAGGGTTAGGCGAACGGGATGTCGCCGCCGCGCCCGGCCTGTCGTAGCATGAGCCGCCCGGGACAGGCGCGCGAGGCGTGCCGCCCGAAGGCGGGAGTGCTCAAGCCATGGCCAAAGGTCAGCTGCGCGGCAACAAGGAAGCCAAGAAGCCGAAGAAGGAGAAACCGAAGACGAACGCCGCCGCGCCCAGCGTGAAGATCGGCACGACGAGCGACAAGAAGAAATAGGCCCGTCCCCAACCGGGTCGGCGCGATTCGCGTCGGCGCGCCGCGACGTGGCACGGTCCTTGGTTGAGCATCCCCTCATGCGGCTCATCAGCGCCACGCCATCCCCCTATGCCCGCAAGGTCCGCATTGCGCTGATGGAGAAGGGCATTCCCTTCGAGCTGCAAACGGAGGTGCCGTGGAACGACGACACCTCCCTGCCGCTGCACAATCCGCTGGAAAAGCTTCCCGTCCTGCTGCCCGACGACGGCACGGCGCCGCTGTTCCAGTCGTCCTACATCCTGGAATGGCTGGAACGGCGTCATCCCGAACCGCCCCTGCTGCCGCGCGACGACGACGGCATCCTCCAAGCCAAGCGCCTGGAGGTGATCGCCGACGGGGTGTGCGACGCGGTGATCCTGATCCTGTTCGAGCGGATGCGGGGGGAGGGCCACGTCAGCGAACCGTGGATCGCGCGGCAAAACCGCAAGATCGAGGGCGGGGTCGCGGCGCTCGCGGCGGCGGTCGGCACGAAGTCCTTCGCCGTGGCGGGCCGCTTCGGCCTCGCCGACATCGCGGCGGGCAGCGTGCTCGGCTACCTCGGCGTGCGCTACGCGCAGCTGAACTGGCGCGACGCCTATCCCGACCTCGCCCGCTACGTCGACGGGCTTTTCGAACGCCCGTCCTTCGCCGCAACGACGCCGGTCGTCCAGGCGATCCGCGACAGGGTGGTTTGAGATGCAACCGATCAAGCTCCATCCCGACGACCGCCTGGTCGGCAACCTCCCCATCCGCTTCGGCTTCGCCGCCATCCTCGTGGCGGCGCTGGCCTGCCTGGTCGCGCTGGGCTCGACCCTGCCCCTGGTGCTGGCGGTGCCGGCCATCGGCCCGATCCCCCTGTCGCTGGTTTTGGCGGCGGCGCTGATCGTCTTCGCGGTCGCGCTCACCGGCCTTTACGTCATCCTCGCCAACAGGAGCGCGCGAGCGTGACCACGATCCCCGCGGCGGGCCTGTCGCCCCACCTGCTGCCGGCGATCGCGCTCGCCCCGTCCGGCGCCGGCGCGACCAGCGTCAACCCCTTGGCGATCGCGCTTTTCCTGACCTTCGTCGCGGTGACGCTGTTCATCACCTGGCGGGTCGCCAGCCGCAACCGCACGCGCGACAGCTTCTACACGGCCGGCGGCGAGATCACCGCCGCCCAGAACGGCCTCGCGATGGCCGGCGACTACCTCAGCGCCGCCGCCTTTCTCGGACTGACCGCCTTTATCACCACCAGCGGCTTCGATGGCATGGTCTACGCGCTGGGCTTCCTGTTCGGCTGGCCGATGCTGCTGTTCCTGGTGGCCGAGCCGCTGCGGGAGCTTGGCTCCTACACCTTCGCCGACGTGCTCGCCCGCCGCCTGTCGGAAAAGCCGATGCGGATCATGGCGGCGGTGAACTCGCTGGTGGTGATCGCCCTCTACCTGATCGGCCAGATGGTCGGGGCCGGGCAGCTCATCGAGCTTCTGTTCGGCCTGCCCTACCCCCTCGCCGTGGTGGTGGTCGGCGTCCTGATGGTGATCTATGTCGTGTTCGGCGGCATGGCGGCGACGACCTGGGTGCAGATCATCAAGGCCGGCCTGTTTCTTTGCGGCGCCACCCTCCTCGCCCTGCTGCTGCTCGGCCATTTCGGCTTCGATCTCGGCGCGCTGGTGGCGGCGGCCACGAAAGCCCATCCCAAGCACGAGGGCATCTTCCTGTCGGCCGGCCTCGCCAGGGATCCGGTGTCCTATGCCTCGCTGGTGATCGGGCTGGTGTTCGGCGTCGCCGGCCTGCCGCACATCCTGATGCGGTTCTTCACGGTCAAGGATGCCGCCACCGCGCGGCTGTCGTGCTTCTACACCACCGCCTTCTGCGGGTTCTTTTTCCTGCTGGTGATGATCATCGGCTACGGCACGGTGGCGGTGGTTCTGCCCGATGCGGCCTATGCCACGCCGGCCGGCACGCTGCGCGGCGGCGCCAACATGGCGGCGATCCACCTTTCGCAGGCGCTCGGCGGCGCCCCCATGCTCGGCTTCATCTCGGCGGTGGCCTTCGCCACCATCCTGGCGGTGGTGTCGGGGCTCGGCCTCGCCGGCGCCTCGGCGATCTCCCACGATCTTTACGGGCGCGTCTTCAACAACGTGAGCGAGCGCCGCGAGATCATCGCGTCGCGTCTCGCCACGCTGGCGATCGGGGTTCTGGCGATCGTGCTGGGCCTGGTGTTCCGCGGGCAGAACGTCGCCTACACCGTGGGCCTCGCCTTCGCGGTGGCGGCCTCGGCCAACTTCCCCGTGCTGGTGTTGTGCATCTACTGGCGCGGGCTGACCACGGCCGGGGCGCTCACCGGCGGCTTCACCGGGCTCGCGTCGGCGACCGTGCTGACCGTGCTCGGCCCGGGGGTGTGGGTCAAGGTGCTCGGCCACGCGACCGCGATCTTCCCCTACGACCCGCCGGCGATCGTCACCGTGCCCCTCGCCTTCGTCGTGACGGTCGCCGTATCGCTGATGACGCGCGATGCCGTGGGCGACGCCTTCGCCGGCGGCACCACGCGGCCGGGGCTGCGCACCTGAGCGGGCAGACCCGCGACCTCAGGCCGGACGGGACTGGCGGCCGAAGGGGGCGTTGAGGCGCACGATGGCGAGGTTGAGCGCCGCAGCCACGCCGACCCAGGCGAGGTAGGGCAGCAGCAGAACCGCCGCGAGCGGCGAGATCGGGGCGAGGCCGACGACGAGGGCGAGAACCGAAAGCCACAGCAGCGGCACCTCGACCAGTGCCCAATCCGGCCGGCGCAGGGCGAAGAACAGCGGGCTCCAGGCCATGTGCAGCACGGCATTGATCGCGAACAGGGCGAGGATGCGCCCGTGCAGCTCCGGCGCCCTGACCCACGCCAGCGCCGCCGACCAGACGCAAAGCGCGGCGATGGTCGTCCACATCGGGCCGAACAGCCAGTTCGGCGGGTTCCAGCGCGGCTTGCGCAGGGCGAAGAACCATGGCCCGATGCGGGTCGCGATCCCACCCACGGCGAGAACGACGAGCGCGATGGCGGCGGACACGAGAAGCGGCTTGATCATGGCGGGGTCACGGAAACGCTGAGGCGGCCAGAGGCGACGAAGCCACGGTGGCGCGGAATCGCATTCTACAGCCCTTCGTGCCGGCTGTATCTGCCCTATAGTGCCGCGCCGGATGATGCGCGATGAGGCGGCAAGCGCGGCGGCAGGCGATGGGGAAGCGATGATGAGGATGGCGAGCGTGTTGGCGGCGGTCGGGGCGCTTGCGGTCGCCGGGATCGCGGTGGCGCCGGCGCGGGCGGATCCGCCGCTCTCCGGCGAGATGATCGCCGTCGACACCCACGGCCAAGCGATCTGCCAAACGCGCGAAGCCCTGCGCGACTACCTCGTAGCCACCATCCGCCACGACCGCCTCGTTCCCACCTTCAGCAACAAGGTGTGCACCATCGCTCCCTACGGGACGCGGGTCACGGTGCTGCAGGACCTGCCGCCTTTCGGCAGCCGCCTGCACGTCGTGCGGGTTCTTGCCGCGACGCCGATCCAGAAGGTCGAGGGCTACACCTACAGCGTCGGCCTGTACGATCCCCGCCGCTTCCAGCCCTTCAACTCGCTGGGCGAATACTTCCCGCGCATCCCCTGATCGCCGGGGATGCTTCAGGATTTCGGCGCGCCGCCGATCCGTTTCATCATCTGCTCGGTGGAGAGACGGCGATAGCGCCCGCCCTTGCGCCCGGTCCGCACCCCGTTGCGCGCGCGGTAGGCCGAAACCAGCGCCGCGGCGAGAAACAGCAGCAGCATGGCGAGATGGGCGAGGGCGAGGGTTTGTCCGGCGACCACGGATGGCTCCGCATCGAGCGAGAAAGCTGCGGCTTCGGATGGGGTCCGCCGCAGGCGCCAGTATGGCGGCAAAGGCCGGATCGAGCGATGCGTCGCTTTGGCCGGTCAAGGCGGATACGACGGGACGACGAGGTCCGGCAGCCTTGCCCATGTTTCGGACACGATCATGCGGCCAAACAGGCGGATCGGATTAAGGGCGAGGGGCAGACGATGGTGGGAGCTGGCGCGAGACGTTTCACCGTTGCTTTGTTGGCAGCGGTCGCGGTGGCCGGTTCGGCGGCCGCCCAATCGATCCCGAACGGGCAGAGCTGCGGCGGCCTGCTCTGCGACATGGGCGTCTTCGGCCACAAGAACAGCCCGGCCAGCGAGGCGCCGCCGCCGGCCGCACCTCAGCCGGTGGCGGCCGGCGTACCCGTTCCCGCCCCGGCCGAGCAAAGCGCCAGCGTTCGCAAGGCGAAGCGGGTCGCCAAGACCAACGCACCTGCCAAGATCGCCGCGCCCGTCAAGACCGCCGCGCCGGCGAAGGTCGTTGTACCCGCGCCGGCAGTCAGCCAGGCAGCGCCGCCAGCCGCGCCAGCACCCTTGAAAACGCCCTCCGAAACGACGCTGCAGGCATCGGGCGCGCCGGCCGCGAGCACGCCCGTGGCCGCCGCCTCGGGCAAGACAGCCGCCGCCCCGGCCACCCCCGAAATCTACATTCCGC
>CAXTMA010000255.1:0-6417 GCA_964245015.1 uncultured Beijerinckiaceae bacterium | reverse complement strand
GCCACCGTCGCCTTCGAGGGCATCGAGGCCCGCCCGGTCGACGTGCAGGTCGGCATCGCCAGTGGCAACGTGGTGTTCACGGTCGTCGGTCTCGGCGACAAGGCGGTGGCGGAATCAAGGGAGCGGGTTCGCTCGGCCCTTCTCGCCTCGGGTCTCGCCCTGCCGGCCAAGCGCATCACCGTCAATCTCGCCCCCGCCGACCTGCCCAAGGAAGGCTCGCATTACGATCTGCCGATCGCGCTGGGCATCATGGCGGCGATCGGCGCCATCCCTGCCGACATGCTGTCGTCCTATCTCGTTCTCGGCGAGCTTGCCCTCGACGGCACGGTGACGGCGGTGGCCGGCGCGCTGCCGGCGGCAATGGCCGCCAATGCCCGTGGCCTCGGCCTGATCTGTCCCAAGGCGAGCGGGCCGGAAGCCGCCTGGGCGGCGGCCGATCTCGACGTGCTGGCACCGCTTTCGCTGATCCAGCTCGCCAATCACTTCAAGGGCACGCAGGTGATGGCTCGCCCGCAGCCGGCCGTTCACCGTCAGGGCGGGGCGATGCCGGACCTGCGCGACATCAAGGGCCAGGAAAGCGCCAAGCGTGCCCTTGAGATCGCCGCGGCCGGCGGCCATGCCCTGCTGTTGAATGGCCCGCCCGGCGCCGGCAAGTCGATGCTGGCCGCGCGGCTGCCGTCCATCCTGCCGCCGATGAGCCCGGCGGAGCTTCTGGAAACCTCGCTGATCCACTCCGTTGCCGGAGCGCTGGCCGCCGGCGAGTTGACCGACCGCCGCCCGTACCGCGCGCCGCACCATTCCGCTTCAATGCCGGCGCTTGTCGGCGGGGGCGCCCAGGCCCGGCCGGGCGAGATCTCGTTGGCGCACAACGGCGTCCTGTTCCTCGACGAATTGCCGGAGTTCGCCGCCAACGTGCTCGACGCCCTGCGCCAGCCGCTGGAAACCGGCGAGGTAAGCGTGGCGCGGGCCAGCCACCGCGCCACCTATCCCGCCCGCTTCCAGCTCGTCGCGGCGATGAACCCGTGCCGCTGCGGCCACGCCCTCGATCCCGGCTACGCCTGCCACCGCCAGCCCAACAGCCGCTGTATCGCCCAATACGGGGCACGCCTCAGCGGCCCGTTGCTCGACCGCATCGACATGCATGTCGAGGTCCCCGCCGTCACCGCGGCCGAGCTGATGCTGCCGCCGCCCGACGAGGACTCGGCGGCGGTTGCCGCCCGCGTCGCAGCCGCCCGCGCCGTCCAGCAGCAGCGATACGAGGCTCTGGGCCGCCCGGACATCCGCTGCAACGCCGCAGCCCCCGCCTCGCTGATCGAGGACGTGGCGCGGCCCGATCGCGCCGGTCAGGCGCTGGTGCGCGAAGCGTCCGACCGCATGCAGCTGTCCGCGCGCGGCTTCCACCGGGTGCTCAAGCTCGCCCGCACGGTGGCCGACCTCGACGGCACTGCTGACGTCGCCGCGGTTCACGTCGCCGAAGCCCTGTCCTATCGCGGCGACGGCGCCGGCCGGCAGCGGGCGGCTTGAGCAGCCTGGCATGGCTTGCGCTATCGGTGCTTCCGCCTTTCCGCGCGAAATCGAAATGGCTGGCGACCCAGAAAGTTAAGCAAATTTGCGAAAGCCTGCTCGGAAGACCGCGTCGAAGCGTGTTCAGCAGTTTCCGCTGCTTTGCAGAGGCTTGAAGGATCGGACCGGCTCCGATCCGCGCTTTGGTGCTTCGACGTCGAAACGCGGGTCGTTGCCTCATCCACGGCGGCGGCGCCATCAGCCTCGCACAACAGGGCAGCACGCATCCTGGCCCCGGTTTTGGCTCAAGTCGCCATGGCTCGCAACGGCGGTTCCATGCGGGCTGGGCGGGTCTGCCTCATCTCAAGGTTTTATTGCGGTGCAGCAAAAACCGTCCTAGTCTCCCCCGAAAGACAGAGGGGCGCCGGCATGACCGCGACGTGGAACACCAAATACGGGTCGCGTCGCGTCCGCCGCGATCCGCCGACCCTGGCTGAAGCCATCGCCGCTGCACAAGGATTGACCAGCGATCGCGAGGCTCAGATCGAACTCGCCGCCGGCCTGATGGGCGTAACGCTGCTGCAGGCTCGGGACGAGATGAAGAAGCTGGCGCCCGACCGGCGCGCCCAGCTGACGATGGTGACGCCCACCCGCGACAAGGCTGGCGCGCGCGTCGTCGTTGTGGAACGCAAAGCGAGCCGGCGCATCGCTGCCGGCGCGCCCCCTCGCGCGGCGGGAACGTCGCAGCGGCTGCGCTGACCTGTGGCAGCGCCCTTGGCGGCGACTGCGCGGTCCCTTGCCGACCACGTCGAGCCGACCGTCAGGTCGCGCGCTTGGGAAAGGGCACGAAGCGGGCGGGAAGGATCGGCTGCGAGCCCGCGATCCGCTGCATGAAGGGGATCGGCGCCAAGCTCGGCGCCATCGCGACCAGGATCCTGGGGCGAGGTGGCGGCAGCGGAACTTCGCCCGGCTCCGGCGCGGGTACGACATCGGGTTCCCCCTGCGGCTCGGCGGCCTGCAACGTGGCCGGTTTCTCCGGCGGCAGCGGCACCAGCATGTCGGGCGAAACGACCGGCGCGGCGCGCTTGAACGGTGTGTTGGCCGGCACGGCCTCCGGCCTGTTGCCGAAGTTGGGGATCATGCCGCCGAGCTTGCCGGTCAGCGTCGTCCAGCCGCCGCCGGTCATCGAATCGGGCAGGGGCTTGGCCGTCGCCGCAGCGACGATGATGCGCGGCCCCTGCGGCTCGTTACAGTCGCGCACACCCAGATCGATCAGCTCGGTTCCGCGCAGCACCGTGAAGCTCTTGGTCGGAGTGCCGAGCCGATCGCGGATCGCGTCGGGATAGGTATGGTAGAGCTGGTCGGTGATCTGCCAGTTGGTGACGTGGTCGCGCGGGTCGTAGGCTTGGTGGAACTTGAAGATCGAGTCCTTGTAGACGCAGACGTTGGGCAGGCCGAGCGCCATCGTGCAGGCGGAGTGGCACTCGTGGATGCGGACTTCGCGCCCCGTGCGCCGGTAAATCTCGGTCTGCGCCGCATATTCGTTCACGTAGCCGCCGAAGTCCTTCACGACCACGACCGGCGACATGTTGGGCGGCGGCTGCAGATAGCTCAAAGGGCTCCACTCGCGGTTCGGCTTCGTTGTTTTAGGAAAACGTGGTGAACGCTATCTTAAGACCCGCGATGGAATGCTGGGCATGCTAGGTGTCCCGCGGGTGGCGCAGGATGACGGGTCCGCGCGGCCGAATTTCGGCGATCGATGCGGGCAGGCTGCGGGGCGAGAATGGCTGGCCAGATCTACCGACCCAACACGCCCGGCTTTGCCGTCTACGTGCACTGGCCCTTCTGCCAGTCGAAGTGCCCGTATTGCGACTTCAACAGCCATGTCCGTGCCGGCCTCATCGACGAGGAGCGTTATGTCGCCGCCTTTCGCTCCGAACTCGTCCACCGCGCCAAGCTGACCAAGGGGCGCGCCGTATCCTCCATCTTCTTCGGCGGCGGCACGCCCTCGCTGATGAAGCCCGGCACGGTGGCCGGCATCCTCGACGCGATCGCCGCCAACTGGAGCGTGGATCCCAGGTGCGAAGTGACGCTGGAAGCCAACCCGACCAGCGTCGAGGCCAACCGCTTCACCGGCTACCGCCGCGCCGGCGTCAACCGCGTCTCGCTGGGCGTGCAGGCGATGAACGACGCCGACCTGAAGGCGCTCGGCCGGCTGCACACGGCCGCCGAGGCGATGAAGGCGGTGGGCATCGCCGCCTCCATCTTCGAGCGCTATTCCTTTGACCTGATCTACGCCCGACCCGGGCAGACGCCGGCTCAGTGGCGGGCCGAACTGACCGGCGCGATCACCAAGGCGCGGGACCACATGTCGCTCTACCAGCTCACGATCGAGCCCGACACGATGTTCGAGCGCCTGCGCAACGCCGGCAAGCTCGCCGTTCCCAGCCCCGAACAGTGCCGCGACCTGTGGGACGTCACCCAGGAGACGATGAGCCGCGCCGGGCTGCCGGCCTACGAGATCTCCAACCACGCCCGCCCGGGCAGCGAAAGCCGGCACAACCTGATCTACTGGCGCTACGGCGAGTACGTCGGCGTCGGGCCGGGCGCCCACGGCCGTATCGCCACGGCGAAGGGTCGACGCGCCCACGCCACGGAATCGCACCCCGAAATGTGGCTGACCGTCGTGGAAACGGAGGGTCACGGCCTTGTCGAGGACGAGCTTCTCTCGACCGACGAGCAGGGCGACGAGTTCCTGCTGATGGGCCTGCGCCTCGCCGAGGGCATCGAGCCGACGCAGTTCGAGGCGCTGTCGAACCGCATGCTCGACAAGAGCCGCATCACCTCGCTGATGCAGGACGGCATGGTGGAGATGACGTCGGGCGGGCGCCTGCGCGTCAGCCCGGCCGGCTTCCCGCTCCTCGACATGGTGGTGGCGGATCTCGCGGCGTAGGCCGGCCGCCGGAGCGGCTCAGGCCGCCGCCTTCTCGCTCCGGTCGGACCATTGCCCGAGCTGGGCGAGGCCGTTCATTCGGGCGCGATGGATGAAGGCGGCCTGTCCCGCCCGCTCCTGATCGGTCTTGCCGGACCAGGCGTGCTGCGCCGCCGCCTGCAGGGCCCGCCCGTAGGAGAAGGTAATGCTCCAGGGATGCGGCCCGAGCCGGGCGATGGCGTCGAGGTTGGCGGTCGCCTCGACGTCGGACTGCCCGCCCGACAGGAAGGCGATGCCCGGCACGGCGAGCGGCACGCAGTTCTTGAACAGCTTCACCGTCCACGCGGCGACCTCTTCGGGCGACGCCTTCGGCGCGTCCTCGCCGGGGATGACCATGTTGGGCTTGAGGATCGTGCCTTCCAGGAAGACGCGGTGCCGGTACAGCTCGGCGTAGAGCGTGTTGAGCACGAAGCGGGTGACCTCGTAGTTGCGCTCGATCGTATGGGCGCCGTCCATCAGCACCTCCGGCTCGACGATGGGCACGATGTCGGCTTCCTGACAGATCGCGGCATAACGGGCGAGCGCCTGCATGTTGGCGCGCACCGCGCCCTCGCTCGGGCGGCCGTCGGCGGCGATGGTGATCACCGCCCGCCATTTGGCGAAGCGGGCGCCGAGATCGTAATATGCCCTCATCCGCCCGGGCAGGCCGTCGAGCCCCTCGGTGATGGTTTCGCCGGGGAACATCGGCATCGGCTTGGCGCCCTCATCCACCTTGATGCCGGGGATCGAGCCCATGTCCTCGATGATCCTGACCAGCGGCGTGCCGTCCTTGGCGGTTTGCCGGATCGTCTCGTCGTAGAGGATGACTCCGGATATATGTTCGCTCATCGCCTCGCGCGAGCGGAACATGAACTCGCGGTAGTCGCGGCGGGAATCGGCGGTCGACTCGACGCCGATCGCGTCGAAGCGCTTCTTGATGGTGGAGGAGCTTTCGTCCGCGGCGAGGATGCCCTTGCCCGGCGCCACCATCGCCGCCGCGACCTTTGTGAGCTGATCCTTGTTCATGACGTGCCCCAGCGCTTTCGTTGCCGGCCCTTCTCTAGCCGAGCCTCCGACGGTTTTCAAAACAACATTGGCCGCCGGGCGAACGCAAGCGTAAGAGCCTGCCGGCCGAAGCGCCGGGGCAAGACCGTTGGCAACGGGCTGCGCTTCGGGTAGAGTGTTATGCGTGCGCCCCTAGCTCAGCTGGATAGAGTATCGGGCTTCGAACCCGAGGGTCGCAGGTTCGAATCCTGCGGGGCGCGCCAAAACACTTACCAGCCAGAACATAACCACGAAGTCGTTCTGGTTTAGAAACCTTCTCCGGGGCAGGCTCGATAGCCTCCATCAGGATGGGTCGGCGTCCAGCTTCCGTCGAGGCGCAGGCGCCATGCAGCCCGGCTCTCGCGGTCGGGAGGCAACATCCAGCAAAACAACTGCTTTAGGTCGCACGCATGTCCGATCTGCGCGCGTCGCGACTGCTTCTCGCACCGCCTTTCTTCAGTTTAGATTGTGAACGCCGATGCGTTCACAGGCACTCTCCTTGCGCTCCCTCGCGAACCTGCACGAAAGCTACGATGGCCGGCGACGACGCAGCACCTTCCACGCCACGCCCACGATCGGCGACGCGGCGCTGATCCTCGGGCGCGGCTCCCTGCTCGCGCGCAACGACCCGGGCGCCCGACATGGCGTTCGCGAGGGCGACGCCGATCGCCTGACGGTGCTGCTGGCAGCGGCCTACGGCCACGCCGTCTCGCCGCTCGTCCCCCATTTCGCCAAGCGCGCCAGCCAGCGTTGGCGACGCGGCGAGGTGGCGCTCGCCCACATCGAGCTCGCCTTCGCTCGCCTGCCGCGACTGGCGACGGAGGAAGGCGCCTTTCGCCTGTTTCTCGCCGAGGCGCTGCTCGACGACGGCCTCGCGCCGCAGAACCTTGCCCGCCACC
>CAXTMA010000254.1:0-6428 GCA_964245015.1 uncultured Beijerinckiaceae bacterium | reverse complement strand
CGGCGCGCAGGTCCTTCAGCCGCTCCTTGTGCTTGACGCCGAAGTGCTGCTCCTCGTCGACGATCACGAGGCCCAGATCCTTGAAGTCGATCCCCTTGCCGAGCACGGCATGGGTGCCGACCACGATGTCGACCGAGCCGGACGCGATGCCGCTCTTGTTGCTCTTGAGGTCGCCGGCACCGACCATGCGGCTGAGCTGCGCCACCTTGACCGGCAGGTGGGCGAAGCGCTCGGCGAAGTTGCGGAAATGCTGGCGGGCGAGCAGCGTGGTCGGCACCACCACGGCGACCTGCTTGCCGTTGATGGCGGTGGCGAAGGCGGCGCGCATCGCGACTTCCGTCTTGCCGAAGCCGACGTCGCCGCACACCAGCCGGTCCATCGGGTGGCCGGAGGCGAGATCATCGAGGGCGGCACCGATCGCGCTCTCCTGGTCGTCGGTCTCGTCGTAGGGGAAGCCGGCGCAGAACTCGGCGTAAAGGCCGTCGGGCGGCACCAGCTTCGGCGCCAACGCGGTGGCACGGGCGGCGGCGATCTTGATGAGGCCGGCGGCCATCTCCAGCACGCGCTTGCGCATGCGCGCCTTGCGCTTCTGCCAGGCACCGCCGCCGAGGCGGTCGAGCTGAACTTCCGTGTCCTCGGAGCCGTAACGGGAAAGCAACTCCAGGTTCTCGACGGGGAGGTACAGCTTGACGCCCTCGGCATAGTGCAGCTCCAGGCAGTCGTGGCGCACGCCGGCCGCCTCGATGGGGTGCAGGCCGTGGTAGCGGGCGATGCCGTGGTCGGCGTGAACCACGATGTCGCCGGCGGTGATCGCCCCGATCTCGCTGAGGAAGTTCTGCGCCCGCTTGGGGTTCTTGCGCTTGCGCACGAGCCGGTCGCCGAGGATGTCCTGCTCGGAGATCACGGCGATGTCGCCGGCCTCGAAACCCTGTTCCAGGCCGAACACGGCGAGAGCGGCCTTGCGGCCCTTGTGGTGCAGCGCGTGGCCGAGCTGCGACACGGCAACCGTCGCGCTCAGGCCGTGGTCGGCGAGCACGCCGGCGAGGCGCTCGCGCGAGCCGTCAGACCAGGCGGCGAGGATGACGTGCTTGGAGCGCGATTGCAGGTCGCGGACGTGCGCGGCGGTGGCCTCGAAGACGTTGCGGCTTTCGTCGGCGCGTTCGGGGGCGAAGGACCGTCCCGGCCGCCCGCCCGCGTCGACCACCAGGCCACGGCTGCCCTCCGGCACGCCGCGTGGGGAAATCTGAACCACCGACATCTCGCCCAGGCGCTTGGTCCAGGTCTTCTCGTCGAGGTAGAGCGCATCGGGCGGCATCGGCTTGTAGGTCGAGGCTCCCGGCCCGGCCTCGTAGGCCGTGCGGCGGGCGTCGTAGTAGTCGGCGATCTGCTTGAAGCGCTCGGCCGCCGCCTCGCGCACCGAACCGTCCAGGATCAGCGGCGCGCCGCCGGTGTAGGACCACAGGGGGTCGAGCGTTTCGTAGAACAGCGGCAGCCAGTGCTCCAGACCCGGTGTGCGCCGCCCCTCGCTGATCGCCTCGTAAAGCGTGTCGCCCCTCGTCAGCCCGCCGAAGCGCGAGGTGTAGGCGTTGCGGAAGCGCTTGATCGCCTCGGTGGTCAGCTGCACTTCGCTCATCGGCACGAGGTCGAGGGCCTTGAGTTGGCCGGAGGTGCGCTGCGTTTCCGGATCAAAGGTGCGGATCGATTCCAGCGTGTCGCCGAAGAAGTCGAGGCGGATCGGCTGCGGCAGGGCGGGGGCGAACAGATCGACGATGCCGCCGCGCACGGCGTAGTCGCCGGTATCGCGCACGGTGGAGGAGCGGGCGAAGCCGTTGATCTCCAGCCAGCGCACCAGCTCCTCGATGTCGACGGCGTTGCCCGGCGCGGCGGCGAAGGAATCCTTGGCGACGCGGGCGAGCGGCGGAACCCTTTGCAACAGCGCGGACACGGTGGTCGAGAGCAGGCGGGGGCGCTCCTCCGATGAGCGCGAGCGGGCGAGCCGCGCCAGCGCCGTCATCCGCCGCGCGGCGACGGCGGCGTTGGGCGATACGCGGTCGTAGGGCTGGCAATCCCAGCCCGGCAGGTCGAGCACCTCGATGTCGGGCGCGGCGAAGGCCAGCGCCTCGGCGAAGGCCCGGGCCCTGGTTTCGTCGCGGGCGACGTGGACGAACACCACCGCCCGGCGCTCGGCGTCGCGGGCCAGCGCATGGGCGAGGTCGGCGACGCAGAACGCGTCGAAGCCTTCGGGCACGCACGACAGGGTGAGGGAGCCGCCCTTCTTCAGTTCGGCGACGGCGCGTTTCAGATCTGTCACGTTTGGATCGAGGCTGTGGAACCGGAGCTGTCGGCAGACCCCGTATGTGGAACGCCCGGTTGGGAAAGTCGAGCGGCGGGTCCGCGCAGCCGTCGCGCTGGTCAGGCCCTTGTCGGGCCGGCGCGCACGAAGCTCGCCTGCGGGCTGCGGCCATTGGGTCCGGCACCGTCCGCATTCCGCGCCCCAAGGTCGATCGTGCTTCGGCCGATCGCGACAAAGCAATGGAGGTCGAGGTCGTCGGGCACGCCGAGCAGGTCTCGCGCACGCGGTGCGTCGAAGCCACCGATGGCGTGGGCGACCCAGTCGCTGAGCGAAGCCTGCAAAGCCAGGCACGCCCACGCCGCGCCGGCATCAAAGGCGTGGCTGCGGATGTCGCGCACGCTGCCGCCGGTCGAGGTCGTGCGCCGGGACAGGATGGCGAGCAGGGCGGAGGCCCGCCCGGCCCAAGCTTGGTTCTTCTCGTTGAGGGGCTGCAGGAACAGCGGCCAGTCCGGCGTGTCGCGCTTGGCGTAGAGGATGCGCCAGGGTTGCAGATTGCTCGACGAGGGTGCCCAGCGCGCGGCCTCGAAAAGGGTGAACAGATCGGCGTCGGCGATCGCCTCGGCCGAAAAGCTGCGCGGCGACCAGCGGTCGAGGAAAAGCGGATTGATCGGGTACTCGGCCGTGCGGCCGTTGCTGCTGATCATGCCGACCTCATAAGGCACCGGGCCGGAAATCGGATCCGCTCCGATGCTTGTTTCGCAGCGACGCTCCGGATGCATCCCGGAACCATCGCGCTCGTTTCGGTGCGATGCCCTTGGAGATCGATCTGCGCTTGTCATGCCGGCGGTTGGGAAGAGCCGAGGCGCGGCGAAGCGGGTGAGGCGATCAGCCCCACCCGTATCACCGGTCGCAGACGCGGATCAAACGTGCTTGGCGCTGGAGCGCTTCACGACGTGCGCCACCATGCGGGTGCGAGCGGCCGCACGCATGCGCTTCTGCTGGAAGAACGAGAAGCGTACGTGGCGGTGGAGGCGAACCAGCCGGCTCGGCTTTCCCGCGCCGAGGGTCGGGGAGTTAACGGTTCTGCCGCCGATGGACTTGGACGCCGCCGACTTGGATGCGACCGACTTGGACACGGCCGACTTGGACACGGCCGACTTGAACGTCATCGGCGCCTTGCCGGCGACAGCCGTCTTGAGGCCAGGCTTGGCGGCGATGGTCTTGCCGGCGACAGTCCTGCTGGCAACCGGCTTGCTGGCGTCGGTCTTGCCGGCGACGGTCTTGGTCGCCTCCGGGCCGTTCGCGAGCGCGGCGGAGGCATCGGCGGCGGCACCGAAGGCGAGAGCCAGGCCGAGGCCGAGGGTGACGAGTTTGCGGGAGATCATGGCAGGTCCTTGCAGGTTGGAACCGCTCTCTTGAGCGTGCAACGACCCTAGGCCGAGCCGACTGAACGTCCCCGGAGCGGGATGTTCACCTGGATGTCACCTTGCCGGCCGCGGTTTCCGTCTGGTCCGGCAACGTCTCGTTTCACGGTGAACCGCATCGAAGCCACGCGCCGTAGCGCCATGGCTTGTACCATGCGGCTCCGGCGGGAACGGTCGTGGGTGCGGGATCGAAGCCTTGCGTGCCCCAGGGATGGCAGCGGCAGATGCGAGCCGCGCCCATCCAGCCGCCGGCCCAAAGCCCGTGGCGAGCGATCGCCTCGTCGGTGTAATGAGAGCACGTCGGCAGATGCCGGCAGTGCCGACCCACGAGGGCGGACGCGGTCAACTGATAGGCCCGGATCAGCAGGCGGGCGGTACGCCGGGGCAGCGAGGCGATCAGGCCCGCGTCGGGAGCATGCATGACGCGAGCAGATATGGCCTTCGCCCGGCCAGAAGCAAAAGCCCGGCGAAACCGCCGGGCCTGAGCTTGGCCGAAGCAAGGGCCCGGCGAGGTCGCCGGGTCGGGGAAATCGCGAACGGTCTCTCAGTAGCGGGCGACGACCGGGGCCGGGGTGCCGCCGAAGCCGTTGAACTTGTAGCCCAGGCCGACCCGGATCAGGTTGCCTTCCGTGCGAACGGTCGAAACATAGCCGCCCGGCGCACCGGCGAGGCTGGCGGCACCGACCGTCTGGCTGCCGAGATCGTAATGGACGTATTCGGCCCGAAGCGTCCCGTCGAAGATGTCGAGGCCAAGCTTCTTGTCGATGCCCAGCAGCTTCTCGATCGAGAGCTTGTTGAGGATGCTGTCGGCCGGGATCGCGTATTCGATGCCGCCGCCGACGTCGTAGCCGGTGCTGATGCGGCTGGTGGTCCCGAAATAGGCCGGGCCGGCCATGTCGACGAAGGTGCTGTTATGGACCTCGCCATAGGCGAAGCCGCCGGTGGCGTAGATCAGAAGGCGGTCGAAGGCATAGCCGACGCGGCCGTTGGCGGTGCCGAGATAAGCGAGACGCTGCTGGAAGTTGAACTTGCCGCCGCCGGGGATGAAGAGGTCTTCGTAGGCGTGCAGGTTGAAATAGTCGATGTCGGCCTGGACGCCAACGACGACGCCGGATCCTGGCCTGAGCTGGTAGTTGGCGGCGAAGCCGCCGCCCACGTCGTCAAGCCCGCCCTTGTTCAACGAGATGCCGCCGGGCGGCAGGCCAGCGCCGCCGACCGACGCGATGTTGACGTTCTGCCCGCTGGGAAGCGACACGCTGGTGGTCAGGCCGAATTCGAGGCCGGTCCAGTTGTACCCGGTCGGCGCGGGCGGCACGTACACCGGCGGGGCGCGCCGGCTCGGAAGGTCGGCGGCCAGAACGGCCGAGGAGACGAGCACGAGGCCAAGGGCGGCCGTGCAGCTTGCTTTGATCACGCTCAATTCCCCCACCGCTCGATCCAGCGGCTCTTGCCTCCATTGTGTCAAAATCCCGCCGAATAACCTATGACCTGCATGTCACAGTGACGAACTACTTGTCTGCGCCGCGTGCGGCGGCCGCGCGGTTCGCTCCATCGTGTCAGCCTCGATCTCGCTCGCCGCCTGCGCCGCCGCCTCAAATGCCAGCAGCGTCGAGGCATGGCGCGCCTTGTAGTCGCGCACGGGCTGCAGGATGCCCGCGTCTGCCCACGCGCCTTCCGGCGGGGCGCCGCCCGCCTTCAGCATGGCCCGCACCCGGTCGCGCACCCCGCGCAACTCTTCGGCCGTTGTGCCGATCACATGGCGTGCCACGATTGCCGCCGCCGCCTGCCCCAGCGCGCAGGCCTTCACGTCCTGCGCGTAATCGCTGACGACCCCGTCGGTCATCGCGAGATCCACGATCACCGTGGAGCCGCACAGCCGGGAATGCTGGCGCGAGGTGGCTCCCGGCTCGGCGAGACGCCCGAGGCGGGGGATATTGCCGGCAAGTTCCAGGATGCGGCTATTGTAGATATCGTCAAGCATGGTCAAATCTGCCGCGCCGCGTTCGTGACGGCGCCTTTCGCATCCTATATAGGGGCGGCGACGGGGCGGGCGAAGCGGACCGTCGTCGTGACGTCGGCACCGAGAGGTGGCTGCGTCATCCTCTTGGAAAGAAAAAATTCGGAGGCGCCACATGGACGATGTGGTTAAGACCTTGCGCGACCGTCGTGTCGTTGATGGCGCCGCAGGTCCGGCACTGGGTCGCGACAGCGATCCCGCTCCGGGGGGTGCCGTACTCCTTGCCGGCGCTCATCCCAGGCGACCGGACCGGGCGGATGCCGAGGCGGCCGTGCGCATTCTGCTTGCCTACATCGGCGAGGATGCGGGGCGCGAGGGCCTGCTGGAAACGCCGCGCCGCGTGGTCTCGGCCTTCGACGAGTTCTTTGCCGGCTACCGGCAGGATCCGGCCGAGGTCCTGACCCGCGTCTTCGAGGACGTGCACGGCTACGACGACATGGTGGTGTTGCGCGATATTCCGTTCGCTTCGCACTGCGAGCACCACATGGTGCCTTTCACCGGCCAGGCGCACCTCGCCTATTATCCCAGCGGGGAAGGCGTGGTCGGCCTGTCCAAGCTCGCCCGCCTCGTCGACATCTTCGCCCGGCGGCTGCAAACGCAGGAAGCGCTCACCGCGCAGGTGCTTCGGGCGCTTGAACTCAACCTGCGCCCGCGCGGCTGCGCCGTGATGATCGAGGCCGAGCACATGTGCATG